>DAIDGR010000053.1 GCA_027452265.1 Caulobacteraceae bacterium
GGCAAGTTCAAGCCGATCGACGATATTGAGTTCCGCGGCAACTTCACCCATTCGGTGCGCGCCCCGTCCATCGAAGAGCTGTTCCTGCCGACGACGAACGTGAATTCGTTCGCGAGCGACCCGTGCGATCCGAACTTCATCACCAGCGGCGCGGCGCCGGCCAATCGGGCGGCGAACTGCCAGGCGGAGTTCTCCAAGCTCGGCGTGCCGCTGTCGACCTTCAAGTCGAACGTGGTCAACGCGTCGGTGCTGGGTCTGACAGGCGGCAACCCGAACCTCCAGAATGAGGTGGCGAACTCCTGGACGGTGGGCACGGTGCTGCGGCCTCACTGGATCCCGCGGTTCCAGCTCTCCATCGACTGGATCAACATCCAGCTGGAGAACGCGATCACGGCGCTTAGCCTGACCCAGGTCATGGCGGCCTGTTACGATGCGCCGTCCTCGGCCTTCCCCAACCAGTTCTGCAACCTGTTCCAGCGCAACGCGCAAGGTCAGGTGACCAGCTTCTCGACGCCGCTGGAAAATATTCAGGGGTCGAGCTTCTCCGGTCTGCAGACCAACGCGCTGTATAATGTCGACGTGAATGACATCCCGTTCATTCACAAGCTGCCCTTCTTCCAAAGCGATCGCGACCGCGGGAACCTGGCCTTCCAGTGGGGCGGGTTCTACACGGCGACCCAGTCGGCCACGATCCTTGGCGTGACGACCCCGGTCGTCGGCAATATCGGTCACCCGGTCTGGGCGATGAACGGGTCGGTGACCTGGGCCTACAACAAGTGGTCGGTCTTCCTGCAGGGTCGTTATGTCGGCCCAGGCTTCCAGGACGTGACCCTTGCCCGCTCGGCCGAGCAGTATGAGCATACCGGCGCCTACTGGGAGTGGAACACCTCGGTGAGCTATGACATCACCAAGAACTTCCAGGCCATGATCACGATCGACAACCTGTTCAACCAGAACCCGCCGCCGAACTCCTATCTCCTCGGCGGTCAGAATGCCCTGGCGACCTATGATTACCTCGGCCAGCGCTTCTACTTCACGCTCCGCGCGAAGTTCTGATCCAACCTTCTGGCGGGCCGGCGGAAACGCCGGCCCGTTTTTTGTCTGACGACGCCTACCCGGTCGTTGCGGCGAAGGACGAACCCCATGTCGAATGTTGTGACGCGTTCCCTGGCCGCCCTGGCGGTCCTCGGCGCCGCCTTGCCCGGACTCAGCGCCGCCCAGGCCCCGACAGGCCCGTCCGCCGCAACTCCGACGCCGAAGGCGCAGCCCCTCAAACCCGCGGATATTTTCAACCTGACCCGGGCCAGCGACCCTCAGGTCAGCCCGGATGGGACGCAAGTGGCCTATGTCCGGGTGGCCAATGACATCATGGTCGATCGCGGGGTCAGCGCGATCTGGGTCGTGGACCTGAAGACAGGCGTCGACACGCCCCTGGTGAGCGGGAGCCTTGAGGGCTTCGAGCCGCGCTGGTCGCCCGACGGGACGCGGATCGCTTTCCTGGCCTCGGAGGGCGAGGGTCCTCCCAGCCTCTATGTGCGTTGGCTGGCCAGCGGTCGCACGGCCCGCCTCGCCACTCTGGCCCGTCCTCCCAAGGACATTTCCTGGTCGCCTGACGGGCGTCAGATCGCCTTTGTCATGCTGGAGCCGCAGGCCGAGCCGGCCTTCGGTGCTCCCCTGGACAAGCCCAAGGGCGCCAAGTGGTCCGGGCCGTTGCAGGTGATCTCGTCGGTCTCGTACCGCGCTGATGGCGTCGGGGAGCTTGAGAAGGGTCGCGATCACGTCTTCGTCATCAGCGCCGAGGGCGGGACGGCGCGACAGCTGACCTTTGGCGACACCCAGGACGCCGGGCCGCTCGCCTGGACTCCGGACGGAAAAGCGATCCTCGTCACCCGTCGCAGCGGCAAGGCCTGGGAGATCAACCCGTTTCGCAGCGCCGTCTGGTCGGTCCCGCTCGCGGGCGGCGCGCCGACGCGCCTGACGCAACAGGAGGGCCCCGACGGCCAGGCGGACGTCTCACCGGATGGCCGCGCCTTCGCCTTTGTCGGCTATGACGACCACTATCACGGCTACACCAACCAGCATGTCTATGTGGCCGATATCGACGGCGGCCATGTCCACGCCCTTGCCGGCGACCTCGACCGCAGCCTTTCTCATCCGCGTTGGGCGCGGGACGGAAAATCCATCTATGCCGAGGAGGTGAACCACGGCGTCACGGAGGTCGTGCGCCTGGGCCTGGACGGGGCTGTCGCCCCGGTCGCCAATGGCCTGGCCTCGGGCGGGCTTGACCTGCCCTATAGCGGCGGCGCCTGGTCGGTCGGTCCCCGCGGTGAGATTGCCTACACCCAAGGATCGCCGGATCGGCCACCGGAGCTCGCCCTGGCCCAGGGCGGGGCGGATGACGCCCATATCCGTCGCCTGACCGACCTCAATGGCGACCTGTTCGCCACGCGGACCTTGGGGCGGCTTGAGGCCTTGCCGGTCAAGTCGTCGTTTGACGGCCTCGCCATCGACGCCTGGATGATCACCCCGCCCGGCTTCGACCCGGCCAAGAAATATCCGTTGATCCTGGAGATTCATGGCGGCCCGTTCGCCAGCTATGGGCCGATCTTCGCCACCGACGATCAGCTCTATGCCGCCGCGGGCTATGTGGTGGTCTACGCCAATCCGCGCGGTTCAACCTCTTACGGCGACGCCTTCGCCAACGAGATCGACCACGCCTATCCTGGCCATGACTATGACGACCTGATGAGCGTCGTCGACGCCGCCGTGGCCAAGGGCTTTGTCGATCCGGGCCGCCTGTTCGTGACGGGTGGATCGGGCGGGGGCGTTCTGACGTCGTGGATCGTCGGCAAGACCCATCGCTTCCGCGCCGCCGTCGCCCAGAAGCCGGTGATCGACTGGGCGAGCGAGGTTCTCACCAACGACCTCTATCCATGGATGGCGCGCTACTGGTTCGGCCAGATGCCCTGGGAGGACCCGATCCATTACTGGGCCCGCTCGCCCCTGTCCCTGGTTGGCAATGTGACCACCCCGACCATGATCATTGTCGGCGGGTCGGATGTGCGCACGCCGGATGAGGAGTCCGAACAGTATTACGGGGCGCTTCGTCTGCGCGGGGTTCCCACCGTGCTGATCAAGGTTCCAGGGGCCTTCCACGACATGGCCCTGCGGCCGAGCCACTCCGCCGCCAAGGCCGAGGCGGTCCTCGCCTGGTTCGCCCAGTATGACGCCCCGGCGGCCAAGCCGTGACGCCGGCGGCGCTGAAATCCTGGCTGGCGTCCTTTCTGCTGGCCTGCACCCTATGGGCCGCGCCCGGGGCCAGCCGGGCCGCTGACGAGGGGAGGGTGGCGATGTTCACCATCAATGCGTTTCGTCTCGAAAACGGCGCGGTCCTGCCGAAGGCGGAGATCCGTTATCGGACCTGGGGAACGCTCAACGCCAAGGGCGACAACGCGATCCTCCTGCCGTCGCACTATATGGCCGACAGCCGCGGCTATGACTGGCTGATCGGGCCGGGCAAGGCCCTGGACCCCGGGACCCACTTCCTCGTCGCGACGGAGATGTTCGGCAACGGCAAGTCGTCCTCGCCCAGCAATACGCCGCCGCCCTTCGACGGCCCGCGATTTCCCAGGGTGACGATCCGCGACAATGTCGAGGCCACGCGCCGCCTTCTGGTCGAGGGCCTGGGCGTCAAGCATCTTCAGGCGGTGATCGGCTTTTCCATGGGCGGGCAGCAGGCCTTCCAGTGGGCCGTGAGCCATCCCGATTTCGTCGACCGCATCGTCGCCACCTCCTCGACCGCCCGGACCTGGCCGCATGGCGTGATCCGCCTGGAGGGCCAGATCGCGGCGATCACCGCCGACCCCGACTTCAAGGACGGTGACTATACCGCCCCGCCCAAGCGCGGCCTTTCGGCCTTCGGCATGGTCTGGGCCGGTTGGCTCTATTCGCAACCCTGGTGGCGTGAGGAGCTGTGGCGCACCACCCAGCCGAACGCGACCTTCGAGACGGTGATGGCGCGGTTTCGCGACAACTTCATCCCGGGCGCCGACGCCAACAATCTGATCCTGCAAATGCGCGCCTGGGAGACGCACGATGTCGGGACGACGCCTGGCTTTGGCGGCGACACGGTCAAGGCCCTGAAGTCGATCCGGATCCCCGTCCTCTACATGCCCTCGGAGACCGACCTCTACTTCCCGATCACGGATGCGGAATACGAGGCTCAGTTCATCCCGCACGTGACCTTCACCCCGATCCCCTCGCTCTGGGGCCACACCGCCGGCGCCGCCAGCAATCCGGCCGACGCCGCCTTCCTCAACCAGCACATCGCCGCCTTCCTCGCGGCGCCCCTCTGACCGCATAGCCCGGAACCCGCAATGAAAGCCTTCGCCGCCGGTCTCGTCGCCCTCGTCGCCTTGGGAGCCGCTTCGCCCGTGTTCGCCTACGACCCCACCGAGAAGTCCATCTCCGAGATCGAAGCGGACCTGGCCGCGGGGAAAGTCACGTCGGTGGAGCTGGTCCGGGCTTATGAGGCGCGCATCGCCGCCCTCAATCCCAAGCTGCGCGCCGTGATTGCGGTCAATCCTGACGCCCTGAGCGCGGCGGCGGCGGCCGATGCGGCGCGCGCGTCCGGAAAAGCTGGCGGCGCCCTGGCCGGCGTGCCGATCCTGATCAAGGACAATATCGAGTCGGCCGATCCTGTTCCCACCACCGCCGGATCCCTGGCGCTTAAGGACAATGTCACCGGGCGCGACGCCCCCATGGTCACGCGCCTTCGCGCGGCCGGCGCCATCATCCTGGGCAAGACCAATCTTTCGGAGTGGGCCAACATCCGCTCGAACCGCTCGGTCAGCGGCTGGAGCGGCGTCGGAGGGCTCGTGCGCAATCCCTATGCGCTCGATCGTTCGGCCTGCGGGTCGAGCTCCGGATCGGGCGCGGCGGCGGCCGCCAGCCTTGCCGCCGCCGCCATCGGCACCGAGACCGATGGCTCGGTGACCTGCCCCTCCGCGATCAACGGCCTCGTGGGTATGAAGCCGACCGTGGGCCTGGTGTCGCGCACCCATATCGTGCCGATCAGCCACACCCAGGATACGGCGGGGCCGATGACCCGCAGCGTCGCCGACGCCGCCATCCTGCTCAGCGCCATGGCCGGGTCTGACCCGACCGATCCCGCGACCGCCGAGGCTGACGCCCATCGCATGGACTACACCAAGGCCCTGGACCCCAAGGCGCTCAAGGGGGTGCGGATCGGCGTCTTGCGCTTTGCCGCCGGGTTCAACCCCGAGACCGAAGCGGTGTTCGACAAGGCGCTCGACACTCTGAGGGCCGCCGGCGCCATCCTCGTCGACGTCCCCGAGCCGGCCGGACGCAGAGAGATGGGCCTGGCGGAACGTGAGGTCCTGATGACCGAACTCAAGGCGGACCTGAACGCCTATCTGGCGAGCACGTCGCCGCAGAAGGTTCCCTCGCGCACCCTGGCCGACCTGATCGCCTTCGATAAGGCCCATGCCGAGGCGGAGATGAGCCTCTTTGGCCAGGAGAACTTCCTCGCCGCGGAGGCCACCAAGGGGCTCGACGATCCTGACTACATCAAGGCCAAGACCCTGGCCCACCGGCTGGCCGGTCCGGACGGCATCGACGCCATGCTCGCGGGGGCCAAGGTCGCAGCCCTGGTGGCGCCGACGACCGGACCGAGCTGGCTGATCGACCCCGTGCTGCGGGACCGGCCGAGCGGGGGAGGGGCCGGCAGCTACGCCGCCGTGGCCGGCTATCCGCACCTGACCGTGCCCATGGGCGAGGTCGAGGGTCTGCCCGTGGGCCTGTCCTTCATTGGTCCGGCCTGGAGCGAGGCACAGCTGTTCTCCTTGGGCTACGCCTATGAGCAGGCCAGCCATGCCCGCGTTCCGCCCAGCTATCGCGCCTCAGCCCAGCCTGACGACCCCAAGCCCTGGCTCGACTCGGGGGTTCTGCCCAATCCCTGAGCCGCGGGAGGCGAGGTCCGCCCCGGACCTGAGGCGTCGTCGCGCGTTGCGAAGGGGAAGAGAGGCGCCCCCAATCTAGCCACGGGCCGATCTTGCGCTCTGCTCGCGGGCGCCTTGGCGCCCAGAGTGCGCCGAGCGGCGGCGCGTCGCCCCTGTGGGCCAAAACCTGCTATAGGCGCCGTCGAACCGCCCCGGGCTCCCCTCGGGGCCCGCCTCCGTTTCGAAGAGCCTCAGGTGAGCCCCACCCCCGCCATCCCGACGCTTGTGCGCGGCCCGCGGACCCTGCTGCGGCAGATCCGTGAGACCATCGCCGCCGCCGGACAGACCCAGGCCAAGCTTGGGGCTGTGGTGCGGACCATCGCCGCCTCAATGGTGGCGGAGGTGTGCTCGATCTATCTGCGGCGCGCCAGCGGCGAGATGGAGCTGTTCGCGACCGAGGGCCTCGACCCGTCGGCGGTCCACGTCACCCGCCTGAAGACCGGCGAAGGCTTGATCGGCGAGATCATGCGCCAGGGCCGCCCGCTCAACCTGATGGATGCGGCCAGTCACCCCGCCTTTTCCTATCGCCCGGAGACGGGCGAGGATCCGTTCCACGCCTTTCTCGGCGTCCCCCTGCTGCGTGGCGGCCGCGCCATCGGCGTCCTGGTGGTGCAGAACCGGGCGGCGAGGATCTATGCGGACGACGATGTCGAGGATCTGCAGATCATCGCCATGGTGCTGGCGGAGATGGTCGCCGCTGGCGATCTGCTCGACCGCGACGAGCTCAAGGACATCGAGATCGCGCCCCACCGCTCCGAGCGGCTCAAGGGGGCGAAGTTCTCGGACGGCCTGGCGTTTGGGATCGCCGTCCTTCATGAGGCGCCGGTGGCCGCCAGCCGCCTGTTGTCGGACGATGTCGCGGCCGAGGAGGCCCGGCTCGCCCAGGCCCTGGAGAGCCTGCGCACCCAGATCGACGGCATGATCGAGGGCCATGAAGGGCTGGTCGGCCCGTCCTTCGACGTCCTTGAGACCTATCGTATGCTGGCCCACAGCCGATCCTGGTCCCGGTCTCTGCAGGATGCGGTGCATTCCGGGCTGACCGCGGAGGCGGCCGTCGAGCGGGTCCGGTCCGAACATCGGGCGAGCCTCGGTCAGGCGCGCGACGCCTATCTGCGAGAGCGTTTGCACGATCTTGAAGATCTGAACGATCGTCTGCTGCGGCATCTGGCGGGCGAGGGCTCCAGCGCCCGGAGCCTTCCCAATGATGCGGTGCTCATCGCCCGCAATCTCGGCCCGGCCGATCTCCTGGAATATGACCGCTCGAAGCTGCGTGGCCTTTTGCTGGAGGAGGGGTCCTCTGCGAGCCACGCGGCGATCGTCGCCCGGGCCATGGACATTCCCTGCGTCGGGCGGCTGGAGGGCCTGCGCGACCGGGTGAACGAGGGCGACGCCGTGTTCGTCGACGGCGAGTCCGGCGAGGCCTATCTGCGTCCCCGCCCGGATGTGGTGAAGGCCTTCACCACCCGTATGGCCGTGCGCGCCCAGCGCCGCGCCGCCTTCGCCCGCCTGCGCGACACCCCGGCCATCACCCGCGACGGAAGTCCCGTGGCGATGCTGATGAACGCCGGCCTCGCGGTCGATCTCGATATCCTGCCTGAGACGGGCGCGCAGGGCATCGGTCTCTTCCGGACCGAATTCCAGTTCATGGTGTCGGACGCTCTCCCGAAGTTTCAGGCGCAGCGCGAGCTGTACGACCTCGTCCTGGCCCGCGCCGGACCGCTGGGCGCGACCTTCCGGACCCTGGACCTGGGGGGCGACAAGGTCCTGCCCTACATGCACGCCGAGCGAGAGGACAATCCGGCCCTGGGTTGGCGGGCTGTGCGCATGGGGCTCGACCGGCCCGCCCTCCTGCGCCTTCAGCTTCGCGCCCTGATCGCCGCCGCCGACGGCCGTCCCCTTCGGGTCATGTTTCCCCTCGTGACCTCCGTGGACGAGTTTCGCCTCGCCCGCAGTCTGGTGGACCGGGAGATCGCCTGGGCTGTGAGGCGGGGCCGCGCTCCACCGGCCCGCCTGGACGTCGGAGCGATGATCGAGGCGCCGGCCCTGGTCTGGCACCTGGACGCCCTGCTGCCTCTGACCGACTTCGTTTCGGTGGGGACCAACGACCTGACCCAGTATCTGTTCGCCGCCGATCGGGGCAATCCTCGCGTGGCCGACCGCTACGACACCCTGTCGCCGCCATTCCTGCGCGTCATGCGGGATATCCACGACGCCTGCGTCGCCAGCGGCACGCCGGTCTCGGTCTGTGGCGAGATGGCTGGCCGTCCGCTGGAGGCCTTCACCCTGATCGCGCTCGGGTTTGACCGCCTGTCCATGCCGCCCACCGGTATTGGCCCGGTCAAGCAGATGATCCTGTCGGTGGACCGCGAGGCCGCCCGCCGGGGCCTTGCGCCCATGCTGGCCAGCGCCGCGAGCTCGGTGCGCGGCGAGGTCGAGACCCTGGCCCGAAAGATCTCCGTCGATCTCTGACCGCATCGCCGCCGTTCAGGCGCGCGTCCCGCGCGCGTCCCGCGCTGCATTCTAAGGCAAGGGGCGTCTGAGAGCCTGTGCGACTCGCTCATTTCGCCCGTCACGATTCGGGCGCCGAATCAGCGACATTGATCTTGGGCGGGTGGGCTGTTACGAGACCCATCAGGCTTTCGGGTTCACGATAGCCTTAATTTTATGAAGTTTTTTTGAATTCGCCGACCTCTCGACAAAGGCAGGCGCGGTGCCTCTGGACAGCTCGGACATTGACGTTGTGACGGTCGCCGACGAGGCGGAGGCGCGTGGGCGCGCGCCGGCGCGATTCGGTGAGGCGACGCCGCGCCGTCTCCGGACCACACGGGCCGCGCCGCGTTGGACGGCGCCCGCCAAGGCCCCGCCCCAGGCGCTGGCCCAGGTGACGCCCCAATCGGCGATCGAGGGCGCCCCCCCCGCCGCCGAGACGTCAGAGGCGCCTCCGGCCCACGTGGGAGACGTGCTTGCCCAGGCGCGGCTGAAGGCGGGTCTTAGCCTCGCGGACCTCGCCGCCAAGACGCGCATCCGTGCGGCCCACATCGCGGCCCTTGAGGCCCTGGATTATCCCGCCCTGCCGTCCCGTCCCTTTACGGTTGGATTCGTGCGCAACTGCGCCCGCGCCCTTGGCCTGGACGAAGAGGCGGTGGTGGCGCGCTTCCGCGAGGAGGCGCCGCCTGTCTCCACGGCGCTGGAGGCGCCGGTCACCGTAGAGCGGACCGAGCCCATCCTTCCGCGTCTCGCCGCCGCCCTGGCGGCCGCGGTGGTCCTGGCCGTGATCGGATGGAATATCTGGCGTCGTACCGAGACCCGCCCCGCGCCGCCTCCGGATATCTCGGCGGTCAGTCCCACGGCGCTCGCCGCATCCGCCGCGCCTCTGGCGGTGGGGCCGCCGCCGCCGCTCGCGGCCGGACCGCCGCCCAGCTATCAGACGCCGGGTCTTGGCGCGCCCAGTCGGTCGACGGGGAATGCTCAGCTGGCCATCGCTCCGGTGACGGCGACGCCGATGACGGACTCCGAGGCCGGGGCCGCCGCCCAGGCGGGTGATGCGCCCGCCCCGCGCCCCAGCGCTCATGCCGGCGCGCCCTTCATTCCGGGAGGCCGGATCTATGGCGCCAGCGGCGCCGGCCCGGGCCTTGTCCTCCAGGCCAAGGCGCCGGTGACGATCATCGTCCGCGATGCTCAGGGATCCATTGTCTTCGCGCGGGAGTTGCTGCCCGGAGAGGCCTGGCGCGCCACGGGCGCGGAGGGCCTCAGCGTGGATGTGGACGCGCCCAACGCCGTGGAGGCCTACGTCCAGGGCTATGCCAAGGGCGTTTTGCCCGAGGGGCGCTCGCCTTTGCCCCGCCTGATGAACTGATCGCGCATTCCTGAATCGTTGCCGCGTCCCCCGGGCTGCGTTCTGGGGACTTGGGAACCGGGCCAATCGGACCTATTCTTGGGGCCATGAGCGAACGCGATCACACCCATGTCCGTCCCTGGCGCATGATTCAGCGCCGTCCCTCGCGACAGATCCATGTGGGCTCGGTCCCCGTGGGTGGGGGCGCGCCGATCACCGTCCAGTCCATGACCAATACGGTCACCGGCGACGCCAAGGCGACGATTGACCAGATCCGCCAGCTTGAGGAGGCCGGCGCGGATATCGTCCGCGTGTCGTGCCCGGACGAGGACGCGACGGCGGCGTTCAAGACCATCGCCAAGGCGGCCAAGGTCCCGCTCGTGGCCGACATCCATTTTCACTACAAGCGCGGCATCGAAGCGGCCCAGGCCGGGGCCGCCTGCCTGCGGATCAACCCGGGCAATATCGGCTCACCGGCGCGGGTGAGGGACGTGATCCAGGCCGCGCGCGACCATGGCTGCTCCATGCGGATCGGCGTCAATGCCGGGTCGCTGGAGCGCGAACTGCTGGAAAAATACGGCGAGCCTTGTCCCGACGCCATGGTCGAGAGCGCGCTCAACCATGCTCGCATCCTTCAGGACCACGACTTTCACGAGTTCAAGATCAGCGTGAAGGCGTCGGACGTCTTCATGACGGTGGCCGCCTACCAGATGCTGGCCGAGGCGATCGATTGCCCGCTCCATCTGGGCGTCACCGAGGCCGGTCCGACGCGGACCGGCACCATCAAATCATCCATTGGTCTGGGAAGCCTGTTGTGGGCTGGGATCGGCGACACGATCCGCGTCTCTCTGGCCGCCGATCCGGTGGAGGAGATCCGGGTCGGGTTCGACATCCTCAAGTCGCTTGGCCTGCGCCATCGCGGCGTGAACATCATCGCCTGCCCGTCCTGTGCGAGGCAGGGCTTCAACGTGATCGATACGGTGGCGGTGCTGGAGGAGCGGCTCAAGCACATTTCCACCCCGATGAGCCTGTCGATCATCGGTTGCGTGGTGAATGGCCCGGGCGAGGCCCTGATGACGGATGTCGGCTTCACCGGCGGCGGCAAGGGCGCCGGGATGGTCTATATGGCCGGCAAACCGGACCACAAGCAGGACAATGAGGGCATGATCGAGCACATTGTCGGCCTGGTCGAGGCCAAGGCCGCCGAACTCGACGCGGCGAACGCGGCGGCCGCCAAGCCGCGCCAGGCGGCCGAATAGCCATTTCCAGGACCCTGGTTTCCGCCTGGAGCGAGGCTCGCGCCGTCCTGAAGGACGCGGGCGTCGACAGCCCGGCCATCGATGCGCGCCTCTTGCTGGAGGCGGCCAGCGGCGCCACGCGCACCGACATCCTGGCCGACCCGCACCGCCCGCTGAGCGAGGCCCAGGTCGAAACCCTGGACGCGTATCTCGCGCGGCGGGCGCGGCGCGAGCCGGTCAGCCATATCCTCGGCCGCAAGGGCTTTTGGAAGATCATGCTCGGCGTCACGCCGGACGTGCTCACGCCAAGGCCCGAAAGCGAGACCTTGCTCGATGTCCTTCTGCCCCGGATCCCCGAGGCCGCGAGGGTGCGGATCCTGGATCTTGGGGTCGGGTCCGGCGCCTTGCTGCTGGCCCTCCTGGCCGAACGGCCCCGCGCCATAGGGCTGGGAGTCGACGTCTCCGAGGCGGCCCTGGCCGTGGCGCGCGAGAACGCCGCGAACCTGGGTCTGGCGGGACGCGCCGCTCTGTTGCGCGGGGACTGGACCCACGGACTGGAGGCCGAGGGCTTCGATATTGTCGTCGCCAACCCGCCCTATATTCCGAGCGCCGAGATCGAAATGCTTGACCCTGAGGTCAAGGACCATGAGCCGCGCCTCGCCCTGGATGGCGGCGCCGATGGTCTGGACGCCTATCGCGATCTGGCGCCGCAGATCCTCGAGGTTCTGCGGCCGGGCGGATATTTCGCCGTCGAGGTGGGGCTTGGTCAGGCCGACGCCGTGCAGGCCCTGTTCGCCGCCGCCGGCGCGGTGGACCTGGCGATCCAGCCCGATCTCTCAGCCCGTCCGCGGGTGGTGCATGGGGCGAAGAAAGGCTTGGACAAAGACCTGGCGGAGGCTTAAGGCCCCGCTGTCTCCTTCGCCGTCTTCAAACCCAGGGAGGCGGGGGCCCTTATGGGCTCCTCAAGCCGGTTGAAGCGCGCCGTCGCGGCGCGAGGCGAAGATGTCGCTTCCCCCCGTCAGGCGTCGTTCCAAGCGTGCGTGATCGCGCCGCGCGCTGACGCTCCACATCCGCACCATTCGCCGGGCCTCGCCCGCGTCACGACATAGAACAGGTATCGAAAGATGAGAGACTTCAAGGGCATGAAGCGCCAGCGCGGCCGCAACCGCAACGGCGGTTCCGGCGGCAAGCCGCAGCAGAACGCCAACCGCGCCTTCGAGTCCAACGGGCCCGAGGGCGTCAAGGTCCGCGGCGCCGCGCAGCATGTCTATGAGAAGTACATGCAGCTGGCGCGTGACGCGACCATGTCCGGCGACCGGGTCCTGGCGGAAAACTACCTGCAGCATGCCGAGCACTATTTCCGTCTGATTCGCACGATGCAGCCGCAACGCCCCGTGGCCGACATTCTGGGCCGCGACCAGTTCGTCTCGGGCTTCGACATCGACTTCGAGGAAGAGCCCAATCTTGAGGCGCTGGAAGGCGAGGCCGAGGCCGAGAGCGGCGTGACCGCCGAGGGGGGCGAGGGCAATGGCGAGCGCGGCTATACCTCCGCGCGTCGCGACGACTACCGGCGAGATGAGTACCGCCGGGATGACGGGCGCCGGGATGACGGGCGCCGGGATGATGGACGTCGGGATGATAGCCGCCGGGACGACGGGCGGACCTTCGAGTCCCGGTCCTACGAACCCCGCGGCGAGGGCCGTCGTGACGAACGCCGCCGAGATGAAGGCCGGCGCGACGAGGGGCGCCGCGAGGAGGGCCGCCGCGACGAAGGACGGGCCGAGTGGCGCTCGCCAGAGGGTGGATCGCGTTATGGAGGCGGCGGCTCGGATCGGAACGGCCAGGAGCGGGGCGAGCGCTACGCGGACCGGGGTTCAGGAGAACGCAGTTCAGGCGAGCGAAGTTCGGCGGAGCGCAGTTCTGGGGAGCGGGGAGGCGAACGGCCGTCCCGGCGCGAGGAGCGCCCCCGGTATGCCCGTGACGACCGCGCGCCGCGCTATGAGGCGGAGGGCGGCGCAGAGGATGCGGTCTCTGACGCCCCCCAAACCGTGCTGCGGGCCGAGGATGGCGATGTCAGCCACGCCCCGGCGTTTCTTCAGGCCCGCCCGGTGGAGGCCGAACGGACCGAGGAGCGTCGCCCCCGCCGCCGTCGCGCCGCGCCCGTCGACGCGCCGTCGCCGGAGTCGGGGGAGGACTGAATTCAGGCGCTTCCGCGGGCGGGCTCTTGTGTGTCATTAGAGCAACACTAAATCAGTGAGGTTCCGTTCGCACCGAGAGCCTCAATGAACATCGAGACCTATACCGACCGCGCCAAACAGGCGATTTCCTCCGCCCAGTCCCTGGCGGTCTCGCGGCGTCACCAGCAGATGGCGCCCGAGCACCTTCTCAAGGTTCTGCTGGAGGAGAAGGACGGCCAGGCCAGCGCCCTGGTCGCCCAGGCCGGCGGCGATCTGGCGGCTGTCGAGGCGGGCGTGGAGGCGGCTTTGGCCAAGCTCCCGCGCGTGGAAGGCGGCGGCCAGCTCTATGTCACACCCGACCTGGCGCGGGTCTTCGCCACCGCCGAGGCCGACGCCAAGGCGGCGTCCGACGCTTTCGTCACCACAGAGCGGCTGCTGGTCGCCCTGGCGAAGGACGGCGGCGAGGCGGCCAAGGTCCTGGCCAAGGCCGGCGCGAGGCCCGCGGCTCTGGAGTCCGCCGCCGCCGCCCTGCGCAAGGGCCGAACCGCCGACAGCGCCTCGGCGGAGGACGGCTACGACGCTCTCAAGCGCTATGCCCGCGACCTCACAGCCCAGGCGAGGGACCAGAAGCTTGACCCGGTGATCGGCCGGGATGAGGAGATTCGACGCACCATCCAGGTCCTGGCGCGGCGCACCAAGAACAATCCTGTGCTGATCGGCGAGCCGGGCGTCGGCAAGACCGCCATCGTCGAGGGCCTCGCCCAGCGCATCGTCAACGGCGACGTTCCCGAGAGCCTCAAGGACAAGAGCCTCCTGGCGCTCGATCTCGGCGCCCTGATCGCCGGAGCCAAGTATCGCGGCGAATTCGAGGAGCGGCTCAAGGCGATCCTGCATGAGGTCACCGCCGCCGAAGGCTCGATCATTCTGTTCATCGACGAGATGCATACCCTGGTCGGGGCCGGCAAGACCGACGGCGCCATGGATGCCTCGAACCTGCTGAAGCCCGCCCTCGCGCGGGGTGAGCTCCATTGCGTCGGCGCCACCACGCTCGATGAGTATCGAAAGCATGTAGAGAAGGACGCGGCCCTGGCGCGGCGCTTCCAGCCGGTCTTTGTCGGCGAGCCGACGGTCGAGGATACGATATCCATCCTGCGCGGGTTGAAGGAGCGATATGAAACGCACCACGGCGTGCGCATCGCCGACGCCGCCATCGTGGCCGCGGCGACCCTGTCCAACCGCTACATCACCGACCGCTTCCTGCCTGACAAGGCGATCGACCTCGTCGACGAGGCCGCGAGCCGGGTGCGCATGGCGGTAGACTCCAAGCCCGAGGAACTGGACGAGATCGACCGGCGCCTGATCCAGCTGAAGATCGAGCGCGAGGCGCTCAGCCGCGAGACCGACGCCGGCTCCATCTCGCGCCTTGAGCGGTTGGAGGCGGAGATCGCCGAGCTTGACGCGACTTCGTCCGAAATGACGGCGCGTTGGCGCGCGGAAAAGGAAAAGGTGGTCGAGGGCGCCCAGGCCCGGGAGGCGCTGGAGCGACTGCGCGCTGAATTGGCCGCGGCGCAGCGGCGGGGCGACCTGCAGCGCGCCTCGGAGATCGCCTATGGCGAGATTCCGTCCCTGGAGCGCAGGCTGGCGGAGGAGGAGGCCGCGCGCGCCGACGCCCTGACCCCTGAAGTTGTTGACGCCGAGCAGATTGCCGCGGTCGTCTCGCGCTGGACCGGCGTGCCGGTCGAAAAGATGCTGGAGGGCGAGCGCGAAAAGCTGCTGCGGATGGAGGACGATCTCCGGCGGCGGGTGGTCGGTCAGGAGGAGGCCCTGCAAGCGGTGGCCGACTCGGTGCGCCGCGCCCGTGCGGGCCTTCAGGACACGGCCCGGCCGATCGGCTCCTTCCTGTTCTTGGGCCCCACCGGGGTGGGCAAGACCGAGCTCACCAAGGCCCTGGCGGAGTTCCTGTTCGACGACGAGACGGCCGTCACGCGTCTGGACATGAGCGAATACATGGAGAAGCACGCGGTCAGCCGGATCATCGGCGCGCCGCCCGGCTATGTCGGCTACGAGGAGGGCGGCTCGCTCACCGAGGCGGTGCGCCGCCGGCCTTATCAGGTGGTGCTGTTCGACGAAGTCGAGAAGGCCCACGCCGACGTGTTCAATGTCCTGCTTCAGGTGCTCGACGAGGGCCGCCTGACCGACGGCCAGGGCCGGACGGTGGATTTTCGCAACACCATCATCGTCATGACCTCCAACCTCGGCTCGGAATTCCTCGCGGCGCAGGGCGAGGGCGAGGAGACCGAAACCGTCCGCCATCTGGTGATGGATGTGGTGCGCAAGCACTTCCGTCCGGAGTTCCTCAACCGCATCGACGAGATCATCCTGTTCAAGCGGCTTGGCCGGGCGCAGATGGACGATATCGTGCGGATCCAGCTGGAGCGCGTGGAGCAGCGTCTGGCTGAGCGGCGGCTTGTCCTGGCTCTGGACCCTGCGGCCCTGCACTGGCTGGGTGAACGCGGCTATGACAGCGTCTATGGCGCGCGACCGCTCAAGCGGGTGATCCAAAAGGCGCTGATCGATCCGATCGCCCGCAAGCTCCTCGCGGGCGAGTATCCCGACGGGGCGGTGATCAAGGTCGAGGCGCCGGAAGACGGGGGCGGCGACACCCTCAGGATCGGCCGCGCCGCGCTGAACTGAGCCGCGGTATGACAAAAAAAGGCCCCGCCTCGGGTCTTGAGGCGGGGCTTCGCCATCCTGTCAGCCTGACCACGCCGGCTCGTCAGTCGTCGTCGTCCGGCACGTAGCCGCCGTAGTTGCAGGCATAGGTCCCGTAATAGGGCGAATATCCGCAATACGGGTTGGGCCCATAGCCATAGCCGTAACCGTAGGCCGGAACATAGGCGGGGGCATAGGCATAGTCGGGGTAGCTGTAGTCGCCATAGGCTGTGCTCACCGCGGCCCCGGCCAGAGCGCCGATCGCCAAGCCGGCGCCCAGCCCACCCCAGTCGTCGTCCCAGCCACCCCAGCCGCCCCAGCCGCCGCCCCAGCCGCCGCCCCAGCCGACACCATGCCAGCCATCGCCGTCCCAGCCGCCGCCGCGCCAGCCATCGCCATGCCAGCCGTCGCCACCGCGCCAACCGCCGCCATGCCAGCCTTCGCCACCATGCCAACCGCCGCCATGCCAGTCGCCGCCGCCGCGGAAGCCGCCACCATGGAATCCACCGCCACCGCCGTGGAATGCGGCTCCGCCGCCAAATCCGCCGCCATGGAATCCGCCGCCGCCGTGAAAGCCGCCGCCGCCGCCGAACCCGCCGCCGTGGAAGCCGCCACCGCCATGGAAGCCCCCACCACCGCCGTGGAATCCACCGCCGCCGCCGTGAAAGCCGCCGCCGCCGCCGTGGAAGCCCCCGCCGCCGCCGTGACCACCCGGATCCGCCATGGCGGGCGCCGCCGCCGTCAGAGTCGAAGAGATGGCCAGGACCGCCGCCAGGCTGGTCTTGAGAACCGTGTGCATCGCCAGAGCGCCTCCGCGCCTCTGAGGGGTCGTCGGCTCCGGAATTGGAGTGCTGACCCTGTCCCTAACCAGGGACTATGCCGGGGATAGTCCCCAGGCGCTGAACCGACCCTGAACCGCCCTGTTCATCCGCCGTTCATCGGCCGCCCAAGGCCGACCTGAGCGCGACACCCCACGGGTCCATGCGGGCCAGGACCTTAAATCGTCAGGGAAGCGTGATGGCGCGCACGCCGGACCTCAGCTCCACCCTCCGGGTCAGGGCCATGGGCTCGCCGGTCGCGTTCAGGGGCCGCGCGACGGTGACGACATACCAGGCGCCATCGGGCAGGCCGTCGAAGCCAAAGCGACCTTCCGCGTCACAGGTGGTGCGGCGCACGAAGCGCGCATAGTCGCCGGGCGGGGCCGAGGCGCTGCGCGCCCGTACGATCGCCACCGGCAGGGCCGCCGAGTTGGCCGCGCCGTACAGGATGATCATTCGCCGGCGGCTCCAGGGCGCGTCGGGGATCAGAAGGACATCTTCGCCTCGGCACGTATATTGCAGGCCCTCGCGACGATAGGCGAGGACGCCGGTCAGGGAGGCGCGCCCGGGCGCCGTGGACCAGGCAAAGGCGGCAGGGTCGAATGGCGCGGCCTCGGGGAGCGTATCCTGCACGGCGCCCGGCGGCGGGGTGACGGCGGCCGGACCCATGGGGGTCTCCTGACATGCAGCCAGGGCGCCAAGGGTAACGGCGAGGACCAGGAGGCGTTTCATCCTCCAAGGTTTAAGCCCAAGGCGAGGGCCGGGCAA
>DAIDGR010000054.1 GCA_027452265.1 Caulobacteraceae bacterium
CCAGGCCTCGAGCCGGAGGCCAGCCTCGTGATCTGCGCCAAGGGGGTGGAGGCCGGAACGCTAAAACTGATGAGCGAGGTCGCCGCCGAGGTCCTGCCAGGCGCCCGTATCGCGGTCCTGTCAGGGCCCAGCTTCGCCGAAGAGGTCGCGAGGGGCCTGCCTACCGCCGTCACCCTGGCGACGCGAACCGAGACCGAGGGCCAGGATATCGCCTCAGCCATCGCCAGCCCCACCTTCCGCCCCTACCTCTCGGCCGACCTGATCGGCGCCCAGGCGGGCGGCGCGGTGAAGAACGTCCTGGCCATCGCCTGCGGCGTGGCGGAGGGCCGGACCCTGGGGGCGAGCGCCAAGGCCGCCCTGATCACCCGGGGATTTGCGGAGATGACCCGCCTGGCCGTGGCCATGGGGGCCCAGGCGCGGACCCTAGCGGGGCTCTGCGGCCTGGGCGATCTGGTCTTGACCTGCGGCTCGACCCAGTCGCGCAATATGAGCCTTGGCCTGGCGCTGGGGCGCGGTCAGAGCGCGGCCCAGGCCCTGGCCGGCAAGCGCTCGGTGGCCGAGGGCGCGGCCTCGGCGCCGGCCGTGGCCGCCCTGGCCGCCCGTCTGGGGGTCGAGGCGCCCATCTGCCTGGCCGTCGCCGAGATCCTGGCGGGAGACCTGGAGGTCGATGCGGCTCTGACCCGCCTCCTCTCGCGACCCCTGCGGTCCGAAATCTGACTCAACCCGAACCCGACCCAACCCCAACCCTGACCAACCAGGAGCGCTCATGCCCCGTTTCGTCCTTATGTGCATCGACAAACCCGGCGCGCTTGATCTGCGTCTGGCCACGCGCGAGGCCCATCTGGCCTATGTGCGCGATCATATGACCGGTGTGCGCGCCGCCGGGCCGCTTCTGGACGCGGACGGGGCCATGTGCGGCTCGATGTTCCTGATCGATGCGGACGACGAGGCGCAGGTGGAGGCCTTCAGTCAAGCGGACCCCTACCGCCAGGCTGGTCTGTTCGCGCGGATCGACATCCGCCATTGGCGCCAGACCGTGGGCGAGGCGATTTGAGCGAGGGCGCGCCGCGCCGCCGCACCGCCCAGCCCGCGCCGGGTGTGCGCCTTTGCGCGCTGGGCGAGATCTCCGAGCCGGGAGCCAAGGGGTTTTCCTTTCGCGAGGGCGATGGCCTGTTCCAAGGTCTGGTGGTGCGCGCCGGCGGCGAGGTGCGGGGCTTTCTCGACCGCTGCCCCCATGCCGGCTTTCCCCTGGCCTTGATCGCGGACCGATATCTCACGGCCGACGGTCAGCATCTGATCTGCGCCACGCACGGCGCCCTGTTCCGCCTGGATGGCCTGTGCGTGGGCGGGCCGTGCGCCGGGGCGCGCCTCGTCCCGTGGGAGGTTCGGGTCGCGGATGGGGCGATCTGGGCCGCGTGAGCCCCGGGGCGTCAGAGCACCAGGCCCTGCACCACCGCCTTGAGCCGCTCCATGACCGAGAGCTTGTCGTCGATGAAATCCTGATCGATCCACCAGGCCTCGACCTCGCGCAGGACCCGGCCGATCAGAGGGCCCTGCGGCACGCCCGCGGCGGCGACCTCTTCGCCGCTCAGGGGCAGTCGCGGCGCCGTCCAGGTCTCTCCCATGGGCAGAAGCGCGCGCCACTGGATCGCCGCCGCCGGACGGGTCGAAGAGGCCCAGGCCAGAAGGACCCGGTCGCGGAAGACGCGGGGCCCCAGGCGATAGACGAGCCGCCGCGTCTGGCGCGGGCTGAGCCAGGACACCAGTTCGGCGTCGCGGCCCAAGGCCTCGACGAGGCGCTCGCCCTGGGCGCGGGACAGGCGCAGGGACTCCGCAAGGCTCCGCGCGGCGAGCTGGGGCTCGGGCGCCTCCGAGATCAGGGCCGCCAGACGCAGCAGGGGGTCGTGGGCGAACAGGATCTCGCTCTCGATCCGAACCAGGGCCTCAAAGGTCCTGAGGTTGGCGGCGGAAGGGATCAGGCGGGTCAGGACCCCGGCTCCGGCCATGGCCCGCACGGCCGCGCGCGGGTCCTCGGCGTCAAGCAGCTTGAGCGTCTCCTGGGCGAGCCGCTCTGCCGAGAGCCCTCCGATCCGGTCCACGCCCGCGGCGCAGGCGGCCAGGGCCGAGGCGTCGGGCTCGCCCCGGCCGTACCAGGCATAGAAGCGGAAGTAGCGGATGATCCGCAGCGCGTCCTCGGCGATGCGCTGATGCGGATCGCCGACAAACACGATACGCCCCGCCCGGGCGTCGGCCACGCCCTCGCCGGTGGGGTCGAACACACGACCCTCGCGGTCGGCGTACAGCGCGTTGAGGCGGAAGTCGCGCCGCGCGGCGTCCTGTCTCCAGTCATCGGTGAAGGCGACGACGGCATGGCGCCCGTCGGTCTCCACATCCCGACGCAGGGTGGTGATCTCGAAAGGACGGCGCTCGGGGAGGGCGGTGATCGTCCCGTGCGCAATCCCCGTCGAGATCGCGCGCAGGCCCGCCGACTCCAGGGCGCGGATCACCGCCTCGGGGTGGAGGGTCGTGGCGATGTCGATGTCATGGACGTCCACGCCGATCAGGGCGTTGCGCACACAACCGCCGACAAAGCGCGCGCAGTCAGGGCCGCCGGCCGCCTCCAGAGCGTCCAGCACGGCCACAGTGTCGGAGCTAACCCGCCACGGCTGAGGGGGCAGACGGATCTCGCTCACGGCGTCTCCTCCGCCGACCCGCCGAACAGCCTCTGGCTCAGGGCCCGCAGCATGCCCGCGGTGGCGCCCCAGATCAGCCGGCCCTCGAACTCCATGGCGTAATAGCGACGCGTCTCGCCCGATGGGCCGACCGCCTCGCGCCTCTCCCAGCGATCCAGGTCCATCAGGACTTGAAAGGGCGCCTCGAAGATCTCCGCCACTTCCCCGGGATTGGGATGCAAGGGCAGGTCGGCCGGCGCCAGGCCCACCACCGGCGTCACATGATAGGCGGTGATGGTGCGATAGGGCGTGGCGAGCCCGATCAGCTCCACTGCCGTACGGGGCAGGCCCACCTCCTCTTCAGCCTCGCGCACCGCCGTCATGGCGGGCGCCTCGCCAGGTTCGACGCGGCCGCCGGGCAGGGCGACCTGTCCGGTATGCTCTCTCAAGCCCTCGGCGCGCCGGGTGAGGATGACGCTTGGCCCCTCCGGACGTTCACGCAGGCAGATCAGCACGGCGGCCGGGCGTCGGGCGCTGGCCAAGGGGCTTGCGCCGGGGTCGGACGCGAAGGGTGCGGCGGCGTCGTCCGGCGCATCCAGGCGGGTGAGGCGGGTCCTCAGGAGACGGCGCAAATGTGCGGGACTGGCGAGCGCGTCCATTCTAGGCCTCGTCCGGCCCAGACTCAGACGCGGGGTCGAGACCTATCGCGAACCAGGCGCCGCCAGAGCTTACCGCCATCACCCGGACCCCATCGATCGTACGGGGCTCGGCCAGTTCCGCCAGTTCATAGAAGACCGGCCGCGCGATCAGGGCTTCAAGGCCGCGGCGCACATGGACGTAGGGCCGGGGCTCGCCGTCCGGCGCCTGGGCGACGCGGATCGGATTGTCCGCGCAGGCCTCCACCTCATCGCCGACATTGGTGAGAAAGCGCAGGACCGGCTGACCGGCCGCGTCGACCTGCGCATCCACGCGAATGGCGACGAAGGGGGCATCCTCGACGGTGATCCTCAGCTTCTCCACCGGGGTGACAAGGTGGAAGCCGTCGGGATCCTTGCGCAGGACCGACGCGAACAGGCGCACCAGCCCTTCGCGGCCGATCGGGGTCCCCTCGTGAAACCAGAGGCCGCTCGGCTTGATGACGATATCGATGTCGCCGCAGTGAGGCGGGTTCCACAGGTGCACGGGCGGAAGACCCCGGCCCTCCTTGGCGGCGGCGATGACGCCGTCGAGACCCAACACGCGCTCCGCCTGGCTCATGGGCGAGGCTTAGGCCGCCCTGGAGGCCGGCTCAAGGGTGGTTCGCCATCCCTGAGGCGGACCTTTGGCGCCCACGCTGTTGGCGCCCGGACCTTTTCGCCCAGCCCTTTGCGCCCTGGGCGTCAGGCCGCGCGGCGCGCTTCGCCGCGGAGGCTTGCGCCGTCGGCCAGCCTCAGGGCCATGACCCGGTTCGGATCCACCGGTCCGGGCAGACGTATGTCCCGGGCCAAGGCGGTGGAAAAACCCAGCGGACCGAAGAAGTGCGCATCGCCCACCAGCAGGATGGAGGGCCAGCCGCCGGCCCTGGCGGCCGAGACGGCGGCCCGGACGAGCGCGGCGCCCAGGCCGCGACGGCGGGCCACGTCATCCACGGCGATCGGCCCCAAGAGCAGGCTCCGCGTCTCACCCACCCGGATCGGCCACAGGCGCACGGACCCGATCAGATCCGCCCCCAGAAGGGCCGCCTGACTCACTTCAAGATCGGGCGCCGCCCCCTCGCGCAGGCGCTCCACCGCCTTGACGTAGCGGCCCGGCCCAAAGGCCCGCGCCACCAGGGCGGCGATGGCGTCGGCGTCGGAAGGCTGCTCCGGACGCAGGGTCCAGAGGGGGGCCGGGGCCTTGGAAACCGGGTCGAGCGTGAGGGTCATGGGCGGGGCGCGGTTAGGACCGGCGGGTGAGCGTGTCAATGAGCGGGCAAATGGCGCAAGTCGCCCCGCCGGCGATTGCAGGCGCGCGCGCCGGCGTCTAATCGCGGAACATGACCGAGACGACCGGACGCGTCGCCGAAGGCCGGGCCCTGCTGGCGGAGGCCGACTATCTGCGCTTCTGGGCGGCCCGGTTCATGGGCAGTCTGGGCGTGCAGATCCAGAGCGTGACCATGGGCTGGCAGGTCTACAGCCTGTCGCGCCGCACCTTGTCGGTGGAGGCCTCGGCCCTGAATGTCAGCCTGATCGGGCTGATGACCTTTGCGCCCCTGTTCCTCCTGGCCCTGCCGGCCGGCGAGACCGCGGACCGGCATGATCGGCGCGGCGTGCTGCTCACCTGCTACGCCGTGGAAAGCGTGGCCGTCGCGGTTCTCGCCGGGACGGCCTTGAGCGGGGCGGCCAGCGTGCCCCTTCTGTTGTCCCTGGCGGTCGTGTTTGGCGCGTCCCGTTCGTTCTTCGGCCCGGCCAACACCGCGCTGGGACCGATGCTTGTGCCCCGGGCGCTTCTGCCCCGGGCCATCGCCTTCAACTCCCTGGCCTGGCAGTCGGCGTCCATCGCCGGCCCGGCGATCGGCGGCCTTCTGATCGTGATTTCGCCGGGCGCCGCCTATGTCGCGACCCTGGTCCTCTATGTCGGCGCCGCCCTCTGCCTCCTGACCGTGAAGCGATCGTGCGCCCCGCAGGTGCAGCCTGGGTCGCGGCTCGCCCTCGTACGCGAAGGGCTGAGCTATGTCTGGCGCCAGAAGATCGTCTTCGGGGCCATCTCCCTGGACCTGGCGGCGGTGATCCTCGGAGGGGCCACGGCCCTCCTTCCGGCCTTTGCGCGCGACGTGCTGAAGGTGGGCGCGCCCGGCTTTGGTCTGTTGCGCGCGGCGCCGGCCATGGGCGCCACGGTGGTGGGGCTGATGCTGGCGGTGCATCCGATCCGCCGTCACGCCGGGCGGATCATGTTCCTTGGCGTCGCCGTCTATGGCGCGGCCACCGTCGTCTTTGGCCAGTCCAAGGCCCTCTGGCTGTCCGCGGCGGCCCTGGCGACCCTGGGCGGGGCGGACATGCTCAGCGTGTTTGTGCGCCAGACCCTGGTGCAACTCGTCACGCCCGACGCCATGCGCGGCCGGGTGGGCGCCGTGTCGGGCCTCTTCATCGGCGCCTCCAACGAGCTTGGCGAGTTCGAGAGTGGAGTCGCGGCCCGTTTGCTGGGCGTGGTCGGGGCGGCGGTGTTCGGCGGCTGGGGCGCCCTGGTCGCCACGGGCGTCTGGGCCTGGCTGTTCCCAGCCCTCAGGCAAGCCGACCGGTTGGAATAGACGCTGCGCAAAAGCGCGGTCGGCCGAAAAGAACCCGCGGGAAACCTATACCTAAGGACAGGGTGGTCTCTACCCCTTGATAGCCCCGCCTTCCCAATGCCGCGTCGCCCGTCTCGATGTGACGATTTAGAAATATGCGGCCCTCGACCGGCCCCCTGTGGACCGATCCCGGGCGGATTGCACGTCGGCGGGCATGGGCATGTATCCTCTCGCCGTCGCGCCTTGGTGGAGGCGTCTCGACTTGACCCCGTTCCCGGCCTTGGAGACCGCGCTCGCGCGCGCTTTGGACGTCACTGGCAGAGCGTTCTGCGTCACCAGTCTCGATCCGGTTGGCCATCCCCTGATCTATGTGAATGACGCCTTCCTCGCCCTGACCGGCTATTCGCGTGACGAGATCATCGGTCGCGATTGTCGCTTCCTGCAAGGCCGCGAGACCGATCCGGAGACTGTCGCGGATATCCGCGACGCCCTGGCCGCGGGCCGGCCCTATCGCGGGGTCATACGCAATTATCGTCGCTCGGGCGAAGCTTTCTGGAACGCCCTCACCCTCGACCCTCTGCCGGGTCCGGATGGCGGCCTGATCGGCTATGTCGGGACCTGCCAGGAGGTGGCTGCGGACGCCTTGGACAGCGCCTGGCCAGCCCCCGAGACCCTGCGTCTGGCCCTGCATGGTCTGGGCGCGCCCGAACGGTTCCTTGAGCGGGTGGCCGGTGAGGCGGCGAACCTGAAGCGAGGCGAGCACCTGGCGGTGCTGCGCATCGAGGTGCAGGGGATCAGCGAGCTGAGCGCCCGCCGGGGTCCGTCCATGGCGGCGCGGGCCATCGAGATCCTGTCGACCCGGCTGACCGCGTCGGCGCAGGGGGTCTTTGGCGCCGCCACGCGTCTGGCGACCGAGGACTTCGCCATCCTGGCGCCCCGGGTCGCCGACGATGACGCCGCTCTGCGGCTGGCCGGCGAGACCGCGCACAGCCTGCAGACCCCGCTGACGGTCTTTGGCGAGACCCTGACCTTTCCGGTACGGGTCGGCGCCGCCCTCTGCCCGGGCCCGGACCGTTTAAAGACCGACCCGGCCGGGCCTGCGGCTGAGCCCGAAGACGACCCGTCGCCTCAGGAGGAGGCGGTGGAGACCCTGCGGCGCGCGGGTGTCGCCCTGACGGCGGCCCGCGGCGAGGCGCCGGGCGCCCATCGACTCTATGCGTCGGGACCTTCCCATGTGCATGGCGCACGCCTTGTCGGACGCGACGTCCTGGAGAACGGCATCGCCGCCGGACAGTTCGCCCTGCACATCCAGCCGCAGACGGACATGCGCGGCGGGCGCCTGGTCGGGGCCGAAGCCCTGGTCCGCTGGACACATCCCAAATGGGGCCTTTTGCGTCCGGACGTCTTCATTCCCCGAGCGGAAGAGACGGGCCTGATCGTGCCGCTGGGCGACTGGATCCTGGGCGAGGCGCTGCGCTTGCGCCGGGCCTGGCAGGTTCAGGGGCTGACGGCGCCCAGCCTGGCCATCAATGTCTCGGCCGTTCAGCTTGCCGATCCAGGCTTCGTGGCCCGGGTCGCCCGGGTTCTGGAGGCGGCCGGCGAGAGCGCGCACGGGTTGGAGCTGGAGCTCACCGAAAGCGTACTGATCGAGCCTTCGCCGCGAATCGAGTCTGACCTTTCCGCCCTGCGGCGGATGGGCTTTTCCATCGCCATCGACGATTTCGGAACCGGCCGCGCGGGCTTTGCCTATCTGCGAGAATTCCCGGTTGACCGCCTGAAGATCGACAAGAGCTTCATCTGCAATCTGGGGGGCCGCAGCAGCGACGCCTCGATTGTCCGGGCCATGATCGGGCTGGCCCGAAGCCTTGGCCTCGACCTCGTCGCCGAGGGCGTGGAGACGCCCGCCCAACGGCAGTTTCTGATCCAGGAAGGCTGCCCCCTGGGCCAGGGCTATCTGTTCAGTCCGCCGATTCCCGCCGACGTCTTCGCGGCGCATCTCGCCTCAGGCCAGTCCCTTCCCTGGGATGCGGCGAACCGCGGCGATGGGCCCCGGAACGGCGGGCTCCTGGCCAAACTCAAGGACCGCTGGTCCGGCGCACACTAGGTCAGGCCGCTCCACCGCCTCCCGACCTTGGGCCCGCGCGGCCTTGCGCAGGCGGGGGCCCCTCGCCTAAGCAGAGTCAAACACACGTATGATTTTGCGGAGGAGCGCGACACCATGGGCATGCTCGAGGGCAAGGTTGTCCTGGTCACAGGCGGCGGCAACGGGATCGGACGCGAATGCGCCCTGATCGCCGCGCGCGAAGGGGCCAAGGTGGTGGTCAACGATCTGGGCGGCGGCCTCAAGGGCGGCGACGCGGGCGACTCTGGCCCGGCCGAGGCCGTGGCGGCGGAGATCCGGGCGGCCGGCGGCGAAGCCGTCTCCAACTCCGAGTCCGTCACGTCGATGAGCGCCGTCAAGGGCATGGTCGAGCAGGCCATGGACTGCTTCGGCGGGCTGCACGCGGTGATCAATCCGGCCGGCATCCTGCGCGACGGCATGTTCCACAAGATGAGCGAGGAAGACTGGGACAAGGTGATCGACGTCCACCTGCGCGGCACCTTCAATGTCTGCCGCGCGACGATCGAGCACTTCCGCGACCAGCAGGACGGAGCCTATGTCCTGTTCACCTCGACCTCGGGCATCATCGGCAATATCGGCCAGACCAATTATGGCGCGGCCAAGATGGGCATCGCCGGACTGTCGCGGATCATCGCCATGGAAGGCGCGGCTCGCAACGTCCGGTGCAACTGCCTCGCCCCCGTGGCGTGGACGCGCATGACCCAGTCGGTGCCGGTGAAGGATGAGGCCCAGGCCGCGCGACGCGCCCAGATGGCGGCCAATATCCGCGCCGACCAGCCGGCCCGATTCTCCGTCGCCCTGATCACCGACGCCGCGCGTCACGTCACCGGACAGATTTTCGGCTCCAGCGGCGAAAACATCATCCTCTACAGCCAGCCCCGCCCGATCCACACCGCCAGCAAGGCGGAGGGCTGGAGCCTGGAGACGATCCTGACCGAGGCCCTGCCCTCCATGCAGGACAAGTTCTACTCTCTGGAGCGGCTGCCCCTGCCGCCGGATCCGAAAAAGGCTCCGCAGGCGGCGGGCTGATGCCGGCCCCCGGTCAAGGGCGCCTCGAGGGCCGCGGCGCCATCGTAACCGGCGCGGCCAGCGGCATTGGCCGCGCCACCGCCCTGCGCTTCGCGGCCGAGGGCGCGCGGGTCGCCTGCTTCGACAAGTCCGAGTCTGTGGCGGATACCGCCAAGGCCATCCTCGCGGCGGGGGGCGAAGCTTTCGCGGTGACCGGCCACGCCGGTGAGGAGGCGGATGTCGCCGCCCTGATCGCGCGCGCCGCCTCGGACTTTGGTCGACTCGATGTGGTGTTCGCCAATGCCGGCGTCAGCGGCGGCTGGACACCCATGGAGGAGCTCGACGCCGCCTTCTGGCGCGACGTGCTCAGCGTCAACCTGATTGGGCCGTTCCTGGCCATCAAGCACGCCAGCCCGATCATGAAGGCCGCCGGCCGAGGCTCCATCATCTGTACGGCGTCGGTGGCCGGCATCCGCTCGGGCGCCGGGGGCGTTCCCTACAGCGCCAGCAAGGCGGGGGTGATCAACCTCGTCCAGACCACCGCCAACGTGCTCTACGGCACGGGGGTGCGGGTCAACGCCATTTGCCCGGGGCTCATCGAGACCGGCATGACCGCGCCCATCTATCGCATGGCGCGCGAGCGCGGGACGCAGGACAAGATCGGTCAGCTCAATCCCCTGACCCGGGGCGGTGAGCCTGACGAGATCGCCGGCGCGGCCCTATTCCTGGCCAGCGATGACTCCTCCTATGTCAATGGCCATGCCCTGGTGGTGGACGGGGGCCTGTCCTCCTCACATCCCGTGGGCTCCCGGCGCGCCTGAAGGCCGGAAGATGGGCGACCCGGCCGAAGGGATCATCTCACTGGGCGCACGGCTGAAACAGCTGGCCCAGAGCCGGGGTGAGCGCCCGGCCGTCACCGACGCCCATCGCACAGTGACCTGGGCGGAGCTGCACGCCCGCACCAACCGCCTGGCCCGGGGTCTGGAGGCGGCGGGGGTCAAGCTCGGCGACCTGGTGACGCTCGGCCTGCCCAATAGCGTCGACTTCATCGAGGCCTGCTACGCCCTGTGGAAGGTCGGGGCCACGCCGCAGCCGATCTCCTATCGCCTGCCGCCTGCCGAGGCGGAGGCCGTCATGGAGTTGGCCCGCACGCCCATCCTGATCGCCGGGGACAGCCTGGCCAGCGCGCGGCCAAGATACGACATCGCCTCTCTGATGGCCCTGTCCGACGACGAGAGCGATCTCGAGGACCGGACCGCCCCTGTCTACAAGGCGCCCACCTCCGGCGGCTCCACGGGCCGGCCCAAGCTGATCCTTTCCGGGGGGGCCGGCGTCTTCGACCCAAACCTGCCCGGCGCCTATCGCACGAACGCCGACGACGTCATGCTGATGCCCGGGCCCCTGTATCACAACGGGCCCTTCACCGCGTCGATCGGCGGGCTGAACCAGGGCGCGCACCTGATCGTCATGGCCCGCTTCGACGCGGAGGAGACCCTGCGTCAGATCGACCGGCACAGGGCGACCTGGATCTATACCGTTCCGACCATGATGAGCCGCATCTGGCGACTGCCCGACGAGGTCAAGGCGCGCTTCGACCTCTCGTCCCTGAAGACGCTCTGGCACCTGGCCGCGCCATGTCCGCCCTGGCTCAAGGAGACCTTCATCCACTGGCTGGGGCCGGAGGTGATCATGGAGCTCTATGCCGGCACCGAGGCCCAGGCGGTGACGATTATCAGCGGGACCGAGTGGCTGGAGCATCGCGGGTCGGTCGGCCGTGTCACGGTGGGCGAGATGTGCGCCTTTGACGGCGACGGTCGCCCCCTGCCCCCCGGCGAAACCGGCGAGATCTTCATGCGACGCCCGGCCGGGGCGCCGCCGTCCTATCGGTATCTGGGAGCCGAGCCCCGGACCCTGCCCGGCGGCTGGGAGTCCCTGGGAGACATCGGCTGGTTTGACGCCGACGGCTATCTGTATCTGGCTGACCGGCGCACCGATATGATCCTGGTGGGCGGGTCCAATGTCTATCCGGCGGAGATCGAAGCCGCCCTGGACGAGCATCCCCTGGTGCAGTCGAGCGCGGTGATCGGCCTGCCCGATGAGGATCTCGGCAATCGCATCCACGCCATCGTCCAGCCGCGCCCGGGCCTCGCCGAGGCCGACCTTCGCGCACATCTGGCCGCGCGTCTGGTGACCTATAAGCAGCCCCGCAGCTTCGAATTCGTCGCCGAGAATATCCGGGATGACGCCGGAAAAGTCCGCCGAAGCCAGCTTCGCGCCGAGCGCCTGTCAAAGGACTGAACCGCGCCGCGCCGCGAGGCGCGGGGATCAGACCGGAACCGGCCTCATCGCCACACCGCAGATCCGCACGGCGTCTGCCTCCACAGGCAGGCCGGCGGCCCGCGCCCGGGTCAGGGCGGCGGCCGGATCGTCCACGGCGATCTCCACTCCGACCACCCCGGTCCCGTCCGCGTCCACCGGCGGGACGAAGCGGATCAGCCCCGAGGCGAGGTTCAGCTCCCACGCCCCGTCCTGGTTTGGAGCTGGCGTGACGGGCCGCTCAAGGAGTCCGGCGAAGCGGTCGGCGGCGACCTTCGGGTCGCGGGCCTGGACATCGACGCTGCGCACGCCCCGGCTGATCGCACTCTGATAGGCCCGCCAATCGGGGCCCGCGGCCGGCCAGTCGCAGAACGGTTCGCGCCAGTCCTCGCCCACCACCGAGTCGATCGACAGCAGCACGCCCGCGCAATCGGCGGGGTGAAAATGGGTGAATCGGTAACGGGCCGGCTCGCTGGCGGCGATGATCCGCACCCCCGCCGCCGCCAGGCGCGCGCGGTGGTCGAGGGACTCCTGATCCTGGAGGATCACCATGTAGCCGGCGTCGCCGCCCTTGCGATCGAGGTAGCGCCCGCCGGACGTGCCCGCGCGCATCGGCTCCAGCACCTCGATGAACTCGCCGCCGCACGGCATGACCGCATTGGCGAGACCGAAGATTTCCACGGCCTTGTCCCGGAAGGCCGAGCGCAGGCCGAACACCGTCTCGAGCGACGCCGCCACCGGGGCGATCTCGTGGGCGATCAGGGCGATCTGTCTCAGACGCATGGCGATTCCTTAGAAGGGCTCGGTTTCGATCTCGGCGAGAATCTCGTCGGTATGCTCGCCCAGGCGCGGAGGGTGGCGGCGGATGCTGGCGGGGGTGGCGGAGAAGGCCAGAGGGGGACGAAGGGCGATATAGTCGCCAGCCTCAGGATGGGTATGGCGCTCGAACAGGCCGACCGCGGCGAGGTGGGGATCGTCCATCAGTTCGTCGAGCCGGTTCATGCGCGCCACCGGAATCTGCAGCGGCTTGAGAAGGGCGAGCCACTCGTCGGTGGTGTGGTTCGGGGTCACGGTCTCCACAAGGGCGTAGAGTTCGGCGATGTGCCTTGCCCGGGTGCGGTAGTCGCAAAAGCGCGGATCGGCGCCGATCCGCTCGCTCAGTCCGGCAACCGCGAAGAACTGATCCCACTGCGCGTCGGTGTAAGGCAAAAGGCCGATATGGCCGTCCTTGGTCGGGTAAGGCTTGCGGCGCGGCGTGGCGACGCGGCTATAGGCCCACTGTCCGGTCGGCGGGTCATAGACGTGCCCGAAAAAGTGCTCGGCGAGATTAAAGCTGGTCATGACCTCCAGCATGGGAATCTCGACGAACTGGCCCTCCCCGGTGCGTTGCCGATGGAACAGGGCGGCGAGAATGGCCTGGACCATGAAGCAGCCGCTGACCTTGTCGGCCACGAGGCTCGGCAGGAGACGCGGGGTCGGATCGCCATCCACCCGAGGCAACAGGTCGGCGAGACCGCTGGCCGCCTGGATCAGATCGTCATAGGCCGGCTCGCCGGCATAGGGGCCGCCCGCGCCATAGCCAGCGGCGTGGGCATAGACGATATCCGGGCGGATGGCCCGCACAGCCTCGTAGTCGAGATTGAGCCGGGTCAAGCCATCATAGCGCACAGAGGCGGCGAACACGTCACAACGGGCGATCAGACGCCTCAGCGCCTTGGCCGCCCTCGGCTCACGCAGGTCCAGAAGGGCCGAACGTTTGTTGCGGTTGAGAGTCATGAAGATCGGACCGAGATCCTCCGGCGCGCCATCCGGCGTCTGGCCCGCCCAGCGCATGATGTCGCCCCCCGCGCCGCGCCGACCGCCGGGGAACTCGATCTTGATCACCTCGGCCCCCAGATCGCCGAGCATCTGGGTGGCGTAGGCCCCGAACACCACGCTGGTCAGATCGACGATACGCACCCCCTTGAGCGGTCCGCGATTTTCGCGCTCCAGGGCGCCGGGCCTGGCCTTGCTCGCCGTCATGCCGTTCCGCCTGCCTCGTCCCGTGGATTGATGTCGCCGGGCCTGACCCTACAGTGACGCGGAGAATGGGAAAGACCGGATCGCGCCGGCTAAGATCGGCGCGACGCTGTCCTGTGTGAGACCAAGGAGATCGAGGCCATGGAGTTTGAGCTCGCCGAGGAGCATCGCATGCTCAAGGACCTCGTGGCGCGGTTCGTCCGGGACGAGCTGATGCCCCTGGAGGCGGGCGTCCTGAAGCGCGAGGCCGAAGGTGAGGGTCTGGGCCTCGGCGCGGCGGAGCACCAGCGGCTCGACGAGATCTCCAAGGCGCTCGGCCTCTGGGGCCTGGATGCACCGGAGGATGTGGGGGGCATGGACCTTCCCAACGTCGCGCTGATCGGCGTCAACGAAGAGATGGGCCGGACGGTCACCCCCTACACCCTGCCCCCCGACAGTCCCAATCTGCGGATGCTGGCGGCGACCGTCACCCCGCGCCAGCGGGACGCCTATCTCGCCCCCTATGTCCGCGGCGAGACCATCTCGGCCATCGGAATCTCCGAGCCAGGGGCCGGGGGGGATCCCGCGGGCATGACCACCCACGCCGAGCGGGACGGCGACGACTGGGTGATCAACGGCCGAAAGATCTGGATCAGCCGCGCGGCCGAGGCCGACTTCACGATCCTCATGGCGGTCACCGACAAGGAGAAGCGGGCGCGGGGCGGCATCTCGGCCTTTCTGGTGGACAAGGGGACGCCCGGCTTCAACGTCCTGCGCCGGATTCCCATGATCGGCGGGGCGGCCACCTATGAGGTGGCTCTGGAGGACTGTCGCGTCGAGGGCTGGAAGCTGCTTGGTGAAGAAGGCGCCGGGTTTGCGCCGATGCAGCTTCGCCTCGGCACCCGCCGGATCCAGATGGCCGCCTGGTCGATCGGCATGGCGCAACGGGCCTTGGACATGATCTGTGAGTATGCGCCGCAGCGAAAGACCTTCGGTTTGCCCCTGTCCGAACGCCAGGCGATCCAGTGGTGGGTCGCCGATGCGGCGACGCGGATCCACGCCGCGCGCCTGATGACCTATGACTGCGCCTGGAAACTGGACCAGGGCCGCGACACGCGTCTGGAGATCTCGATGATCAAATCCTATGCGACCGAGATGGCCTGGGAAGTGGTGGATCGGGCCATGCAGACTTTCGGCGCCATGGGCATGACCAAGGAGCTTCCTTTGCAGTTGATGGCGTCCAAACTTCGCACGATGCGCATCTATGATGGTCCCACCGAGGTCCATAAGTGGGTGGTGGCGCGCAACCTGCTGGGCGCGCGGCGCTGAGGCCAGAGAGAACCCCAGAACGAGGTCGAGATGATGGATAACATGCAGTTCGGAGAGACGACCTGGCTTCGGCGGGACGGCCACGTGGCGGTGGTGGAGTTCGACCGACCGCCAAACAACTTCGTCAGCGTCGAGCTGGTGCGCGACATCGCCGACGCCCTGGAGGCGGCCGACGCCGCCCGCGAGGTGCGCGCGAGCCTCCTGTGCTCGGTGGGCAAGAACTTCTCGGCCGGCGCGGACCTTGCCTCGCCCACCGGCGTCGGCGGGTCCGGCATGAGCGGTATCGGCCCTCTCTATGAACAGGCCGTGCGGTTGTTCAGCGCCAAAAAGCCGATCGTCGCGGCCGTACAGGGCGCGGCCGTGGGCGCCGGTCTGGGCCTGGCCCTGGTCGCCGATTTCCGCGTCGCCGCCCCCGAAGCGCGGTTCGCCGCCAACTTCGTCAAGCTCGGGTTCCATCCCGGCTTCGCCATCACCCACACCCTGCCGCGGCTGGTGGGTGAGCAGAAGGCCGCTCTGATGTGCCTGACCGGACGTCGCATCAAGGGTGAGGAAGCCCTGGCCTGGGGCCTGGCGGACGCCCTGGCGCCGCTCGAACAGGTTCGCGAGGAAGCCCTGGCCCTGTGCCGCGAGATTGCCGAGGCGGCGCCTTTGGCCGTCGTCTCCACGCGCGCCACCCTGCGCGGGGCCCTGGCCGATGCGGTGCGCCGGCAGACGGCGCACGAGCTCAAGGAGCAGACCTGGTTGCGTGAGACGGCCGATTTCGCCGAGGGGGTCCGCTCGGTCAATGAGCGCCGGCCGGGGGCCTTCGTCGGAGCTTAGGGGCTCGGGGCCTCAAACAGTCGTTTGAATCCGGTTGCGTGGGGACCGCGCGGCGATCAAAGATGAGGTCAGAGACAACCGGCCCGAAAACAAGGGCCGAGCGGGAGAGATCGCCATGGCCTGGGACTTCGAGACCGATCCGGACTTCCAGAAGAAACTCGACTGGATCGAGACCTTCATGGAGGACGAGGTCGAGCCGATCTCGCACCTGGGCATGGCGGTCTGGAGCTCGGAAGGCCGGGCGCGGTTCATCAAACCGCTTCAGCAGAAGGTCAAGGATCAGGGCCTGTGGGCCTGTCACCTGGGGCCGGAGCTGGGCGGCCAGGGCTATGGTCAGCTCAAGCTTGCCCTGATGAACGAGAAGCTGGGGCGCAACGGCCTCGCCCCCACCATCTTCGGCTGCCAGGCGCCGGACACCGGAAACGCCGAGATCATCGCCCATTATGGCACGCCCGAGCAGAAGGCGCGGTGGCTGAAACCCCTGCTTGAAGGTGAGATTCGCTCGGCCTTCTCAATGAGCGAGCCCACCGGCGGTTCCGATCCCCTGACCTTCAAGACCCGGGCCGAGCTGATCGGCGACGAATGGGTCATCAATGGCGAGAAGTGGTTTTCCAGCGGCTCGCGCTACGCCAGCGTGCTGGTGGTCTATGCCGTCACCGATCCTGACGCCAAGGACCCCTATCGCCGGACCTCGATCTTCCTGGTGCCCAAGGATACGCCCGGGGTGGAGACGATCCGCAACATCGGCGTCGGCGACCACGAGGGCGAGGGGGGACACGGATATATCCGCTACACCAACGTGAAGGTGCCCAAGGACGCCCTGCTCGGCGAGCGCGGCGGCGCCTTCATCATCGCCCAGACCCGCCTGGGCGGGGGACGGGTGCACCACGCCATGCGCACCGTGGGCGCCTGTCAGCACGCCTTCGACCTGATGTGTCGCCGGGCAGTCTCGCGTCAGACCCGCGACGGACGCCTCGCCGACCTGCAAATGGTGCAGCAGCAGATCGCCGATTCCTGGATCCAGTTGCAGCAGTTCCGCCTGCTCGTCCTGCGCACGGCCTGGCTGATCGACAAGCACAAGGACTACAAGAAGGTGCGCAAGGACATCGCCGCCATCAAGGTGGCCATGCCCAAGGTCTATCACGACATCGCCGCCGCGGCCCTCCATATCCACGGCGCCCTGGGGGTCTCGAACGAAATGCCGTTCATGGGCATGGTCACGGGCGCCTTCGTCATGGGCATCGCCGATGGACCCACCGAAGTGCATAAGGTGACGGTGGCCAAGCAGGTCCTGCGCGATTACAGACCCGACAATGATCTGTTTCCGTCCTATCACCTGCCGAAGCTGCGCGAGGCGGCGCGGGACAGGTATGGCAAGGAGTTGGACGAAGTGAAGGCTGCCTACGCCGCCCGGACCTCGGCGCCCGCGTGAGCGCGTGAGCGGGGCATCCGCGCCCTATATCGTCGGGCTGGGCGGGACGACGCGTCCCGGTTCGTCCAGCGAACGGGCCCTGGAGCGGGCGCTGGCGACGGCGCGGAGCCTGGGCGCCCGCACCGACCTCTTTGGAGGCGCCTATCTGGCGCGACTGCCCCACTACGATCCGCACGCGACCGCGAGCGGCGAAGCGCGCCGGGATTTCATCGCCGCGATCCGCCGCGCGGACGGGGTCATTATCGCGACGCCGGGTTATCACGGCTCCATCTCAGGCCTGGTCAAGAACGCGCTCGACTGCCTGGAGGACCTGCGGGAGGACGCGAGGCCCTATCTCGACGGTCGCGCCGTGGCCTGCATCGTGGCCGCCAGCGGGGCCCAGGCGGCGGTATCCACCCTCGCGGCCCTGCGCTCCATCGTCCACGCCCTTCGCGGCTGGCCCACGCCCATGGGGGCGACCCTGGCGGCGCCGCGCCTGTTTAACGCCGACGGCGCCTTCTGTGACGACCGCGACGCCTGGCAGGTCGATCTGACGGCCCGACAGGTGGTGGCTTTCGCCCAATGCGGGCTGGGCGCGGGCTTAACGGCGAGCGATCCCTCGACGACGCCCCGCTAAAAAGGCTCGGCGGCGGTCACGCGTCAGCCGCCGGCCATCTCCGGCTCCGGCCCCATGGGTCGGACCTCCTCGCGCAGCATGCGCGCGCGGCGCCAGCCTCCGTGGAGATAGTAGAGACTGGTCAGCAGGGCGGAGATTCCGGTGCCCAGGGGGAAGCTCCACCAGATGGCGTCCTCGCCATAGTGCCGCGACATGATCGCCGCGAACGGGAGCCGTACCAGGACGATCCCTACGACCAGAATGCCCATAGGCGCCCAGACCGCCCCGGTGGAGCGGACCACCCCGGACAGGGAGAAGGTGATGGAGAACATGACCAGGCCCCACAGCACCATCCTGTTGATGTGCCTCGCCAGGGGTATGGCCGGCGAATGGGCCGGCAGGAGAATGGAGAGCACCTGATCGTTGAAAAGATACAAAAAGGCCGCCAGGGCGCCGGTGATGACGAGGCCTGAGATCACCCCCGAACGCGCCACACGCGCCACGCGGTCCCAGTTTCCCGCACCGACGTTCTGCCCGGCCATGGAGGAGACCGAGGCGCCGATGGCCATGGTCGGCATCTGCATATAGCCCCAGACGATGCTGGAGATTGAGTAGGCCGCGCTGGTCAGGGCCCCGTAGCGGTTGACGAACGAAATCATCACCACCGCCGCCGCGTTCATCACGAGCATCTGAATGCCCATGGGGAGGCCCCGGCTGATCAGGGAGCTGACGATCTCCCCATCCGGCGCCAGAAGTTTGAACTCGCTCGGCCAAAGCACCAGGACGCTGTTCTGGCGATACAGATGGATCAACAGGCAGATCAGGGCCGTGCTCTGAGCGATCAGGGTCGAAACCGCGGAGCCCGCGATCCCGAGCTTCGGAAATGGCCCGATACCCCGGATCAGCAGGGGATTGAGCGTAATGTCGATGACGATGGCGAGCGCCATGAACCAAAACGGGGTGTTGGAGTCTCCGACCCCTCGCTGACCCATCTGCAGGAACATGAAGAAATACATGAAGGGCACGGAGGCGAAGATGATCCGCAGGTAGATGATGGCGTCGGCGCGGGACTCGAGGGGCGTGCCCATCAGATCGAGGATGTGCGGCGAGAGCGCCCCTCCGATCAGGGCCACCAAAAGAGACAGGGCGACGAAGAAGGTCGTGGCCGTGCCCATGACCCGCTTGATCAGGGCGCGGTTGTTGGCGCCCATGGCCTGGGCGATCAGGATATTGGCGGCCATGCTGACCCCGAACACCACGCCCAGCATCAGCATCATGACGATATTGGCGTTGCCGAGCGCGGTGATCGCCACCTCGCCCAGGGTATGACTGACCCAGATCTGATTGACCGTGCCGTTCAGGGACTGCAGGGCGTTGGCGCCCATCAGAGGCAGGGAAAAGGTCAGAAGCGTCCGGGTGATCGGCCCCTTGGTGAGATCTCTTCCCGTCCGGCCGACGCCGTGGCCCCGACTCGTGGATCCCGCCCCCCCAAGGCCGGTCGCGCCGGCCCGATCAGGGTGAGGCGGCGAGCCTGGAGCTGGGCGTATCCGCGCGGTCATCAGGCGCGCGCCTCTCGGTATCCGGGCCGGCGCGGCGCGGACGGACCC
>DAIDGR010000055.1 GCA_027452265.1 Caulobacteraceae bacterium
CATCAAGGAGACCCCGATGTTCGAAATTTCCGGCAAGACCGCGCTCGTCACGGGGGCCAGCGGCGGCATCGGCGGGGCCATCGCCCGCACGCTGAGCGCGGCCGGGGCCCAGGTCGTCCTCACCGGGACGCGTGAGTCGGCCCTGGCGGATCTCGCGGCCGAGCTGGGGCCCCGCGCCCGGACCCTGGTCTGCGACCTTTCGGATCCCGCCGCAGTCGACGCTCTCGTGGGCCGGGCCGAGGAGGTTGCCGAGGCGCCTTTGGATATTCTGGTGGCCAATGCGGGCGTGACCCGGGACGGCCTCCTGATGCGCATGAAGGATGAGGACTGGAGCCAGGTCCTGACGGTGAATCTGGAGAGCTATTTCCGCCTCGCCCGGGCGGCGCTCCGGGGGATGATGAAGCGGCGCGAGGGTCGCATTATCGGGGTGACGTCCGTGGTCGGGGTCACGGGAAACCCTGGCCAGACCAACTATGCGGCCTCCAAGGCGGGCATGATCGGGTTCACCAAGGCGCTGGCCCAGGAGGTCGCCAGTCGGAATATCACGGTGAATTGCGTGGCTCCCGGCTTCATCGAAAGCCCGATGACGGACGCTCTGAACGCCGCCCAAAAGGAGGCGATCATGGCCAGGATCCCGCTTGGCCGGCTGGGCATGGGCGAGGATGTGGCGGCCGCCTGCCTCTACCTCGCCAGCGCGGCGGGAAACTACGTCACCGGCCAAACGCTTCATGTGAACGGCGGGATGGCGATGATCTGAGGTTGTGAAATGTCGCGCCTGGACGGGGGACCGGCCCGCTAGGCGGCGGAAAAGGAACATGCTAGGCGGTCGCCGAAGGCATCTCATCGACGGCGCTTCTTCGGAGGCGACCGCGGGTCGAGACGAAGCCGATCAGATCATTGGGGCTCTGTCTCGCTCAGCGCGAGGGGGCCAGTCGAGAACCACAGAAGGACGGGACACACAATATGTCCGATATTTTGGAGCGCGTTCGGAAGATCGTCATCGAGCACCTCGACGCCGATCCGGAAAAGGTCACCGAAAAGGCCAGCTTCATTGACGACCTCGGCGCCGACAGCCTCGACAATGTCGAGCTGGTCATGGCCTTCGAGGAAGAGTTCGATATCGAAATCCCCGATGACGCCGCCGAGCACATCCAAACGGTCGGCGACGCGGTGAAGTTCATCTCCGAGCGTCTCGGGTCCTGACGGGCCTGGACGGCGCAAGGTCAGGGGCTCGCGAGCCATGACGCGTCGAGTGGTTGTTACCGGTCTTGGTATGGTCACGCCCCTGGGATGGGGCGTGGAGGCAAGTTGGCGCGCGATTCTGGCCGGCCGCTCAGGCGCCGGTCGGATCACCGCCTTCGACGCCTCTGACTATGGCTGTCAGGTCGCCTGTGAGGTCCCGCGTGTCGATGGCCGCGGCGGCGGCTCGCCCAACTTGGCGGGCGTGTTCGACCCAGACCAGGTTATGAGCCCAAAGGACCAGCGCCGGGTCAACGATTTCATTCTCTACGCCGTGGCCGCCGCCGATGAGGCGGTGCGCGATTCGGGCTGGACGCCTCAGACCGAAGAGGATCGCTATCGCACCGGCGTGAACATCGGTGCGGGGATCGGCGGGCTTTCGACCATCGCCGATACGGCGATCGAACTGAAGGAAAAGGGGCCCCGCCGCGTCAGCCCGTTCTTCATTCCCTCCGCCCTGATCAATCTCGCGTCGGGTCAGGTCTCGATCCGGCACGGGTTCAAGGGGCCCAACCACTCGGTGGTGACCGCTTGCGCCACGGGCGCACACGCCGTGGGCGACGCGATGCGCTTCATCCAGTACGGCGACGCCGACGTGATGGTGGCCGGGGGCGCGGAGGCGACCGTCTGCCCGATCGGCATCGCAGGTTTCCTTGCCTGCCGGGCCCTGTCCACGGGATTCAACGACACGCCGCAAAAGGCGTCCCGGCCCTACGACAAGGACCGCGACGGCTTCGTCATGGGCGAGGGGGCAGGTGTGCTCGTCCTTGAGGAGCTTGAGCACGCCAAGGCGCGCGGGGCCAGGATCTATGCCGAGGTCGTCGGTTACGGCCTTGCAGGCGACGCCTACCATATCACCGCCCCGGCGGAGGATGGCGACGGCGGCTTCCGCGCCATGCAGGCGGCGATCAACCGGGCGGGTCTGACTCCGGCCGATATCGACTACGTCAATGCGCACGGGACCTCGACGCCCCTGGGCGATGAAATCGAGTTGGGCGCGGTGGAGCGGCTGTTTGGCCAGGCGGCCGGCAAGCTCGCCATGTCCTCGACCAAGTCCGCCATCGGTCACCTTCTGGGGGCGGCTGGCGCGGTCGAGGCGATCTTCTCCGTCCTCGCCCTGCGCGACCAGGTGGCCCCGCCGACGATCAATCTCGACAATCCCTCTGTCGACACGCCGGTGGACCTCGTGCCGCATCAAGCCAAACCCATGAAGATCGGCGTGACCATGTCGAACAGCTTCGGTTTCGGCGGCACAAACGCCTCGGTGGTCTTCAAGCAGGCGTCGTGAGTCGCCGACCTCTGCGGCGCGCGCCCCGAAGGCGGGCTCACCGTCGCGGCGCCGGGGCCTGGCTTGGCCTGATCCTCATCCTTCTCCTGCTGGCGGCGGGCGCGCTCGCGGCGCTGGTGCTGCTTCCGGGGCCCGGGCGCAGGGACGCGCCTGCGCGAACCGTCATTCTGAACCGCGGTCAGGGTGTTCTGGGCATCGGCCAGGCCCTGCAGTCGGCCGGGCTGGTGCGTTCGGGTCTTGTGTTCGCCGCGGCCGCCGAGGCCAGCGGCGCGGCCGGGAGCCTCAAGGCCGGCGAATACGCCTTCTCGCCGCATGAAAGCCTGCTTCGAATTCTGGATGCGATCCGGCATGGCCGGGTGGTGCGGCGCTTCGTCACCGTGCCCGAGGGGCTGACCTCGGCCGACGCGGCGGCGATCCTGATGCGGGTGGATGTGCTCACCGGGCCTGCGCCGGTGGCGCCGGAGGGCGCGCTCCTGCCCGAGACCTACGAGGTGCAGCGGGGTGAGAGTCGCGCCGACGTGATCGCTCGCATGCGTCAGGCGCGGGATGCGCTGCTGGCCAGGCTCTGGGCGACGCGCGCGCCCAATCTCCCCTATGCCGACCCCGAGCAGGCCGTGGTTCTCGCCTCGGTCGTGGAAAAAGAGACGGCCCTGGGCGTCGAGCGCCCTCTGGTGGCGGCGGTATTCGTCAATCGCTTGCGCACCGGCATGCGCCTCGATAGCGACCCGACGGTGATCTATGGCCTTACCCACGGCGCCCCGCTTGGCCACGGCCTCACGCGCGCGGAGCTGGATCGCTATACCGCCTACAACACCTATCGCATCGCCGGCCTGCCGCCGACGCCGATCGACAATCCCGGACGGGCAGCCCTGACTGCGGCCTTGAATCCCGCGCAGTCTCACGCCCTCTACTTCGTCGCCAATGGCGCCGGCGGGCACGCCTTCGCAGATACCCTGTCCGACCACGCGCGCAATGTCATGCGTTGGCGCCAGATCGAGAGCTCCGCCCATGGCAGAGCCCCTCAGCCCACCCCAAAATCGGCGACGCGATGAGCCGTACGCGACTTCACTCCGACCAGGAATTTTCGATGACCTTACCCCCGTCCCCTGATCGCAGGGGCCTGCTCCTGGTGGTTTCCAGCCCCTCTGGCGCGGGAAAGACATCGCTCTGCAAGCGCCTTACCGGAGAGTTCAGCGAGCTTGGCCTGTCGATTTCCTGCACGACACGCGCCCCTCGACCCGGCGAGGAGGATGGGCGCGAATATAATTTCATCGACCGGGCGGATTTTGAGGCGCGCGTGGCGCGCGGCGAATTTCTTGAATGGGCCGAGGTCCACGAGAACCTCTACGGCACGCCCAAAGCGGCCGTGATGGAGCGCCTCGCGCGCGGTCAGGATGTGCTCTTCGATATCGATTGGCAGGGGGCCGCACAGATCCGCGCGGCCGCTCCGGACGATATGGTCGGCGTGTTCATTCTGCCCCCCACCCTGGCGGCTCTGGAGCGGCGTCTGCATACCCGCGCTCAGGACAGCCACGAGGTGATCACCCGGCGCCTGGCGCGCGCGCGCGGCGAAATCGAGCGCTGGCCCGACTACGACTATGTGATCGTCAACGACGAATTCGACGCCGCCTATGAGCGGCTTGCGCGCCTGTATCAGGCCGAGCGCGACCGGCGGGTCCGCAATCCCTGGATCGCGGCGTTCGTCTCCGGCCTGTTCGCTCAGTCTCCCTGAGTCTTGCGCCAGGCCCGGGTCAGGGCGAGAAACGCCTCTGGGGGCAGGGTTTCGGCGCGGGCTGAGGGATCAATCCCGATGCTCTCGCACAGGGAGGCCCCGCCAAAGGCGCGCAGGGATGCCCGAAGCATCTTGCGCCTCTGACCAAAGGCCGCCGCCGTGAGGCTCTGCAAGGCGGACAGCTCGGCCTCGTCCGGACGAGCGGCCAGAGGCAGGGCGCGAATCACCGCCGAATCAACCTTCGGCGGAGGCGTGAAGGCCCGCGCGGGCAGATCCATCACGGTTCGAATGTCGCACAGAATCTGGGCGATCACCGAGAGGCGGCCATAGGCGGAACGGCCTGGGAGAGCGACCAGGCGGTCGGCCACTTCCTTTTGAAACATCAGGGTCAGGCTGAGTGGACGCCAGGGCCCCAGTAGCCACTTCATCAGCAGAGGCGTGCCCACATTGTAGGGCAGGTTCGACACCAGATGAGCGCCCCGGTCGGCGAGGAGAGCCTGTTCGTCGATCTCCAGGGCGTCGCCGTGGACAATCCTCAGCCTCCCGTCCGCTCTGGCGGCGATCTCCTCCAGAAGGGGCAGGAAGCGGGCGTCGCGCTCAATGGCGATAATATCGGCGCCGCCTTCGGCCAGGGCGCGGGTCAGGCCCCCTGGGCCCGGACCAACCTCCACAACCGTGTCCCCGACTCCGACCCCGGCGTTGCGCACGATCTTGCGGCAGACGTTCAGGTCGAACAGGAAATGCTGGCCGAACCGCTTGTCGGCCACGACCCCCAGGGACTGAAGCGCGACCTTGAGCGACGGCAGGTCGCTGAGGGCCGGGCCGGCGTCCGCGCTCACCGCGTCTCGATCGTCGCCTGATTGCGCAGGTCGCGCAGGGCGCGCTTGGAGATCATCGCCAGCTCCTCGCCGAACAGCCGATCCTTGATCTGCTCGGGCGTAAGGATCCCCGCACCGCCGAGATGTCGATCGCACACCGCGATCAGATGCAGGCCCGCATCGGTACGGATCGGGTCGGACACGTCGCCGACCTTCATCGGCTCGACCGCGTCGCGGAAGGCCGGGGCCAGGTCTTTGATCTCCGCTTCGCCAAGATCCCCCGCGGAGACACCGCTGACCTTGTCGGCGATCGCTTCAAGCCCGTCGCAGCCATGCAGCTTCGCCCGCAGGGCTGTCAGCTTGGCCGCCGCCGCATCGACCTCGGCCTGGCTGGCGGTCTTGGGCAGGCCGATGGCGACCTGCTCAAGGTGCACCACCACCGTCGCTCCGCCCGCGCGGCGGTCCTGAAGCAGGATGATATAGGCGCCGTCCTTGACCGGGATCGGATCCGAGAGCTGGCCCGGCCGCAGGTTGTCCAGCGCCGCGTCCACCTCAGGGGCCATTTCTCCAGGCGTGATCCAGCCGACCTGTCCGCCATTTGCGGCCGTGGGCGAGTTGGAGAACTGCCGCGCCACGGCGGCGAAGGGCGCCCCGCCCTTGAGCTGGGTCAGAAGCTCGGTGGCGCCCTGGATGGCCTGGGCCTCGCCCCCCGCGCGCGACGCGTCGATGAAGATCTCGCTGATTTCATATTGCGGCTTGTTGGCGTCGGCCTCCTGACGCTTCTGGAAGGCCTTGATACGGTCCTCGCCGATTTCCAGCCGTTGTCCGTACCGTCCCCGGATCCAGCCCCGCCAGCTGATCTCCGCTCGCAACTGGTCCTTCAGGGTCTGAGGGCCAACGCCCTGCGCCGCGAGCTGAGCCAGGAGTTGGGACGCACTGGTATTGTTGGAGCGGGCGATCTGGCTGATTTCATCCTCAACCTCGGCATCCGAGGCGATCAGGTTGAACTTCTGGGTCTTGCCTTCCTCGCGAAGGTCCTGAAGCTCAAGGTGTTCGTCGATGAGCGACCGGATCGCCTCCTGCTGCAGGGCCGGCAGGTTCTGCTGGGTCGGCTGGATGCCCGCGGTCACCACCAGCAGACGCATGCGCTGGACGATGTCGAAGCTTGAAATGACGTCGTCATTCACCGTCGCGACGACGCTCTCGGTCATATCCCCAGGCTGAGCGCGGCCCACGGCGGCGGCGCCCGAGGCGGGCAGGGTCTGGGCCGAGGCCGCTGGGCCCGTCGCGTCCGGCGGCGTGGCCTGGGCGTGGGCCAGGGGCAAGGGAAGCAGGGCCAGCGCGGCGGCGGCGGCGAGGAGAGGGTGCGTTGAGCGCATGATCGGGGGAGGGGTCAGGCTTTCGAGCGAAGAGGAGCGGCGCGGCGCGCCCGGGCTTAGCGGTCCAGTCTAGGGTGCGCCGCCCAATGTGGCGAGCGAAAGGCGCAACAGGACCGAAGTGGTGGGGCCGATGGTCCCGTTATAGGTCTGGTCATGGCGGTACAGCACCTCAATTCGGATGCAGTTGTCGCGATAGACGAGGCCGAAATCGGACTCCCGCCAGCGGCCGCCATCGACGATCGCATAGGTGCTCACGCCCCAGTGCTTGGTGAAAAAGGCCTCGCCGCGGACATCGAGGCTGGTCAGCGGCTGGCCCGTGGGGGCGATGGGCTCTTGCAGATAGGCGATATAGCCGTCGACACGCGGCGTGGCGAAGGTCACGCCGGTCTCGAGCTGATCGACCTTTCCCGAGCTGCTGTTCAGCCGCAGGTTGGCGAAGGCGCGGAGACCCTGGATCAGGGTCGTGTCGCCCTCCATCACATAATCCGAAAGGGCGCCCTGAAGGCCGGAATAGCCCGGAAGAACCGGATTGCTTTCGGCGGCGAAGCGTCGCCCGAACATGAAGTTGGCGGTGCGGCCATCATCCAGGACCATGGTCGCCTGACCGCCCGCCGTAATCGCCTGTCCGCCCTCATAGAGATCGTAACCGGGTGAGCCGTTGGGCTGGAATAGATTGGTGGGCTGCAGTTCGAAGTCGGCGCTGTCGAAATCGGGGATGCGCGGATCGGCGATCTGCAGGTTGGCCACCGAGATTTCGACGATCGGTTCGAGGATGAAGGTCGCCGCCTTGGTGGCCTTGACCATGGGATAGCTGATCACCGCCCCGCCCATGGCGAATCCACGCGGAATGGTGGCGGCCGGCAGGTTCTGCAGGGTGGTCTGGGAGGGTGTCGGGCTGGTGACCCCCGGCTGATTCGAGGCGGGGATCGTGGTCGAAGTGACGTTGTAGAGGTCACCGCGTAGATCGGCGAAGGGCTGGATACGCAAGCCGTTGGCAAAGGTGAACGAGCTCTGCCAACTCGCCTCGGCGGTCGCGCGTCGGCTGTCCACGCCGGGCAGGATCTCTGGATTGGAGAGGGCCGGGTTTACCACCGACTGGTTCTGCGTCACGGCGACGGCGCTGGCGTCCAGCCGGAGGTGACCTCCGAGGACCGCCGAAGGGGCCTCCCAGTGACCCTCGATCAGGGGCGCCACAAACGGAATGGCGTTCTGAATGTCGGTGGTGCGCAGGCCCTGGATGCTGATGGCCGCGATGGACAGATACGAATTCGCATCCTGACGCACGGCGTCGAGCTGGGAGATCAGTCGCCGATCGTCGGCGGCGTATAGGCCGCGATCGACGAACACGTCCTGCACCGAATATTTGTCGAAGATCAGCGGATCGGAGGCCCGTTCGGCGGTGAAGCCCCAGGACCACACGTCATTCAGCTGGAACTCGCCGCTTCCAAGGACGTAGCTGCGGGATGTGGCCGGACCAAACTTCTGGCCGGTGGAGGTGAAATCCTGATCGTAGGTGTAGCCAGCCCGGACATCCATTAGGCCGGAATAGGTTCGCAGGCGGTAGTCCACATTCAGGAACGGGTTCACGAGGCCGTTGATCTGCGGGGTCACCGTGATGTCCTGGGAGGCGTTGATCACCTGGTAATAGGGCTGCTCCCAGCTGAACCCTCGAATGCCAGAAATCGTAATGTTCGGGATCAGAAAGCCGGACTTGCGGTCGGCTGCGGGGTCAGCGGCCGGCAGATAGGGCACATAGAGAACCGGGACGCCTTTGATCTCCACCACCGCGTCGTGGAAGGCGAGCGTCTTGGCGGCCTTGTCCTCAACGACCTTTCGCGCGCGGATCGACCAGGTGGGCTGACCCGCGCCATCGGCACAGGCTTCGCAAGGCGTGAACACCACCTGATCAAACTCGGTGACGCCCGAGCCATGGCTGACCGAGCGCTGGGCGGCGATCTTTGCATCGCCCTGAAGTCGGGTGGAGAAGCCCTTGGCGAAGCCCTCGCTCATGGACTTGTCGAGCTGGATCTCGTCGGCGAACTGCGCCGTGCCGTCCGACGAGATGATTTCCACGTGACCGGTCGCCGAGATGACTCCGGTCGCCGTGTTGTAATCCAGGCGGTCGGCCCGCACGACGCGGCCCTTATAACGCGCCTCGACCCCGCCTTGCGCGATGACGTGATGCGTGGCCTCGTCCTGCAGCAGACTGTCGGCCTCGAGATAGAAGCCGCCGCCCTGGAGGCCGTCATCCGCCGCCGCCGCCGGCGGCGTCTTGTTGGGCGCGGCGATGGAGGACAGGGGTTTAGCCTGGGCCAAGGTCGCCGTCAGGGAGCACGCCAGGGCGACGCCGAGCCCGACGGACCCCGCCGCTCTGGCGGTCGCCGAAAGCGCCGCTCGTCCTGACCCTTGTCTCAAGGCGACCCCGTCCATTGCCGCAGATTGCGTGCGGCGTTTCTCCCCCACGCCATAGTCGAGTGAGGCCGTCACGCAAAGGCGATAGCGCGGATTGCGCGGATCCTCCGGGGCGCTATCCGTCCTCGGTCCAGGCCAGGAGCGTCAGGCCGCTCAAGAGGGTGATGATCGGCACCACCCAGGCCGCGAGCGTCACGGGGAGGGCCTGGTTGGCGCCCAGGGCCCCGAGGAACTGGTTCAGAAAAAAGATCGCGAATCCAATGGCGACGCCGGCGCCGGCCATCAGCACCAGATCGCCCAGCCTCATGAGCCGCAGCGAGCAGCTCGCCGCCAGGATCGCCATGGCCCCAAGCAGGAGCGGCAGGGCGAGAAGCTGTTGCAAGCGCAGGGCGTAGGGGGCGGTGGCGTAGCCCGATGTCGACGCGGCGCGGATCTGATCTGGCAGATCCCAGAAGCCCACGGCGGCGGGAGAGACGAGGGTGGTCATTGTCCCTCCGCGATCCGTCCCCAAGCGAACCTCATCGGCGCCGACGACGCCTTCTCCAGGGGCGGCTTCCCGCACGTCCTGCAGCCGCCATGCGCCGGGCGTGACCACGGCGGCGCCGGCCTCGATCCTGCGGCCCAGAACCATGGCCGCCCCAGCCGCCCGGTTCTCGACATAGGCGGTGACGCCCTCCAGGCGCACCGTATCGCCCACGCGAACCTGGCGCCGGGCGTGGATGAAGACCGGCTCCCCGCCCGCCGTCTGCCGCAGCCAGACCTCGCCGCGGCCGCCACCTGCCTCCTCCAGAGCGGCCCGTTCAGTTTGATAAAGGGCGCTCCACTGCGAGGCGATTGGATTGAGGGCCACGGTCACCGCCGCGCCGATTACGGCCGCACAGAGCGCCGCCGGACCGACGAATCGCCAGGCCGACATGCCGGCGGCGCGCATGGCGATCAGCTCGTTCCGCCGGTTGAGGGCCACGAAGGCGCCCATCACGCCGAACAGGAAAATGAACGGCATGAGCAGGAGAATCACCGCCGGCGCCTCGAGAAGGACGAGGCGCAGGAGCGTGGCGAAGCTGGCGTCGGCCCGCCCCCCAACGGTGCGCGAGAGCTCGACGAATTGCACCAGGGCGACCACCGACCCAAGGACAGCGAGGACCGCCCCAACCGCCATGAGCGTGCGCCAGAGGATGTAGATCTGAAGCCGGCGCATGGTTCAGGCGGTCGCCAAGGCGCTGGATAGGGGGGGGCTGTCTGGACTGCGGCTCAGGCGCACATCCATCAGCACCAGGGCTGCGCCCCCGGCGATGGCCAGGAGCGGTGGGCCATACTGCAAAAGGTTCAGGGCTGGGCTGTGCGCGGCGGCCGCCTGAGCCGCCAGGCCCGCAATGCGCAGGCCAAGGGCCGCCGCCGCCGCCACGGCGATCCGGCCGCCATAGCCCATCCGGCTGAACGCCCCGCCAAGGATCGCGGCCAGGGCCAGACCCATGAAGGCAAGATTGTAGAGCGGCGCCGCAATCCGCGCATGGCCCTCGGCGAGAAGCTCGCCGGCGTGTTGGACGTCCCAGGCGATCCGGCGATCCGGGAAGAACAACTCATGCATGAAGCGGTCCGAGGGCTTGTAACGCACGCTGCGTGACTCCCCCAGGAGGCTCCTCACATCCAGGGCGTATTCGTCAAACGACAGGAATTCGAGACCGCCGCTTCTGGAGTAGGCGGCGTTGGCGCCCTGCCGCAGCAACAGCACCGGGGCCCCTCCGCGGGAGGTAAGCCGGCCTTCCTGCGCGGTAATGGAGGTGTCGCGGCCCGCGGGCGAGGCATGGTCGATGAAGAGATTATGGATCACGCCGTTCTGATCCACGGACTGGGCGTAGACGGTGAGGCCGGGCGCGGGATGGGTGAAGGCCCCGGGACGGATCAGGCTGGTCACAAGATCCGTCCGCGCCGCCTCGAGCGTGTCGCGCATGGCGCGAAAGGAGATCGGCTGGATCCAGAAGGTGACGACGAACGAGACCAGCGTCGCGAGACAGGCAAGGCGTACGGCCGGCGAGATCACCCGCCAGCGACTGGCCCCACCGGCGAAGCAGATGACGATCTCGTTCTCGGTGTGAAGGCGATTGAGCGCGATCAGGGCTGCGACCAGAATGGCGATGGGCAGGATCAGCACCAGGAGCTGGGGCGTCGCCAGCAGGATCACCTTGGCGAAGACGAGGGCGCTGGCCCGGTCGCTGATCAGAAGGCGAAGGGACGACACCGCCTCGCTGAGAATGGCGACAACCGTCAGCGCGCCGGCCGCGGCGAGCGTCGGCCAGAGGAATTGCCGGAAGAAGTAACGCTCGATCAGACGCATAGGGATGAAATGGACCGCCATGGCCAAGGGCGTTGACTGGTTGCATCTGTAGAGCAGGCCGCGCCAAGGCAAAATCGACCAAACGCGGGAATTTGGCCGGGATCGGAGCGCGAGGCGCGCTTGGCTCAGAGCGGAGGCGGTCCGACCCGGGTGGCGCCGAACTGGCGCTCGAAAGCATCGCGCAGGGCGAGATCGACGCGGGCCATATCTGCCGGAGCGCCCAACGCCGCCAGGCTGGTGACGCCATGCTCGGCGATCCCGCAGGGCACGATGCCGGCGAAGTCGTTGAGATCGGGCGCGACGTTGAGGCTGATCCCGTGGAAGCTGACCCAGCGCCGCAGCTTCAGGCCCACGGCGGCGATCTTGCGCTCCTCGGCTCCGACATCGACCCAGACCCCAACCCGGCCCGGCCGCACCGCGCCCAGAACGCCCAGGCTGGCAAGGGTCTCGATCAGCCAAGCCTCCAGGGCGGCGACGAAGGCGCGCACATCCTGGCGGCGGCGGCGCAGGTCGAGCATGACATAGACCACCCTCTGTCCCGGTCCGTGATAGGTGTGCTTGCCGCCGCGTGCGGCGGGGAAGACGGGGAGGCGATCGGGCTGCAGCAGATCCTCGGGCCTGGCCGAGACCCCGGCGGTGTACAGGGCGGGATGCTCCAGCAGCCAGACCATTTCCTCGGAGCGCCCCTCGATCAGGGCCTCCACGCGATCCTCCATCACCGAGACAGCGTCAGGATAGGGAACCGGCTGAGGGCTCAGCGTCCAGAGCGCGGCTCGCCCGTCATCGCGGGCGAATGGGGCCGGAGAGGGGGCGAGCGCGGGGTTCATGACAGGAGGCATGTGGGTTCGCCGAGGTTCGCGTGCAAAGCCGCCTTCACAAAGCCCCGGGCGTTTGCTACCAGCCCGCCCCTCTTACCACGCGCGGTCGTGGCGGAATTGGTAGACGCGCAGCGTTGAGGTCGCTGTGGGGCAACCCGTGGAAGTTCGAGTCTTCTCGACCGCACCATCTTTCCCCCCGGGGATGCATTTTCGGGCTTAGGCGATGATACCCAACCATGGCCCGATGATGGATTTCGCGCTCGGCGACACGGCCGACGCCATTCGAGAGTCGACGGCCCGCTTCGCCGCCGACCACATTGCGCCTCTGGCGGCGCGGATCGACGCTGACAATGCCTTCCCGCGCGAACTCTGGGCGCCCATGGGCGAGCTTGGCCTGCACGGGATTACCGTGGAGGAGGCGTTCGGCGGTCTGGGCCTTGGCTATCTTGAGCACGTCGTCGCCATGGAGGAGGTCTCGCGCGCCTCGGCTTCGGTGGGGCTGAGCTACGGGGCCCACTCCAACCTCTGCATCAATCAGATCCGCCGCTGGGGGGATGAGGCCCAGAAGGCGCGCTACCTCCCAAAGTTGATCAGCGGGGAGTGGGTTGGCGCGCTGGCCATGAGCGAGGCGGGGGCGGGGTCGGACGTGATCTCCATGCGCCTGCGGGCCGACAAGCGCGGCGACAGCTACATCCTGAACGGCGCCAAGTTCTGGATCACCAACGGCCCGCATGCGGACGTGGTCGTGGTCTACGCCAAGACCGAGCCCGACGCCGCGAGCCGCGGCGTCACGGCCTTCATCGTCGAGAAGGGATTCAAAGGCTTTTCCTGTTCGCGCAAGCTGGACAAGCTGGGAATGCGCGGCTCGGACACGGGCGAACTGGTGTTTGAGGATTGCGAGGTCCCGGCTGAGAACGTCATGGGCCCCGAAAATGGCGGCGCCGGCGTCTTGATGAGCGGCCTCGACTATGAGCGCGCGGTGTTGGCGGCCGGACCGCTTGGCATCATGCAGGCCTGCCTCGACCAGGTTCTGCCCTATGTGCGCGAGCGCAAGCAGTTTGGCCGTGCGATCGGCGGCTTCCAGCTCATGCAGGGCAAGGTGGCCGACATGTATGTCGCCCTGAACTCCGCCCGCGCCTATGTCTACGCCGTGGCCCGGGCGTGCGATGCTGGCCACACCACCCGATTTGACGCCGCCGGCGCGATTCTGCTGGCCAGCGAGAACGCCGTGCGCGTGGCCCTTGAGGCGATCCAGGCGCTGGGAGGCGCGGGCTATCTCAAGGAGTTTCCGGTGGAGCGGTTCCTGCGGGACGCCAAGCTCTACGACATCGGCGCCGGGACCAACGAGATCCGCCGGTTTCTGATCGGCCGGGAACTGATCGGCGCTTAGACGCCCTCCGCCCGGGCGACGCTTTTTCGGAACAGGCGCAGAGTGGCGGCCAGGGCGAGGCAGGCCAGGGCGGTGAGAGCGGCGTCGGCCATGAGGCCGCCATTCAGCCCCCGCGCGGAGAAAGCGGCGCCGTCGATCATCTGCATGTAGGTCAGGGGGACGGAACTGGCCGCGAACAGCAGCCCGAACTGAGTCGCGGCCAAGGGATTGTCCTCGCCGAGGGTATTCAGGGCGATCAGGTTCGAGACGGAGAAGGCCGCCGCCTGGAAGAGGTTCTCGCCCAGAAGCGCGGCGGCGAACCAGAGCGGGGTACGTGGGGCGATGGTCAGGGCGAGGCTGAAGGCGGCCCCGATCAGACCGATCAGAATATAGAGGGTGCGTGGGGGCAGGCGGCCTTCCAACCTGGGAATCGCCAGGCTGCCGACGATCCCGGCCAAGGTGACGCCGGCGCCGCCCAGGATACCGGCCAGCGCCTCGGACGTGTGGAAGTCAGCCGCAAAGCCGGAGAGCGAATTGGTGAGGGCGAAGGCCGTCGCCGGCGAGGCGAAGAGCAAAAGGGTCCAAAGTACGATCGGCCGGCGGACGATGCGGCCCACATCCCGTGCGAACGCAACCGCGCCCTCTCGCATCAGTCGGGCCGAGACCGGGGGGCAGGGGGTCATCAGGAACAGCGGAAGGACGAGAAGGTCGAGCCCTCCCAGGGCGAACGCGCCAAAGGGGCTCGGCAGGTCGCGGAAGATCGGGATGGCGATCATCGCCGCCAGGCCGCCCGAGGCGATGTTGAAGGCCGCCATCCATGCGCCAAGCCGCCCCTGGTCCTGGCGCCCGACCAGTTCGCCGAACCAGCCGCCGCAGGCCGCCGCCACCAGATAGACGCCGAGATTGGAGGCGAAGAACAGTCCCGGCAGGAGGTCTAGCCGCCGCACGAACACAAAGGCGCTGACGCACCCAAGGGCAGCCAGCAGGGTAAAGAGGATCGCCCAGACCCGTCGTGTCAGCCCCCAGTCGAGCAAGGGCGCGAGCAAAAAGCTGATGAAGCCCGGCGCCAGGGCCATGGCGGTGATCGCCGCGATCCGAGCGGGCGGCGTATGCGCCGCGGCCAGGACCTGCGGCATGGTGATCAGGAGCAGGGCGGCATTGACGCCCAGCGGCCACATTCCCAGACCCAGAAGCCAGATCGGGGGAGGGGTCTCGCGGGCGCTCATCTGCAAAGAGGGTGCGCGACGGATGCGACCGCGTAAAGGGTGAGGGGAGGGACCGCGGCGCCGGCTGCAGGGGTCGAACCCGCGACCTTCGCTTTACAAAAGCGCTGCTCTACCAACTGAGCTAAGCCGGCCTGCGACTCTGAAACCGGCATATGCCCCGCACGCCCAAGGTGAGGCAAGCGGCTGGGATTTCCCGGCCCTCAGGCTCGCTTGATCAAGACCGATACTCTAGGGATATACCCCGCCCTCCCTCATCCCTCCGGCTTCCCGACATGGCGCGTATCCTGATCACCTCGGCATTGCCGTACATCAATGGAATCAAGCATCTGGGCAATCTTGCCGGATCGATGCTGCCGGCGGACGTGCAGGCGCGATTCCAGCGCGCCCGGGGTCACGAGGTTTTGCTCCTCTGCGCGACGGACGAGCACGGCACACCCGCTGAACTGGCGGCGCAGGAGGCCGGCGAGGATGTACGCGCCTATTGCGACCGCCTTCACCAGGTTCAGAAGGACCTTGGCGCCCGGTTTGGCCTTTCCTGGGACTGGTTCGGTCGCACCTCCTCGCCTCAGAACGCGGTCCTGACCCAGCACTTCGCCGAGGTCCTGGAGGATCGGGGCCTGATCGAGGAGCGTGTCGATCGCCAGCTCTACTCCATCGACGATGGCCGGTTTCTGCCGGACCGCTATGTGGAGGGGACGTGCCCGATCTGCGGCCATACCCCGGCGCGCGGCGACCAGTGCGACAATTGCGGGAGCCTCCTCGACCCGCTCGACCTCAAGGATCCGTATTCAGCGATTTCGCGGAGCCGCAATCTGGAGGTGCGGGAGACCCGCCACCTCTATCTTCTGCAGTCGAAGCTCGCCGAGCCGCTGCGCGCCTGGGTCGATTCGCGAGGCGACTGGCCGCAGCTTGCCCGCTCCATCGCCTACAAGCATCTCGACGAAGGTCTGATCGACCGGGGCATCACCCGCGACCTGAGCTGGGGCGTGCCGGTGCTGCGCGGCGGGGTCCCCCGCAGAGGCATGGAGGGCAAGGTCTTCTATGTCTGGTTCGATGCGCCGATCGAATATATCGCCGCGGCCCAGGAATGGGCGGACGCCACGGGCGGCGACTGGGCCCGCTGGTGGAGGCTCGACCGGGGCGCGCAGGACGTTCGCTACATCGAGTTCATGGGCAAGGATAACGTCGCCTTCCACAGCGTCAGCTTCCCGGCGACGATCCTGGGCTCGGGCGAGCCCTGGAAGACCGTGGATACGCTCAAGGCGTTCAACTGGCTGAACTGGTACGGCGGGAAGTTCTCCACCTCCCAGCAGCGCGGCGTGTTCATGGACAGCGCTCTGGAGATTCTGCCGCCCGACATCTGGCGCTGGTACCTTACCGCCTACGCCCCGGAGCATTCCGACAGCAGTTTCACCTTTGACCAGTTGGTCGCGGCGGTGAACCGGGACCTCGCCGATGTCCTTGGCAACTTCGTCAACCGAATCCTCAAGTTCTGCGAGAGCCGGTTCAACGGCGTCACGCCCGAAGGCGGGGAGGCGGGCCCGCTGGAGGCCAGGCTCAAGGCCGATCTCGCCGAACGGCTGGCCGAGCTGACGGAGCAATTCGAGGCCATCGAATCACGCAAGTCCGCCCAGGCCCTGCGGGGGATCTGGTCGCTCGGCAACGAGTACCTGCAGGAGGCGGCGCCCTGGAGCGCGATCAAGACCGATCCGGTTCGGGCGGCGGTGATCGTGCGCACCGCGCTCAACCTGGTGTCACTGTTTGCCAGGATCAGCGCGCCGATCCTTCCCTTCTCCGCCGCCGCCATGGGCGAGGCGGTCGGCGAGACGCAGCTCGATTGGCCGGAGGTCAACGGCGTCGCCGGAGTTGAGGCGGCCCTGACCCGGGTTCCCGCCGGTCGCGTGGTGTCCGCGCCGCCGATCCTCTTCAGCAAGATCGAGGCCGATCAGGTCGCCGCCTGGGCCGAGCGCTTTGGCGCGCCGCGCGAGGTCGCATAGCTGTTCGGGGCTCGCGGAGGGTCTGACAGGGGTTGAAGGGGCGCGGCGAAGGGTCTATCGCCCCCCGCGTGATCGGTCGGGCTCAGGCCGCCGGTCGCCTCGTAAGACCTGATCTCGACGTTTCGGAACGCCCCTCGAGGACTCATGCCCAAAGCCAAGGTTAACGGCGTCGAGGTCGAGTTCGAGAACGGCATGACCGTGCTTCAGGTCGCCGAGCTCGCCGGGGAGGAGATTCCCCGCTTCTGCTATCACGAGCGCCTGTCCATCGCCGGCAACTGCCGCATGTGCCTGGTGGAAGTGCGCCCTGGCCCGCCCAAGCCCCAGGCCTCTTGCGCTCTGCCGGCCGCCGACGGGCAGGAGATCGTCACCAACTCCGCCATGGTCAAGAAGGCGCGGGAAGGGGTGATGGAATTCCTGCTGATCAACCACCCGCTCGACTGTCCGATCTGCGATCAGGGTGGCGAGTGCGACCTGCAGGATCAGGCCATGGGCTATGGCCGGGACGCCACGCGGTTCGAAGAAAACAAGCGGGCGGTCGAAGAGAAGCACATGGGTCCGCTGATCAAGACAGTGATGACCCGCTGCATCCAGTGCACGCGCTGCGTGCGCTTCGTGACCGAGGTGGCCGGGGCGCCCGAGCTGGGCATGATCTCGCGCGGCGAGAACGCCGAAATCACGACCTATCTCAACAGCGCGGTGACCAGCGAGTTGTCGGCCAATGTCATCGACCTCTGTCCGGTCGGGGCCCTGACGTCGCGACCCTACGCCTTCAATGCGCGGCCCTGGGAGCTGACCAAAACCTCGAGCATCGACGTCATGGATGCCCTTGGCAGCGCCATCCGCGTCGACGCGCGCGGCGCGGCCGTGCTGCGCGTTCTGCCTCGCACCAACGATGCGGTGAACGAGGCCTGGATCAGCGACAAGACCCGTTATGCCTGCGACGGTCTCGCGCGCCAGCGGCTGGACCGCCCTCTGCTTCGCAAGGGCGGCAAGCTGACGGCGATCTCCTGGAATGAGGCTCTGGCCGAGGCGGCCAGGCGGCTGAAGGCGACCCAGCCCGATCGGATTGGCGTCATCGCCGGCGATCTGCAGGACGCGGAGTCGCTGAAGGCGGCCAAGGACCTGTTTACGGGGCTCGGCGTCAGCTCGCTGGACGGCCGACCAGACGGGCTGGTCCTGGGGCACGGCCCCCGCGAGAGCTGGCTGTTCAACCCCACGTTGGAAGGGCTCGAGCAGGCGGACATGGTCGTGCTGATCGGCGCCCATCCCAAGATCGAGGCCGCCGTCCTCAACGCGCGTCTGCGTCGCCTGTGGCTTAGCGGCCGGACCCGTTTTGGCGCCATCGGCGCGCCGGTGGATCACGGTTTCGGCGTCGAGCAGCTCGGCGAGGGCGGCGCGGCCTTGGAGGCCCTGGCGGCCGGGAAAGGCGACTTCGCCAAGGCCCTGGCCAAGGCCGAGCGCCCGGTTTTCATCCTGGGGCAGGGGGCTCTGACCCGTCCCGACAGCGCCGCGGTCCTGGCGGCGGCGGCCAAGGCCGCGGCCCGGATCAAGCTGGTGCGCGAGGGCTGGAACGGCTGGGCCGTGTTGCACACCGCCGCCGCACGGGTCGGGGCGCTGGATCTGGGCTTCGTGCCAGGCCCGGGCGGCAAGGCCGCCGCGGAGATCCTGGCCAAGGATGGGGCGGACCTGGTGTTCCTTCTCGGCGTCGACGAGATCGAGCTAGGCGAGACCGACGCTTTTGTCATTTATATGGGCAGCCATGGCGATCGCGGCGCCCATCGCGCCGATCTGATCCTGCCGGGAGCCGCCTACACCGAAAAGCCCGGGCTTTACGTCAACACCGAGGGCCGCGTGCAGCGCGGCGAGCGCGCGGTCTTTCCGAAAGGCGAAGCCAAGGAGGACTGGACGATTTTCCGGGCCCTCTCGGCCGTGCTGGGCGCGCCCTTGCCGTATGACGATCTCGACGCCTTGCGCGCCCGTCTGTTCGCGGACTGCCCCAGCTTCGGCCGCATCGATCATGCGCCCGGGGCCGTCCCGGCGCCGCTCGACCTGTCTGGATTGGGTGAGCCCGGACCGATCGCGGACTCGCCGTTCGTGAGCCCGATCACGGCTTTCCACCTGACCAACCCGATCTGTCGCGCCAGCGTGACCATGGCCGAATGCGCGGGCCTCGTCGCCAGCGCGAAGATGGCGGCGGAGTGAGCGCGGTGGAAAGCTTCTGGACCTCTCCGGCCGGATGGACCCTGCTTACGGTCGGGCAGATCCTCGCGGTCCTGATCTGGATCTTGCTGTCGCTCGCCTTTCTGCTCCTGGCGGATCGCAAGATCTGGGCCGGCGTTCAGCTTCGCAAAGGTCCCAATGTGGTGGGTCCGTTTGGGACGCTGCAATCGTTCGCTGACTTCTTCAAATTCGTCCTGAAGGAAATCGTCATCCCGGCCGGGGCGGATAAGACGGTGTTCATCCTGGCGCCCCTGGTCAGCTTCACCCTCGCCTTCGCCGCCTGGGCGGTCATGCCGCTGGCGCCGGGTTGGACCGTGGCGAACATCAATGTCGGGGTGCTCTACCTTTTCGCCATCTCCTCGCTCGGCGTCTACGGCATCATCATGGGCGGCTGGGCGTCGAACTCGAAATATCCGTTCCTGGGGAGCCTGCGTTCGGCGGCGCAGATGGTCAGCTATGAAGTGTCCATCGGCTTTGTCATCGTCACGGTGATCCTGCTGACGGGGACCTTGAATCTGAGCCAGATCGTCGCCCATCAGGCCGGCGGCTTCTGGCATTGGAATGTGCTGGGCGGCGGGGGTCTGGCGGGTCTACCCATGGCTCTGGTGATGATCCCCATGAGCGTGATTTTCTTCATCTCCGCCCTCGCCGAAACCAACCGCCCGCCCTTCGACCTGCCCGAGGCCGAGTCCGAGCTCGTCGCCGGTTATCAGGTCGAGTACTCCTCCACGCCCTATTTGCTGTTCATGATTGGCGAGTACGCCAACATCGTTCTGATGTGCGGCCTGATCAGTGTGCTGTTCTTTGGCGGTTGGCAGGCGCCGTTCCCGACGCCGTTCCTGGCCCACTGGGCTCCGACAGCGGCGAGCTTCTTTGGCTTTTTCTGGTTTTTCTCCAAGATCATTTTCTTCTTCTTCATGTTCGCCATGGTGAAGGCGATCGTGCCGCGCTACCGCTACGATCAGCTCATGCGGCTTGGATGGAAGATCTTCCTGCCGACCTCCCTCGTCGCCGTGGTCCTGGTGGCGGCGTGGCGGGTGTTCGGCCCGGGTGCGGGAGCTTAGGCATGGCCATGATGCAGCGGATCGGTCAGGCTTTGCGCGGGGCCGCCCTGATGGATTTCATTGGGGCCTTTGGTCTGGGCCTGAAGTACATGGCCCGGCCCAAGGCCACGGTCCTCTATCCGAACGAGCGCAATCCGCAGTCGCCGCGCTTTCGAGGAGAGCACGCCCTGCGTCGCTATCCCAATGGCGAGGAGCGCTGCATTGCCTGCAAGCTGTGCGAGGCGATCTGTCCGGCCCAGGCCATCACCATCGAGGCTGAGCCGCGCGAAGACGGCTCGCGACGGACGACCCGCTACGACATCGACATGGTGAAGTGCATCTATTGCGGGCTTTGCCAGGAGGCCTGCCCGGTGGACGCCATCGTCGAGGGGCCCAATATCGAGTTCGCGGTCGAGACCCGCGAGGAGCTCTATTACGACAAGGCGCGACTGCTGGAGAACGGAGACCGGTGGGAGCGCGAGATCGCCAAGAACCTGGAACTGGACGCCCCCTACCGCTAAGACCCAACCGCCCCGCCGGTTCGCCGGCGAAGACGAGCCGTGCGTGCGCACCTTTCGTCGCCCCGAAACGCCAAGACGCTGACGGAGTTTTCAGTCCGCCCATGCCGCTGCAAGCCATAGCCTTCTATGTGCTCGCCGCCGTGACCGTGTTCGCGGCCGTGGCGGTGGTGTTCGCGCGCAACCCCGTGCATTCGGTGCTGTTCCTGATCACAACCTTCTTCTCCGCCGCTGGGCTGTTTGTCCTGATGGGGGCGGAGTTCCTGGCCATGATGCTGGTGGTTGTTTACGTCGGCGCGGTCGCCGTCCTCTTCTTGTTCGTCGTGATGATGCTGGACGTGGACTTCGCCAGCCTGAGGCAGGGATTCGCCCGATATCTTCCCTTAGGGGCCTTGGTGGCGGCGGTCCTTACGGTGGAGATGGTCATTGTCGCCGCCGATGTCGCCCATCTGGGGGCCGCGGCGAGCTCCACCGGTCCGGCGACGCCGAGCGCGGTGATGACCAATGTCGAGGCGATCGGGGCCGTTCTTTATACGGACTATGTCTATGTCTTTCAGGCGGCGGGGCTGGTTCTCCTGGTGGCCATGATCGGGGCGATCGTCCTGACCCTCAAGCATCGCCCGGGCGTCAAGCGCCAGAGCGTGGCCGCGCAGATGGCCCGCACACCCAAGGCTGGAGTGCGGATGGTGACGATCAATTCCGGAGAGGGGGTCGACGCGTGACCATCGGGCTCGACCACTACCTCGCCGTCGCCGCCATCCTGTTCACCATTGGCGTGTTCGGCATTTTCGTGAACCGACGCAACGTCATCGTGATCCTGATGTCCATCGAGCTGATCCTGCTGGCGGTGAACATCAATCTGGTGGCCTTCTCGACCTTCCTGCATGACGTGGTGGGGCAGATCTTCGCCTTGTTCGTCCTGACGGTGGCCGCCGCGGAGGCCGCCGTGGGGCTGGCGATCCTGGTCACCTTCTTCCGTTGGCGGGGCGATATCGCCGTCGACGACGCTTCAATGATGAAGGGCTGATCGCGTGTCGCCGCAGCTTGCCGTCACCCTAATCGTCTTCGCCCCCCTTGCTGGGGCTCTGGTCGCGGGACTGTTCGGCCGTCTGATCGGCCATCGCGTCGCCCAAATCGTCACCACCGGCCTATTGTTCGTGGCCTGCGCCCTGGCCTGGGTCACGTTCCGGCAGGTGTTTGGCGGCGCCTGGCCCCATGCCTTCACCGTAACCCTGGCCCCGTTCATCCACGTCGGACGTTTCGTGTCAGACTGGTCGATCCGCATCGACAGTCTCTCGGCGGTCATGCTGGTGGTGGTGACCTCGGTGTCCGCCCTCGTTCACCTCTACAGCTGGGGATATATGCGCACCGACCCTCACCGGGCGCGCTTCTTCGCCTACCTCTCCCTCTTCACCTTCGCCATGCTGGCCCTGGTGACGGCGGCTGACTTCATGCAGCTGTTCTTTGGTTGGGAAGGGGTGGGGCTCGCCAGCTACCTCCTGATCGGCTTCTGGTACGAGAAGCCCACCGCCAATGCGGCGGCGATCAAGGCTTTTGTGGTCAACCGGGTCGGAGACGCCGGCTTCGCGCTCGGGATCATGACCGTGTTCTGGGCCTTTGGTTCAATCCGCTTCGCCGACGTCTTTCCTCTGGTGGCGAGCCATGCCGATCTCGCCTGGCGGTTCGGGTCGGCTCAGTTCCGCCTGATGGACCTGGCTTGCGTCCTTCTTTTCATCGGAGCGATGGGCAAGTCCGCCCAGTTCCTGCTGCACACGTGGCTGCCCGACGCCATGGAAGGCCCGACGCCCGTATCGGCCCTGATCCACGCCGCCACCATGGTCACGGCCGGAGTCTACATGGTCTGCCTGCTGTCGCCGATGTTCGAGGCCGCGCCCGTGGCCAAGGGCGTGGTCACGGTGGTCGGCGCCATAACCTGTCTCTTCGCCGCGACGATTGGCCTCGCCCAGAACGACATCAAGCGGGTCATCGCCTATTCGACCTGCTCGCAGCTTGGATACATGTTCTTCGCCGCCGGGATCGGGGCCTATCCGGCCGCCATGTTCCACCTGTTCACGCACGCCTTCTTCAAGGCCCTGCTGTTCCTCGGCGCCGGCTCGGTGATCGAAGCGATGCACCACGAGCAGGACATGCGCCACATGGGCGCGCTTTGGAACAAGACCCCGATCACCTACGTCGTCATGCTGCTCGGGACGCTGGCGATTACCGGCGTGGGCATCCCAGGGCTCGATCTGGGCTTTGCGGGCTTTTACTCCAAGGACGCCATCATCAACGCGGCCTATGTCGCCAGCGCGACGCAGGGGACGGCGATGTTCGCCTTTATCTGCGGCGTGGTGGCCGCCGGCCTGACCTCGTTCTATTCCTGGCGCCTGATCTTCATGACCTTCCATGGCCACGCCAAGTGGGGCGCCCACGAGGCTCATGGGCATGACGCCCACGCCGATCACGGGGCCCACGGGCATGGCGCGCACACCCCGCACGAGAGCCCCTGGGTGATGATCCTGCCCCTCATCCTGCTGTCGGTGGGCGCGGTGTTTGCTGGAGGCGTGTTTGACGAGTCCTTCGTCGGCGGGGATCGGGCGGGATTCTGGGGCTCCGCCCTTTCGGCGACCACGAGCGGGACCCTGCTCGACCAGATCCATCACTTGCCGCAGTGGGTCGTTCTGGCTCCCCTGGCGGTCACGGCCGTCGGGTTCTTCGCCGCCTGGTACTATTACATCGCCCGCGAGGGTCTGGCCGCGCGCATCGCGGCGCGCCGGGGTCTGCTTTGGGCCTTCCTGTACAACAAGTGGTACTTCGACGAGCTCTACGACGCCGTCTTCGTGCGCGGCGCCAAGGCTCTGGGCGATCTCTTCTGGAAGGGCGGCGACAAGAAGCTCATCGACGGGCTGGGGCCAGACGGCGTCTCTGAGGTCAGCTATGCCGTGGGGCGGGGCGTGTCGCGGGTCCAGACGGGCTATGTCTATCACTACGCCTTTGTGATGCTGCTCGGCGTCGCTGGCCTGGTCTCCTATGCGCTGTGGGCCTTCCGATGAGCGGCATTCTCTCTCTCACCACCTATCTGCCCCTGGTCGGCGTCGCGGCGATCCTCATCGCGCGCGGCCTGGCGCGGAGCGAGGCGGCCGCAGCCCAGTCCGCGCGCTGGGTGGCGCTGATCGCCACCCTGGCCACCTTTGCCCTGTCTGTCCTGCTGGTCGCCGCGTTCCGTCCCAGCGTGGCGGGCTTTCAGTTCAACGAGTCCTTCGCCTGGTTTGGCGGCCTGAACTATCGGATGGGCGTGGACGGGATTTCGGTCCTGTTCGTGCTTCTGACAGCGTTCCTGATGCCGCTCTGCGTGATCGCCAGCTGGCGCTCGGTCACCAACCGGGTTGTCGAGTACATGATCGCCTTCCTGGTCCTGGAGACCTTGGTGATCGGCGTCTTTTGCGCCCTGGACCTCCTGGTTTTCTATCTTTTCTTCGAGGGCCAGTTGGTGCCGATGTTCCTGATCATCGGGATCTGGGGCGGCAAGAACCGCGTCTATGCGGCCTTCAAATTCTTCCTCTACACCCTCTTGGGCTCGGTGCTCATGCTGGCCGCCATCCTGGCCATGATCAGCATCGCCCACACCTCCAGCATTCCTGACCTCCTCGCCTATCATTTCTCCGGGTCGGTGCAGATGTGGCTCTGGCTGGCCTTCTTCGCCTCCTTCGCCGTCAAGCTCCCGATGTGGCCCGTGCACACCTGGTTGCCGGATGCGCACGTGGAGGCCCCCACGGCCGGCTCGGTGATCCTGGCGGGGATCCTCTTGAAGATGGGCGGCTACGGCTTCATGCGCTTCTCCCTGCCCATGTTCCCGGACGCCAGTCACGCCTTCACGCCCCTGGTCTTTGCCCTGAGCGTGATCGCCATCGTCTACACCTCGCTGGTCGCCTTCCGGCAGGACGACATGAAGAAGCTGATCGCCTACTCGTCGGTGGCGCATATGGGCTTCGTCACCCTCGGCATCTTCTCCGGCACGCTGCAGGGCGAGCAGGGGGCCTTGTTCCAGATGCTCAGCCACGGGCTGATTTCTGGCGCGCTCTTCCTCTGCGTGGGTGTTGTCTATGACCGCATGCACACCCGCGAAATCGCCTTCTATGGCGGCCTCGTCTCACGCATGCCGATCTATGCGGCCGTCTTCATGCTGTTCACCATGGGCAATGTGGGTCTGCCGGGGACGAGCGGCTTTGTCGGCGAGATCCTGACCCTGACGGGGACCTATGGCGCGGCCACCTGGCCGGCCATCATCGCGGTGACGGGCGTCATCCTCTCGGCGGTCTATGCCCTGACCCTCTATCGCCGCGTGGTGTTTGGTCAGCTGATCAATCCGGCGCTCAACGCCATCACCGACCTGGCGAGCGCCGAGATGCTGGTATTCGCGCCACTGATCGTCGGCACGCTCGTGCTCGGCTTTCACCCCGGCTACGTCTTCGACATCACGACAGGCGCCGCCGCCCATCTGACCGAAGCCTACCGCGCGGCGGTGGGGAGGTGAGCGCCATGACCCCGGTCCATCTCGCCGCACTGGCCGCCCCTCAACTGCTGCTCGCCGGCGCCAGCCTGGTGTTGCTGGTCGTGGGGGCCTTTCGGCCCAAGGCCATCCGGCTCGTGGCCGGCCTCGGCGTACTGAGCCTGCTCGCCGCGGTCGGCGTCGTCGCCATCGAGCCGCTTGGCCGCGCCTTCGGCGGCGACCTTGTGGCCGATCAGGGCGCCGCGTTCGCGGAGGCGGTCATCTATCTGGCCAGCGCCGCGGCCATCCTGCTTGGCCAGCCCTGGTTCGCAAGGCGGGGGCAGGCGCGCTTCGAGTTCCCGATCCTGATTCTCATCGCGGCCCTCGGCATGGGCATGATGTGCCGCGCCGCCGACCTGATTTCGCTCTTTGTCGCCATCGAGCTGCAGTCGCTCTCGCTCTACATCCTGGCGGCGTTCGAGAAGAGCGACGGCAAGTCGGCCGAGGCGGGCCTGAAGTATTTCGTCCTCGGGGCGCTCTCCACGGGCATCATGCTCTATGGCGTCTCCCTGATCTATGGCTTCGCTGGCGGCACCAGTTTTGCCCGGATCGCCGCGGCGGTGGCCCACGGGGCCAGCGGCGGGGTGCTGTTTGGCCTCGTGTTCCTGATCTGCGGTCTGGCCTTCAAGGTGTCCGCCGCGCCGTTCCACATGTGGACGCCGGATGTCTATGAAGGCGCGCCCACCCCTGTGGTTGGCTTCTTCGCCGGGGCGCCCAAGCTGGCGGCCATGGTGCTTCTGGCTCGCGTCCTGACGGAAAGCTTCGGCCCCGCCCTGGCCCAATGGCGCCAGATCCTGGTGGTCATGGCCATTCTGTCGGTGGCCGTGGGCGCTCTGGCGGGCTTGCGCCAGTCGAACCTCAAGCGGCTCTGGGCCTATTCCTCGATCGCCAGCATCGGCTACGCCCTGATCGGACTGGCGGCCGGCGGGCCGGAGGGTGTGCAGGCCATGCTCGTCTACATGACCCTGTACGTTGTCGATGTGACGGGCTTTTTCGCCTGTCTCGCCGCCCTGGCCCGCGAGGGGCGTCCGCTGGAGAGCTTCGCCGACGTGTCGGGTCTGGTGCGTCAGCGACCCGGCCTGGCCGTGGCGATGACGGTGTTTGCCCTGTCGGGCCTGGGCCTGCCTCCCTTCAGCGGGCTCTGGGGCAAGTTCTATGTGTTCAAGGCGGCGATCTCGGCGGGCCTTGCCCCGGCGGCGGTTGCGGCCCTGATCGGAAGCGTTGTGGCGGCCTACTACTATCTGCGTCTCGTCAAGGTGATGTGGCTGGACGCGCCTGAGGGGCAGATCGATGCGCCGCCCGCCGAAGCGGCCGGCTTGGCCTATGCGGCGGCCTTCTTCGTCTTTCCGGTGGTCCTGATTGCCCTGATGGCGCTGGACCCGGCGGCGCGCGCCGCCGCACTCGCCCTGGTTCAGGGATAGCCCTTGGCGGCGCCCTCTCGTCTGGAAGGAGCCGCCTGATGAAACTGACTCGACGCGAACTCGCCGCGGGCGTGACCCTGGCCGCCGCGGCCGTGGCCTCAAGCCCCGCCCTGGCCGCGGGGTCAGCTCAGGACTTCCTCGCCCTGGCCAAGGACGAATGGACCTGGCGTCAGCACGAATTCCGCGATGATGACGACGGCCAGCGCGGCGTGCCGGCCTCGCTGCCTGATGTCAGCGCGGAGGCCCAGGCGGCCCGTCTGGCTCGCTGGCGCCAGGTCAAGGCGCGCCTTGCCGGGTTCGACCCGACCACCTTCGATCCCGAAAATCAGATCAACTTCCAGGTCTACAAGGCGCAAATCGACGCCCTGGAGGCATCCCAGGCCTTTGGCGATTGGCAGGCGCCGTTCAACAGCGACACGACCTTCTGGGGAGAAATGGCGTCGGGCGCCGACCGCCCGTTCCGGACCGAGACGGACTATCGCAACTACCTCTCTCAGCTCGCCCAGACGCCGCGGTATTTCGACCAGCAGATCGCCGCCATGAGGCTCGGCCTGGCGCGCGGCTTTACCCCGCCCAGGGCGACGCTCGTGGGCCGCGAGGCGTCAGTCGCCGCCGTGGCCCAGGCCGCCCCCCGGGAGACCCCGTTCTTCAAGCCCTTCACGGCCTTTCCCGCCGCCTTCACGCCGGCCCTGCGCGAGGAGCTTTCAGCCAAGGGGTCCGCGGTGATCCAGGATGCGGTGATCCCCGCACACAAGACGCTCTACGGCTTTCTCACCTCGACCTATCTGCCGGGCGCCCGCAAAACCCTGGCGGCGTACGACCTGCCAGACGGCAAGGCCTATTACCAATCCAAGATCGTCGAGTTCACCACCCTCGACCTGCCGCCCGCCCAGATCCATGCTCTAGGCCTTTCGGAAATCACCGCCATCCGCGCCGAGATGCAGGCGGTCATGGATGAAGTGAAGTTCCAGGGGGACCTGGCCGCCTTCCTCGCCTTCCTGCGCACCGATCCCCGATTTTACGTCACCGAGCCGCAGGCCCTGCTCGACCGCGCGGCCTGGATCGCCAAGACCTTTGACGGCAAGGCGAGTGAGTGGTTCGGACGCCTGCCGCGCCGCCGATTTGGCATCATCCCCGTTCCGGCGGCCATGGCGCCCTATTACACCGCCGGCCGCGGCGGACCGGGCGTGTATCTCGTTAATACCTATGATCTGCCCTCGCGCCCGCTCTACGCCCTTTATGCCCTGACCTTGCACGAGTCCGCGCCCGGTCATGCATTCCAGATGCCCCTGGCCAATGAGCAGGTCGATCAGCCCGATTTCCGCCGCAAGAGCTACATTTCCGCCTTTGGCGAAGGCTGGGCGCTCTATTGCGAGCGGCTGGGCGTTGAGATGGGCATGTATCCCACCGCCTATGATCGGTTCGGGATGTTGAGTTATCAGGCGTGGCGCGCCGCGCGACTGGTCGTCGATACCGGCGTGCACACCATGGGCTGGAGCCGCGATCAGGCGATCCAGTACCTGGCCGACAACACCGCGCTCGCTCATCACGAGATCGAGACCGAGGTGGACCGCTATATCAGTTGGCCCGGCCAGTCCCTGTCCTACTATTTAGGGCAAAGGGCGATCCGTACGGCGCGGGCCAAGGCTGAGGCGGCGCTCGGACCGAAGTTCGACGTGCGTCGATTCCACGACACGGTTCTGAAATTGGGCAGCGTGCCCCTTCCGATCCTCGATGCCCGGATCGACCGCTTCATCGCCGAAGGCGGGCCCTCGCCCTATCCAGCCACGGATGTCTGAATCGGCCAGGATCATCCCGCTGGACGAAATCGACTCGACCAACCTCGAGGCGAGACGGCGGCTTGAGGCGGGTGAAGCGCCCCCCTTCTGGGTCACGGCGCGGCGTCAGACTGCGGGACGGGGCCGGCGGGGGCGGGCCTGGGACACATCGGACGGAAATCTCGCGGCCACGGCCATGCTGGTCACCGATCGGCCGCCGATCGAGGCCGCCCAAATCGCCTTTGTCGCGGCCCTGGCTGTGCACGACCTGATGAGCGCCTATGTCGGGTCGGACCTGGCGCGACTGAAGTGGCCCAACGACACCCTGCTCGCGGGGCGCAAGGTGTCCGGCGTGCTGGTTGAGTCCGGCGCCTATGCCAATGGCCGCATCTGGCTCGTCGTGGGCATAGGGGTGAATCTCGCTCATGCGCCGACGGGCCTCGAGCGACCCGCCACCAGCCTCGCGGCGCATATGACCGGTCCACCGCCGACGCCTCTGGAGGCCATGCATCGCTTGTCCGAGGCGTTCGACGTCTGGCGCCGGGTCTGGGATCAGGAGGGATTTTCCGCCATCGCGGCGGCCTGGACCCAGCGGGCCCACGGCCTTGGCGCGCGCTGTCAGGCGCGGTTGCCGAACGAGACGGTCGAGGGGATCGCCGAGGGACTTGATGCGGACGGGGCGCTTCGCCTGCGCCTCGATGGCGGCGCCCTGCGCCGAATCACTGCCGGCGACGTGTTCTTTTAGGACGGACGGCGGCGGCGGCCCGGCCGCCTACAAGAGCTTGGCCGCCTTCTGCAGGGCGATCAGAAGACCGACGGCGAAGGGAATCCCGACCATCAGCCAGGCGACGACTCCGCCCAGGCCCAAACCCCGGGCCGCCATGGGCGTGGTCGCGGACGCCTTTGGAGCCGGATCGTCCCGCATCATCTTTTCAGGCGCCATGGGGCGGACCAGAAGGTTGCAGATCAGACCGACGATCAGCAGGCCGGCCATGATGTCGAGCGTGCCGTCATAGACGTGAGACTTGGCGACCCCGGCGTTGAGCTGGGCCTGGCGCAGACCCGCGATCAGAGCGGGACCGACGATCCCTGCCGCCGACCACGCGGTGATCACACGGCCGTGGATGGCGCCGACAAAGCGCGTGCCAAAGATATCGGCCAGATAGGCGGGGAGGGTGGAGAACCCGCCGCCATACATGCTGAGGATCACACAGACCGCGGCGATGAAGGCGAAGGCCAGACCGAGATGGCCAAGCCAGGGCAGGGCGGCATAGAGGCCTGCGCCGAGGATGAAGAACGCCGCATAGGTCGCCTTGCGGCCCAACAGATCGGAGATCGAGGCCCAGAACAGGCGTCCAAGGCTGTTGAACAGGCTGATGAGCCCGACCAACCCGGCGGCGGAGGCGGCCACCGCGGCCTTCTGCGCGGGATCGAGCGCGGCATCGGCGCGAAGGCCCAGAAGCCGGGCGCCGAAAACGTCCTGGAGCATGGGGCTCGCCATGGCCAGGACGGCGATCCCGGCGGTGACGTTGCAGAACAGCACCGCCCAGAGCAGCCAGAACTGCGGCGTTCTCCACGCCTCGTTCACGTGAACATGGCCGGACGCGGCGTCTGATCCCGCCAGATGCTCCGCCGACGGCAGGCGAAACCCAAAGGCGCCGCCGAGCATGAAAACGGTATAGATCACGCCAAGGCAGGCGAAGGCGGCCGCCACGCCGGGGGAGGGGCCGTGGGCGAAGCGCGCCATGAGCCAGACCGCCAGGGGCGAACCCACCAGGGCGCCGCCGCCATAGCCCATGATGGCGAAGCCGGTGGCCATGCCCCGCCGATCCGGAAACCACCGGATCAGGGTTGAGACCGGCGTGATGTATCCCAGGCCCTGGCCGATTCCGCCGATCAGGCCGGCGCCCAGGAACACCAGCCACAGAAGATGCAGCTTCACCCCCAGCGCGCCGATCAGGAGCCCGCCGCCCCAGCACAGGGCCGCAACGACGCCCGATCGCCTGGGTCCGACCCGCTCGACCCAGCCCCCGAACGCCGCCGCCGAGAGCCCAAGCACCGCAATGAAGGTCTCGAAGATGTGTGTGACGCTGGGCGCGGTCCAGTTGCAGTTCTGACCCGTGAGTTCACCCCAGAATCCGCCGCCGCAGGCCGCTGCGCCAGGAATGAGGTGGGTCATGGGCAGCCAAAAGACGCTGAACCCGTAGGCCATGCCGATGCACATATGGATGGCCAGAGCCGCCGGCGGGATCAGCCAGCGATTGTATCCTGGCGCCGCGATGATCCGTGAGCGGTCCAGCCCCGCGAACAGCCCTGCTTGGCCCTCGGCCATGAAATCTCCCCCTGTCGGCGCGAAATCGCCTTCGCCGCGCTTCAAGCCCGGTTGGGAGACTGACCGCTCCTGACCCGGGCTTCAACGGACAATCTTCGTTGCGGCGCGGGATTGCTGGACCTGCGGCCCAAAACGTGGCGAAAGCGCGGGGCGCGGCCGCCGCGCCGCTGGATCGGAGAGGCCGCATGCTGTTGGCGATCGAACAGGGCAACACCAACACCCTGTTCGCGGTGCATGATGGGACACGTTGGATCGCCCAGTGGCGGGCGGCCACCGACGCGGCGCGGACTGCCGACGAATACGCCGTTTGGCTGGGTCAGCTCCTTGCCCTGGCGGGCCTGAGCTTTGGCGGCCTCGACGCCTGCATCGTCTCCAGTGTGGTGCCCCAATCCATCTTCAATCTGCGCAATCTGGCCCGACGCTACCTGCACGTGGAGCCTCTGATTGTCGGAGAAAATGTCGAGCTCGGCATCGAGATCCGGATCGAGAAGCCTTCCGAGGCCGGGGCCGACCGACTCGTTAACGCCATTGGCGCCCGCTCGGCCTATTCCGGAGCGTTGTTGATCGTCGACTCGGGAACCGCGACGACTTTCGACGTGGTCGCCGCCGATGGCGCCTTCGAGGGCGGGGCCATCGCGCCGGGGATCAACCTCTCCATGCAGGCCCTGCATGACGCCGCCGCGCGCCTGCCCAGGATCGCCATCCAGAGACCCCGGCGGGTGATTGGCAAGGACACCGTGGAGGCGATGCAGTCCGGGGTGTTCTGGGGCTACATATCGCTGGTCGAGGGGCTGATCGGGCGCATCAAGGACGAATATGGCGCGCCCATGACGGTGATCGGGACCGGCGGCATCGCCGCTCTGTTCGCCGGCGCCACCCCAGCCATCGACCATTTCGATTCGGATCTGACGATCATGGGCCTCCTGGAGATCTGGCGTCGTAACCTTGGGGCGTCGCAGGCATGACCCGCGCAGCGGACGCAGGGCCCGGTCCCGAGGACGAACTCGTGTTTCTGCCGCTCGGCGGATCGAACGAGATCGGCATGAATTTCAATCTCTACGGCTATGGTCCCGAGCACGCGCGACAGTGGATCGTGGTCGATCTGGGGGTCACTTTCGGCGATCTCACGACACCGGGGGTAGAGATCATTCTGCCCGACCCGACCTTTATCGAAGGGCACGCCAAGGACATCCTGGGCATCGTCCTGACGCACGCCCACGAGGACCATATCGGCGCGGCGCCCTGGCTCTGGTCGCGCCTACGCGCGCCGCTCTACGCCACGCCGTTCACGGCCTTCCTGCTGCGCGAGAAGCTGCGCGAGGCGGGGATTCTGGACGAGGTTTCGATCACCGAAGTGCCGCTGGGCGGGCGGATAAGCCTTGGCCCCTTTCAAATCGACCTCATCACCCTGACCCACTCGATCCCCGAGCCCAACGGCCTGGCGATCCGCACGCCTCTGGGCGTTGTGCTGCATACCGGGGACTGGAAGATTGATCCCGATCCCTTGACCGGCGCGACCACGGACGAGGAGGCCATCCGGCGTCTCGGCGATGAAGGCGTGCTGGCCATGGTCTGCGACAGCACCAATGTCTTCGTCGATGGCGAGGCCGGCAGCGAAGCTGAGGTGCGGGAGGTCCTGAGTGACCTGATCGGCGGGCTCAAGGGTGGGGTGGCGGCGGCGTGTTTCGCGTCCAATGTGGCGCGCATGGACACGGTGATCCGGGCGGCGGAGGCCGCGGGGCGGCGCGTCTGCCTGGTGGGACGCTCCATGATCCGCATGTCTCAGGCCGCCCGGTCCGTCGGGCTTTTGGCCGGGACGGGCCCTTTCCTGGAGGAGAGCGAGGCGCGGGGCCTGGCCAAATCGCAGGTGCTCTATCTCTGCACCGGCAGTCAGGGGGAGCCGCGCGCGGCCCTGTCGCGTATCGCCGAGGGAAGTCACCCGCACGTGAAGCTGGGCGCCGGCGACGCCTGCATTTTTTCGTCGCGCGTGATCCCGGGGAACGAGGCCGCGATCCGAAATCTCCAGGACAAGCTCGCCGACCGGGGCGTGCGGCTCTACACTGATCGCGATCATCCCGGCCTGCATGTCTCAGGCCATCCGTGCCGCGACGAGCTGGCGCGGATGTATCAATGGGCGCGGCCGAAGATCGCCGTCCCGACCCATGGGGAGCGGCGGCACCTGCTGGAGCACGCCGCCTTCGCCAAGGACCTGCAGGTGGCCGAGACGGTCGCGCCGCGCAATGGCGACATGGTCCGGCTCGCCCCCGGCCCGGCCGCCATCATCGATGAGACGCCGGCCGGCCGGCTCTATGTCGATGCGGGGGTGGTCACGCCGGAGAATGGCGAGGCCTTCCGCGAGCGCCGCCACGCCGCCTCGAACGGCCTTCTGGGCGTCAGCCTCGCCGTGGATGGCCGGGGGCGCCTGGCCGCGCCGCCTCGCGTGCGCAGCGTCGGTCTTCCGGCCGCCGACGACCGCGCCTTGAGCCTGGTGGTCGCCGAACTCGAGGATGTCGCGGCTCACGCCTTCCATGCCCTGGACGGATATGATCGCGAGGATGACGCGGCGATCGAGGCGGCGCTCGCCCGGGCCCTCAAAAAAGCCGCCTTCCGGTTGTGGAAGCGTAGACCGGTGGTGGAGGCGATCGTGCTTCGGCTATAAGCCGGGGATAGGCTGAGGTCGGATATGATAGGTAAGCTTAACCATGTGGGCGTGGCGACGCCCTCGATCGCGGACTCGGTGCGGATGTACCGCGACCTGCTGGGCGCCGCCTCGGCGACGCCGGTCCGCGCCCTGCCCGAACAGGGCGTCTATGTGGCCTTCGTCAACCTGCCCAACGCCCAGATCGAGCTGATCGAGCCCCTGGGCGCGGACTCCCCGATCCATGCCTTTCTGGCGCGCAATCCCAAGGGCGGACAGCACCATGTCTGTTTCGAGGTGCCAGATATTTTCGCCGCGCGCGACGCCATGAAGGCCAAGGGCGCCACGGTGCTGGGAACGGGCGAGCCGCGCATGGGCGCCCACGGCGTTCCGGTCATCTTCGTCCACCCCAAGGACATGGGCGGGGTCCTGGTCGAGCTGATGCAGGAGCCGGACGGACATCAGGCCGAAAGCCCCGCGTCATGAGTGTGGAATTCTGCGCCGCGGTCTATTTGACCTTTTGGTGGATCACCCTCTTCGCCGTGCTTCCTCTGGGCGTCCGCAGCCACGCCGAAATGGACATTCCCGTCCCCGGAGGCGGCGATCCGGGCTCGCCCGTCAATCCCAACCTCAAGCGCAAGTTCATCACCACCACCTGGGTCTCGGCGATCCTGTTCGCGGTCTTTTACGCCTGCGTTCGGTTTCATCTGGTCAGCTTGCCGGAATTCGCCCACCCCCTCGGCGGCTGAGGGGCCGTCCTCACCATCCTCCAGTATGAAGGCTTGACCTCGACCCATGCGCCTGTCGCGCTACTTCCTGCCGCTCCTCAAGGAGACCCCGTCCGAGGCGCAGATCGTCTCGCATCGCCTGATGCTTCGCGCCGGCATGCTGCGCCAGGAAGCGGCGGGCATCTATGCCTGGCTGCCCCTGGGTCATCGCGTGCTGCGCAAGATCGAGGAGATCGTCCGCCAGGAAATGGATCGCGCCGGGGCGGTGGAACTTCTCATGCCGACCCTGCAACTGGCCGATCTATGGCGTGAGAGCGGCCGCTACGACGACTACGGCGCGGAGATGCTGCGCATCACCGACCGGCACGAGCGGGATCTTCTCTATGGGCCCACAAACGAGGAGATGATCACCGAGATCTTCCGGGCCTATGTGCGCTCTTACAAGGCCCTGCCGCTGAACCTCTACCACATTCAGTGGAAGTTCCGGGACGAGCAGAGGCCGAGGTTCGGGGTCATGCGCGGGCGCGAATTCCTGATGAAGGACGCCTATTCCTTCGATCTCGACGAGGCCGCGGGAAAGGCGGCCTATAATCGCATGTTCGTCGCCTATCTGCGCACCTTCGCGCGTATGGGCCTCAAGGCCATCCCGATGCAGGCCGAGAGCGGCCCGATCGGCGGGGAGTTGAGTCACGAGTTCATCGTTCTCGCCCAGACCGGCGAGTCCGCGGTTTATCTGGACCGGCGGATTCTCGAACTTCCCACACCGGGCGAGGACGTCGATTATGGCGGCGATCTCGAACCCATCGTCGCGGATTGGACCGGGCGCTACTACGCCGCCACCGAGGACGTCCACGACCCGGAGCGTTTCGCCCAGACCGCCGAGACCGACCGCGTCACGGCCCGGGGAATCGAGGTCGGCCAGACCTTCTTCTTCGGCGACAAGTACTCCCGGCCGATGAAGGCCCTGGTCAGTGGTCCCGACGGCGTCGACCGTCCCGTGCAGATGGGCAGCTACGGCATCGGCGTCTCGCGACTCCTGGGCGCCATCATCGAGGCCAGTCACGATGACTCCGGCATCATCTGGCCCGACGCGGTCGCGCCATTCGGCGTGGGATTGATCAGCTTGCGGCCTGGCGAAGTGGCCGTGGACGCGGCCTGCGAGGAGGCCTACGCGGCGCTGACCGCGCTCGGCAAGGAGCCCCTCTATGACGATACGGATGATCGTCCGGGGGCCAAGTTCGCGGCCATGGATCTGATCGGTCTGCCCTGGCAGTTGATCATCGGGCCGCGGGGGCTTGCCGAAGGAACCGTGGAGCTGAAGCGTCGTGCGACGGGCGAGCGTCAGATCGTCCCGCTCGCCAAAGCCCTCGAGATCATCGGACGGTGACTGGGGAGGCCGGACGTGGATCGGCCGCGCCGCCCTTCTCCGCCTGGGAGCGGGCGATCGCCTGGCGGTATCTGTTCGCCAAGCGCAGTCAGGGCGGCGTGGCCCTGATCTCGGCCATTTCGTTCATCGCCATCGCCCTGGCGGTTGGCGCCCTGATCATCACCATGTCGATCATGAATGGCTTCCGCAGCGAGCTGTCGGCCAAGATTCTGGGGTTCAATGGTCATGCCTTCGTCGTCGACGCCGAAACCACCGCCGCCGATCGCGGCGCCCTGATCGCGCGCCTCAAGGCTGTTCCAGGCGTCATCCAGGCCATTCCGGTCATCGAGTCGCAGGTCCTCGCCCAGGGCCCTATCGCCGCCTCAGGGGCGGTGGTGCGGGGTGTGACCCCACAGGACCTCCGCGCCACTCCGATTGTGGCGGGCAACATCAAGTCGGGCTCCATCGCGAACTTTGGTCTGGGCGAGGATGGGGGCGATGAGGTGGTCGTCGGCTCCAAACTCGCCGAGTCCCTGGGCGTTGGGGTCGGGGATACGATCTCTCTGATCTCGCCCAGCGGCGGGGAGACGGTGTTTGGCGATCTGCCGCCCTCAAAGAGCTACCGCGTGGCCGCCATCTTCCAGGTGGGGATGAGCGAGTACGACCAGACGTTTCTCTATATGCCCCTGGCGCAGGCCCAGCTGTTCTTTGGTCGTGGCCAGGCCGTGGATTTCATCGAGATTCGGCTGCGGGACCCGGACCGGGCTCCGGCGTTGAAGCCGGCTCTGGCCGCGGCCGCTGGCCCCGGAGCCGTGGTCAGCGACTGGACCGAGCGCAACCGCGCCTATTTCGGCGCCCTGCAGGTCGAACACAACGTCATGCGCATGATCTTCATGTTCATCGTCGCCCTGGCCGCGCTCAACATCATCTCCGGCCTGATCATGCTGGTGAAGAACAAGGGCCGCGACATCGCCATCCTGCGCACCATGGGCGCGAGCCGGGGCGCGATCCTGCGGATCTTCTTCATGGCGGGCGCCAGCATCGGCGTCGCCGGGACGCTCGCCGGTCTGCTCTTTGGCGTCGTGTTTTGCCTCAATATCGAGAGCATCCAACGTTTGATCGAATGGATCACCGGCGTGCAGATCTTCAACGCCGACGTGTACTTCCTGACCCATGTGCCTGAGCGGATCGATCCCCTGGAGGTCGCCGGCGTCTCGCTCTGGGCTCTGGGCTCGGCCTTCATTTTCACTCTGCTGCCCGCCTGGCGCGCCTCTCGCCTCGATCCTGTTGAGGCGCTTCGGTATGAGTGAGGCGGTGCTGGAGTTACGCGGCCTGCGCCGGACCTATGACGGACCGGACGGTCCGATCCATGTCCTGCATGGCCTGGATTTGAGCGTGGCGGCCGGTGAGATCGTCGGGCTGATCGGGCCGTCGGGTTCTGGCAAGTCATCCCTTCTGCACGCGGCGGGTCTCTTGGAGCGACCGACGGCGGGCGAGGTGCTGATCCAGGGCCGTGCCTGCTCCAGCCTCGGTGAGTCCCAGAGGACCACCCTGCGCCGCGCGGCGATCGGCTTTGTCTATCAATTCCACCACCTCCTGGCCGAGTTCAGCGCCTTGGACAACGTCGCCCTTCCGGCCCAGATGGCGGGGGCGTCGCCCCGTCAGGCGCGAAGCGCGGCGCGGACACTGCTTGAGCGGCTTGGTCTTGGTCACCGTCTGGATCATCAGCCGGCGCGGCTCTCCGGCGGCGAACAGCAGCGTGTCGCCGTCGCCCGGGCCTTGGCCAATCGTCCGGCCCTGTTGCTGGCGGACGAGCCCACCGGCAATCTCGATGCGGCGGCCTCAGCGGCCGTCTTCTCCAGCATCCGTGAACTGGCGCGCGAACTGGGCGTCGCCGCGCTCATCGCCACGCACAATCTCGATCTCGCAGCCCAAATGGACCGGGTGCTCAGCCTGCGCGATGGTCGCCTGGTGGAACGTCACGCTTCTTAGAGACGTTCGCCGCGGGCCAGCGGGTCGGGCAGGGCCGATCCGGCGGGAACGAAGCTCAACGATACCGAATTGATGCAGTAGCGCAGCCGCGTGGGGGGCGGTCCGTCCGGAAACACGTGGCCCTGATGGCTGTCGCAACGGGCGCAGCGGGTCTCGATGCGGATCATGCCGTGGCTGGTGTCGCGAATGGCCCGGACATGGGCTTCGTCGAACGGCGCCCAGAAGCTTGGCCAGCCGGTGCCGCTCTCGAACTTGGTTTGGTGCCGGAACAGGGGCAGGCCGCAGAGCCGGCAGCAATAGACCCCGTCATCCTTGTTATCGAGCAGTCCGCCGCAGAAGGGCGCTTCGGTCCCGTGGGCCAGCAACACCTCGCGCTCAGCCCGGGTCAGGCCCGCTTCGAGATGCGTCCGCTCCGCCGGCGTGGGCGGGGTCAGGTCAAAGTGAGGGGCTTGGGCGCTCGAGTCGGCCATGACGTTGTCTGAACTCCTGCACGGGGGAGCGGGCGGGGTGAGGCTTCCCACGCGACATGGTTGTCAGGAGGCGGCCGCCCGGCTAGTCCGCGATATAGGGATCACGACGGGCGCCTGGAACCGGATGTTCAGCAAAATTCTGATCGCCAACCGGGGCGAAATCGCGGTGCGGATCATCCGGACCTGCCGACGCCTGGGTGTGGCTACAGTGGTGGTCTATTCCGAGGCCGATGCGGATTCCCTGGCCGTCGCCATGGCCGACGAGTCGGTGTTCATCGGACCTTCCCCCGCCAGCCAGTCTTACCTCGTGGCCGAAAAGATTATCGCCGCGGCGAAGGAAACCGGGGCGCAGGCGATCCATCCCGGCTTTGGGTTCCTCTCGGAAAAGGCGGAGTTCGCCCGGGCCTGCGCCGCGGCGGGCCTCGTCTTCATCGGTCCCAACCCGGACGCGATCGACGCCATGGGCGACAAGATCCAATCCAAGGCGTTTGCCGCCAAGGCCGGGGTCTCGGTCGTACCAGGCCATGTGGGCGAGATCGACGATACCGCCCACGCCGTGCGGATCGCCGAGGAGATCGGCTATCCGGTGATGATCAAGGCGTCAGCGGGTGGCGGGGGCAAGGGTATCCGCGTCGCCTGGACCCGTCAGGACGTGGAGGAGGGCTTTCCAGCCGTCCGCGCGGAGGCCAAGGGCGCCTTTGGCGATGACCGGATCTTCATCGAGAAGTTCATCGAGAACCCTCGCCACGTGGAAATCCAGGTGCTGGGCGACAAGCACGGCAAGGTGATCCACCTGTTCGAGCGCGAATGCTCAATCCAGCGCCGCAACCAGAAGGTCATTGAGGAGGCGCCTTCGCCGCTTCTGGACGAGGCGACGCGCGCGGCGATGGGGGCCCAGGCCGTGGCCCTGGCCCAGGCCGTGAATTACGATTCCGCCGGCACAGTGGAGTTTGTCGCCGGCCAGGACCGGTCCTTCTATTTCCTGGAAATGAACACCCGCCTGCAGGTGGAGCATCCGGTCACCGAGATGATCACCGGGGTCGACCTGGTGGAGCAGATGCTGCGCGTCGCCGCCGGCGAGCCGCTCGCCCTGACCCAGGAGAACCTGAGCATCAACGGCTGGGCCATCGAAGGCCGCCTCTATGCCGAAGACCCCTATCGCAAGTTTCTGCCCTCCATCGGTCGGCTGGTGCGTTACGCTCCGCCCTCCGAAGGCGAGAGGGACGGCGTCATCGTGCGCAATGAGACCGGCGTGCGTGAGGGCGATGAGATTTCGACCTTTTACGACCCGATGATCGCCAAGCTGTGCGTCTGGGGGCCGGACCGGACTTCTGCCGCTGAGGGCATGGCCCGGGCGCTGGAGGACCTGCACGTCGAGGGCCTGTCGCACAATGCGGCCTTCCTCGCGGCCGTGATGGATCAGCCCCGGTTCCTGTCCGGCCAGCTTTCCACCAACTACATCCCGACCGAGTTTCCCGACGGCTTCCACGGCCTGTCGCCTCAGCCCTGGCAGGCGGACGCCATGCTCGCCGCCGCGCTGGCGGCCCATGACCGGCTGAACCGGCGTGCGCGCAGCGTTCCCGGCGCCTTTTCCGGCAAGGCTGTGCGCGCGGACTGGGTGGTGGTCGCCGGCGGCGCCAAGCGCGCCGCGCGCCTGATGAGCCGTCCAGACGGCCTCGACATCGTGCTTCCCGATGAGGGGCGCACCCTGCGTCTCGACGCCATGGACTGGCGCCCTGGCGCGGCTCTGTTTCGGGGCGTTCTCGACGGTCGGGCCTTTTCCGCCGAGCTGTCCCCCGCGCCGGAAGGCTTCGACATCCGCCTGCGCGCGGCGCGCCAGAGGGTCCTGGTTCTGACCCCGGCCTCGGCCGAGCTTCACGACAAGTTGCCGCCGAAGACGCCGCCGGACACCTCGCGACTGGTGATCTCACCCATGCCGGGTCTGGTGGTCTCGGTGGAGGCTGTCCCAGGCGAAGAGGTCAAGACGGGTCAGGTCCTCTGCGTGATCGAGGCCATGAAGATGCAGAACATCATCCGCGCCGAGCGCGATGGGGTGATCAAGGCTATCAACGCCAAGGCCGGCGACAGCGTCGCGGCAGATGACGTGTTGGCGGAGTTCGCTTAAAGCGTCGAAGTCAGGATTGCCTCTCGTCCGGAGCTTTTATGCAGATTGAATTCGTCGCCGCCGACGCGCCTCTCGCGGCCGGCTCGGCCGTGGCTGTTCTGGCCTTCGACAAGGCCGTCCTTTCGCCGGAGGCGGCGCGTCTGGACACCGAATCTGGCGGCGCGGTGACACGGGCGCTTGGCGCCTCACGTTTTACCGGCGCGGTCGGCCAGACCCTGGACATCCTTGCGCCGGTCCACCTTGCCTGCGGCAGGCTGGTGGTTGTCGGAGCCGGTGACCTCGCGAACCTCGATAGCGCGCGGCTGGAGCTGGTGGCGGCTCACGCCTATCAGGCCGTCAAGACCAGCGGGGCCACCCAGTTGGAGGTGCGTCTGGGCGATGTGGGCGGCGCGCAGGGCGCGGCGAGCGCGGCCTTTGGCCTGCGTCTGGCCAGCTATCGGTTCGATCGTTACCGCACCACCGAAAAGCCTGAGGCCAAGCCGTCGGTGAGCTTGGTTCAGATCGCCTGCACGGACCCTTCGGGAGCGAAGGCGGCCTACGCCGCTCTGGCGGGCCTCGCCAATGCCGTGCTGTTCGCCCGCGACCTCGTCTCGGAACCGGCCAATATCCTCTATCCCGAAGCCTTTGCGCGCCGCGTGCGCGAGCTCGCGTCTCTGGGCCTGGAGGTGGAGATCCTTGGCGAAAAGGAGATGCAGGCGCTCGGCATGGGCGCGCTCCTGGGCGTGGGGCAGGGCAGTGTGCGCGAGAGCCAACTGGCCGTTCTGCAATGGAAGGGCGGGTCCGATCCCAACGCCCCGCCGGTCGCCTTCATCGGAAAGGGCGTGTGCTTCGATACGGGGGGGATCAGCCTGAAGCCGGCCGACGGCATGGAGGAGATGGTCACCGATATGGGCGGGGCCGCGGCTGTGACCGGTCTCATGTACGCGCTCGCCGCGCGCAAGGCCAAGGTCAACGCGGTCGGTATTCTGGGCCTCGTGGAAAATATGCCCGACGGAAACGCCCAGAGGCCCGGTGACGTGGTCACGACTCTGTCCGGACAGACCGTGGAGGTGATCAACACCGACGCGGAAGGTCGCCTCGTGCTGGCCGACGCCATCTGGTACTGCAAGGAACGCTTCAAGCCGCGTTTCATGATCGATCTGGCGACGCTCACCGGGGCGATCATCGTGGCCCTCGGCAAGGATTATGCCGGCCTCTTCAGCAACAATGACGAACTGGCCGACCAGCTTCTGGCCGCGTCAAAGGCCAGCGGCGAGGCGCTTTGGCGCATGCCCCTGCCGCCCCAATACGACAAGAACCTCGACAGCGCCGTGGCGGACATGAAGAACGTCGGTCCTCGGTATGGCGGCTCGATCACCGCAGCCCTGTTCATCCAGCGGTTTGTGGCCGGTCTTCCCTGGGCGCACCTGGACATCGCCTCCACCGCGCACAAGCCGAACTCCACCGTGCCCACCATCCCGAGCGGAGCCACGGGGTTTGGCGTGCGCCTGCTCGACCGTCTCGTGGCCGATCACTACGAGGACTGAGCCGCAAGGTGAGCGAAGGGGTCTGCGAGGTCTGGTTCTATCATCTGGAGCGATCCAGCCTCGATGAGGTCCTGCCTGAGCTGCTTGAACGCACCCTGACCCGCGGCTGGAAGGCTTTGGTGCGGGTCGAGGACGCCGAGACCGCCAAACGTCTCGACGCCGCCTTATGGACCTATCGTGACGACGCCTTCCTGCCTCATGGCCTTGCGTGGGAGGCTTTCGCGGCGCGCCAGCCGGTCCTTCTCACCACCGAGGCGGAGGCGACCAATGGCGCCGAGGCGTTGTTCGCCCTGGGCGTGGATCCTGGGGATCTGGCCGGGTTCTCCCGCTGCATCGTGATCTTCGACGGGCGGGATGCGGACCGGCGCGCCTCGGCCCGGAAGATCTGGACCCGGTGCAAGACGGCCGGTCACCCTGTGTCCTATTGGCGCCAGGGTGAGGCGCGAGGCTGGACCCGGGAGGCCTGAAGGCCCCTGTGTCAGGTGATCTGCGCCGCCTCGTGCTGTTCGGCCAGAGCCATCCAATCCGCTTCGGCCCGCGCCAGATCCGCCCGAGCGGCGTCGAACGCCTCCTGGACGGCCCGCGCCCGTTCGGGACGGGAAAAGGCGTCCGGCGCGGCAAGTCTCTCTTCGGCGGCGGCGAGACGCTGATGCGCCTTGGTCAGGCGTCCCTCGGCCTCGGCGAGTTTGCGGGCGATCCAGCTTGGCGAGGCGCCGCTCTTCGCCCTGGGGCGAGGCGGGGTGGGGGACGCTGTGGCGGGCGCCGATTCCGGACGACTGGCGCGGCGCGCGGCGTCGAGCACATGACGTGCATAGTCATCCATGTCGCCGTCGAAGGGCCGGATGGTCCCGCCCTGAACCAGCCAAAGCCGGTCAGCAACCATCTCCATGAGACTCCGATCGTGGGTGATCAGCAGGACCGCGCCCGTATAGGCGTTGAGCGCCTCGCAAAGCGCCGCACGACTGTCGATGTCCAGGTGGTTGGTCGGCTCGTCAAGAATCAGAAGGTGCGGCGCGTTCATGGCCACGAGATTGAGCAGCAGCCGGGCGCGTTCGCCGCCCGAGAGGCTCGCCACCCGCGTCTCAACCTTGTCCGCCGTCATGCCAAACTGGGCGAGGCGCGCGCGGCGGTGGGAGTCGATAGCCTCGGGCATTGCGCGCCGGATGATCTCCAGCGGCGTGTCGTTCGGATCGAGCGCCTCGATCTGATGTTGGTGGAACCAGCCAACCTTCAGGCGCCCGTCCTTGCGCATTCCGCCCGCCGCAGTCAGCTCGCCGGCCAGGAGCTTGGCGAAGGTGCTCTTGCCCGAGCCGTTGACGCCCAGGAGCCCGATGCGGTCATCGAGGTCCAGGCGCAGATCGAGGTGGTGAAGGACGGGCGCGCCGCCATAGCCGACGCTGGCGCCTTCGAGCTGAAGCAGGGGCGGAGCCAGGGGACGTGGGGGCGAGGGCAGAACGAACGGCGCGACATCGGGTTCGATGACAGGCGTTACATCGGCGAGACGCGCGATCATCTTCAGCCGCGACTGGGCCTGGCGGGCCTTGGTGGCCTTGGCGCCGAAGCGGTCGACAAACGACTGCAAGTGCGCCCGACGGGCGGCGATTTTGTCCCGCGTGGCGGTGTCCAGCCGCAGACGTTCGGCCTTCATCTGCTCAAAGCGGGTGTAGTTGCCCGCATAAAGGTCCAGCTTTGCTTCGGACAGGTGGAGGATCGAATCCACCGCGCCGTCGAGGAGGTCGCGGTCGTGGCTGATGACCAGGGCCGCGCGCGGATAGGCCTTCAGGCGCGCCTCAAGCCAAAGGGCGCCTTCCAGGTCGAGATAGTTGGTCGGCTCGTCGAGCAGCAGAAGGTCGGGTTCGGCGAACAGAGCCGCGGCCATGGCCACCCGCATGCGCCAGCCGCCTGAGAACTCGGCCATGGGACGCCTCAGGTCAGCCTGGGAGAACCCCAGCCCGTGCAGAATTTCCGCGGCCTGGGCCGGGGCGCGATCGGCGCCGATGGCCTCCAGCCGCGCATAGATGTCGGCCAGATCCTCCGGGGCGGCCGTCTCCAGGGCTTCCAGCAGGCGAGAGCGCTCTTCCCGCGCCGCCAGAACTGTCTCGAGCAGCGGGATGGGCGTCGCCGGATGTTCCTGGTCGACCGATCCGATGCGCGCCGCCTTGGGCATGAGGATCTCGCCGCCGCCGGGTGTCAGCTCGCCCTTGATCAGGCGGAAGAGGGTCGACTTGCCCGTCCCGTTGCGGCCCACCAGCCCGACCTTGGCGCCGGCCGGGATCAGGGCGCTGGCGTCGTCGAAGAAGCGCCGGCCCCAGGCGTCGAAGACGAGGTTCTCGATACGGAGCATGGGGGGAGAGCGACCTGGGTCCTTAAGGGGCGAAGGGGCGCAGGAACAGGCCGGCGCCGCCTTGGCGGGTTGGGAGCACGCCGCTATAAGCGCCGCTCCCCGATTGAACCACCTTCTTGTCGAGTGTTTCCCCATGACCGAACGCACCTTCTCGATCATCAAGCCGGACGCCACGCGGCGCAACCTGACGGGCGCGATCAACGCCCTGATCGAGGGCGCGGGCCTGCGGATCGTCGCCCAGCGCCGCATCCGTATGACCCGGGAGCAGGCCGAGGACTTCTATGACGTCCACCGCGAGCGTCCCTTCTATGGGGAGTTGGTCGAGTTCATGACCTCGGCGCCGGTTGTGGTGCAGGTGCTTGAGGGCCCCGACGCCGTGGCCCGGTATCGTGCGGTGATGGGCGCCACCAATCCGGCCCAGGCGGAGGAAGGCACGATCCGCAAGCTGCACGCCCTGTCGGTCGGCGAGAATTCGGTCCACGGCTCCGACAGCCTGGAGAACGCCAAGATCGAGATCGCGCAGTTCTTCGACGAAGACGATATCGTCGGCTGACACGGACCCTCTTGGCGTCAGTCCGCCAGGGTGAGGTCGCCGCAAAGCCAGGCGACCTCACCGGAGTCGAGAAGACGCGAGAGCGCCTCCTCAGCGTTTCCCGGCTTCACCATCAGGATCATCCCGACCCCGCAGTTGAACGTGCGGTGCATCTCGCCGAGGGCCACGCCGCCGGTCTTGGCCAGCCAGTCGAACAGAGGCGGCAGGGGAAGGGCGGCGGCCTCGAACCGGGGCTTGAGGCCTGACGCGATCGCCCGGGGCGGATTTTCCACCAAGCCTCCGCCCGTTATGTGCGCCGCGCCCGTGATCAGGCCGGCCTTGGCCAGAGGCAGGACGCTCTTCACGTAAATTCGCGTCGGCTCGAGCAGCGCCTCGCCCAGGCTTTGCCCGGGTGCGAAGGGGGCGGGATCATCCCAGCCAAGGCCGGATATGGCGACGACCTTGCGGATCAGCGAAAAGCCGTTGGAGTGGGCTCCGGATGAGGCGAGCGCGATCATGACATCGCCCGCGCCTTGGGCATCGAGCCTCGGCAGCACCGAGTCGCGGTTGACGGCGCCGACGCAGAATCCGGCGAGATCGTAGTCGCCCTCGCCATACATGCCGGGCATTTCGGCGGTCTCGCCCCCCACCAGGGCCGCGCCAGCTTCGAGGCAGCCTCGGGCGATCCCGGCGACGATGGTTGTGGCCGCCTCCACATCCAGACGCCCGGTGGCGAAATAGTCGAGGAAGGCGAGAGGCTCGGCGCCCTGGGCCAGAAGGTCATTGACGCACATGGCCACGAGGTCGACCCCGACCCCGTCATGGCGCCCCGCTTCAATGGCCACCTTGAGCTTGGTGCCGACCCCATCGGTGGTGGTCACCATCAAGGGATCGTCATAGCCCGCCGCTTTGAGGTCGAAGAGGGCTCCGAACCCGCCGAGGCCGGCGTCCGAACCCGGCCGTCGGGTCGCCCGGGCGAGCGGCTTGATTCGCTCCACCAGCTCCGCCCCCGCGTCGATGTCGACGCCAGAGGTGGCGTAGGTCAGGCCATTGGCGGGCGTGGGGCTTTCTTGGGCGGATTTGCCAGGATGCGTCATGTCTGCCTTGTGGTCGCTCCAGGCGTTTGGGGCAAGACGGCCCTGGCGACTTGCGAAGCCCGTGCGCCCGACGTCTATAAGGCGCCCATGACGCTGATCACCACCACCGAGGCCCTGAACCTCTTCTGTCGCGACATCTCGGGAGCGCCCTTCGTGGCGGTGGACACCGAGTTCATGCGCGAAACGACCTACTGGCCCAAGCTGTGTCTGATCCAGGCCGCGACGCCGGACACGGCCGTCGCCATCGATCCCCTGGCGCCAGGGATCGACCTCAGCGCCTTTCTCGACATCCTGCGCGACGAGCGCGTGCGGAAGGTGTTTCACGCCGCCCGCCAGGACGTGGAGATCTTCCACAATCTGAAGGCCATACCCCGCCCCCTGTTCGACACCCAGATCGCCGGCATGGCGGCGGGATTTGGCGAGCAGATCGCCTATGACGCCCTGGTGCGGCAGATGCTGCGGATCGAGATCGACAAATCCAGCCGCTTCACCGACTGGTCCCGCCGGCCGTTGAGCCCGGCCCAGCTCGACTATGCTCTCGCCGACGTGGTGCATCTCGCCGCCCTCTATCCCAAGCTGGAGGCGCAGCTTCAGCAGAGCGGGCGTCTGGACTGGGTCCAGGAGGAGATGGCCGCCCTGATCGATCCGGGGCTTTACGACACCGATCCGGAAAAGGCCTGGAGGCGGCTCAAGCCCCGTCGCCATACCGCGCGCTATCTGGCCGTATTTCGCGCCGTGGCGGCCTGGCGCGAGCGCACAGCCCAGACACGCGACCAGCCGCGTGGCCGGATCCTCAAGGATGACGCCATCGAGGAGCTCGCCACCCAGGCGCCGACGGATCTGGCCGCCCTTGCGGCTCTGCGCTCGGCCCCCAAGGGTCTGGCGGGGTCCAGGTTCGGGGCCGAGATCCTTGAGGCCATATCCGCCGCTCTGGCCGATCCTGAAGGTTATGCACCGAAAATCGAACGGGATCGCGGTCCCGCGCGGCCGGCGCCAGGCGCTGTCGTCGAGCTTCTCAAGGTGCTGCTCAAGGCCCGCTCCGAAGAGTCGGGCGTGGCGGCCAAATTGATCGCCACGGTGGCCGATCTCGAGCGGATCGCCGCGGAGGACGAGGCCCCGATTCCTGCCCTTGAGGGCTGGCGACGCAAGGCCTTCGGCGAAGACGCCTTGCGCCTCAAGCGCGGTGAGTTGGCCCTGGTGCTGGATGGAGCCCGCATTCGCGTCGTCGAGGTCCGGCGCGCGCCCCGGGCGGCCTGAGCCCGGCGTCCGGCCATGCGTCCCGCCCCGCCTCCTGCCTCGATGGGCGAGGCGGCGCTCGAGATCCGCGGCCTGCGCAAGGCCTTCGACAAACCGGCCGTGGATGGTCTGGACCTGCGCATCGCGCCCGGCGAGTTCTATGCCCTGCTGGGGCCGAACGGGGCGGGAAAGACCACCACGTTGCGCATGGTCGCCGGGCTGCTGAAGCCGGACGCGGGCTCCATCCGCGTCTTTGGCGTGGACGTCGAGACGGACTCGATCGCGGCCAAGCGGCTGATCGCGTGGGCGCCGGACGAGCCCATGCTCTACGACAAGCTCTCACCGCTGGAGTATCTGCAGTTCGTCGCTGGGCTCTGGGGGGTTGGCGCCGCTCTGGCGGCGGAGCGGGCCGAGACGATCTTGCGGGAGCTCGATCTGTGGGAGGCGCGAGCCCAGCGCTGCGAGGGCTTCTCGCGCGGTATGAAACAGAAGGTCGCCCTGGCGGGCGCCTTGATCCACGACCCCAAGCTGCTGATCCTCGACGAGCCCCTGACCGGGCTCGACGCGGCGATGGCGCGGATCGTCAAGGACCTGCTCCGCGCACGGGTGTCGAGCGGCGCGACGGTGATCCTGACCACCCATATTCTCGACGTCGCCGAGCGCCTGGCCGACCGGATCGGGATCATCGATCACGGCCGCCTTCTGGTGGAGGGCGCCCTGGACGATCTGCGCGCCGCGGCCGGGGAGGCGGGAGCAACCCTTGAGGACGTGTTCTTGCGCCTGACCGGCGAGACGGCGTGAGGGGCCCCGGTCCGCCAAGGGGCTCGATCCTCTGGCTGATGGCGCACGAAGTCCGGCTCAACCTGCGCGCCATTCAGTCCGCCCGGCCGGGCCGAAGCGGCTTGCGGGTCATCCTTGGGATCACCGGGCTGGTGTCGGCGATGATGGGGGGGATTCTGGCCTTTAGCCTGACGCGTAGTCCGATGCGTGAAGCGCCGTTGCTGAACGCGGCTCTCGATTGCGCCCTGCTGGTGGTCTTCAGCCTGCAGCTCTCTCAGACTCTGTCGGCCGCCATCACGGCCTTCTTTGAGCGTGGCGACCTGGACCTTTTGCTGTCTTCGCCCCTGCCGCCCCATCGAGTCTTCGCAGCCCGGGCCCTGGGCGTCGCCACCGTCCCATTTCTTTGGTTTGGCGCCCTGGCGAGCTTTCTGCTGATTCCGTTGGCCCTGTTCGGGGATCCGCGATGGCTGGCGGTCTATCCGGTTCTGATCGGGTTGAGCCTGGTCTCGGGCGCCGCAGGCATTGGTCTGGCCTTGGCGCTCTTTCGTCTGCTGGGCGCGCGGCGGACCCGTACTGTCGGCCAGCTTTTTGCCGGCGTGCTCGGGGCGGCCATCTTTCTCCTGTCTCAGATTCCCAACGCCATGCCCGCCCACGGGGCCGCGCTCCTCACCCGGCTGAGGCGCTGGACGGAGTCAGGGGCCTTTGCGCCAGGAGCCCCGCTATCCTGGCCGGCCGAGGCCATGATGGGACGTCCTGCGCCCCTGATTGGCTGGGTGCTGGGCTGCGGACTCGTGTTCCTCCTGGCCGCGCGGGCATTCGGCCGGCCCTTTACCCGCAATGCGGCCGTGGCGGCCGGCGCGCCGCCGGATCGCGTCCGTATGCCGAGCCCCGCGGCAATAAGGCGAGGCTTCGGAGGAGGTGTGTTCGCCCACCTGGTGCGCAAGGAGCTGCGGCTGCTCGTCCGCGACCCGACCTTGCTCTCGCAGGTTCTGTTGCGCGCCCTCTATCTCCTTCCCCTGGGCTTCAGCCTGTTCCGCGCCTTGGGACACGGCCAGGACGCTCAGGATCTGGCGCGGTTGCGGCTCGCCGCGATCGCCGGGGTGATGGCGGGAATTGCGGCGCAACTCGCCGGCAGCCTGATCTGGATCACCCTGTCTGGCGAGGATGCGCCGGACCTCCTGGCCTGTGCGCCGGTCGCGGGCTCTCGCCTGCGCCAGGCCAAACTGATCGCCGCCCTGACGCCGCTTCTCGTCCTTCTGGCGGCCCCTCTCATCGCCATGGCCCTGCTCAGTCCATGGGTCGGTCTGTGTGCGCTGCTGGGCGCCACGGCGGCGGCCGTCTCAGCCTCACTAATCAATCTGTGGTTTGAGAGGCCGGCGCCGCGTCGCAGTTTTCTCAACCGGGGGGGCGGCTCTACCCTCGTCGGGGTCAGCGAGATCATGCTGTCCATCATCTGGGGTCTCGCCACAGGCCTCGCGGCGGCGGGCTCGCCTGGCGCCTTCATCCCGCTGGCCATGGCGCTCATGGCGATGGGCGCGCTGTTCCGGGGCGCGAGGCCCCGACGCGCCGGCTAAGCAATCAACCCGCGTTGACGAGGGTCGGACGGTCAGCGGCTCGTAATTTGAGGTCTTTTCCCAGGAGCGAGGCCAGGGTCTGGGCGCGCTTGGTGGTCTGGTCGCCCAGGAGGACCGCGCTCCAGTCCGGCTGGGTCTCCACCACAAGGCTATTGGCTTTGATCTGCAGGCGACATTTGTCGATCAGCTCGGCGCTGCGTCCCGAAAGATCGCAGCCCAAACGGATGGCGGCGCCAAGCGCCCGGGCGCGGATCTGCCGCTCTGGCGTGAGCAGGCGCCCAAGAATGACGGGTTCGGGGGCCTGGCTCTGAGCGGTGTGTCGCGAAAAGGCGGCCTGGGCGAGAAAGGCCCGCTCGGCGTGATCCATGCCGGCGATGGGCGCGCGAAGGGTCTGCTCGAATACGAGGTCCGCCCTGTGATCAGGATGCAGCTGAGCGCCCAGCTCCGCCAGGCGGCACGCGGCGGCCAGGAGCCGAGGCTCCCGATCACCGAATACTGGCTCCAGTCGGGCGAAGGCAGGGGCCAGCCAGGCCTCCAAAGCGGCGCCAAGCTCCTCGGCCAGGGCGCCGCGCCCGCCGAGATTGGCGCAGCCGGCGATCAGGGGGTCCTGGGCCCGGACCTCCTCGCTCATGGCCTGCCAGACCAGCCCCTCCCGCAGGCCAAAGGCGGAGAAGGAGATGATCTGGATATCCAGATGCTCGATCAGCGACTGCAGCACGGTGGCGGCGTGGGGCAGGTCCTCCAGTCGCCGCTTGGAAATCCCCGGAATGCGCTCCAGCGAACCGCGCGACTGCTGGCTGACGAACCGGGTCGCGTCGAGCGCATCGCGCCGGCTGATCTCATATTGGTGGACCACCTCAAGCGGGTAGTCGGCCAGACGCATCTGCAACAGCGCGAGATTGCGCCACGCCCCGCCCACGGCATGAAGCGTCTCCGTACGGAAACGGGAGGCGATCGGCCAAGCCTGCTGGTCGACATAGCGGCGCACGGCGAGGGGATCGAGGCGCAGGGACGCATCGACTGAGAACGGACCCAGTGGCAGGGTTACCCCGGGCTCCGGACCCTCGGGGCCCAGGCGGATCAGCTCGAGGCTGGCGCCGCCCAGGTCGCCCACCAGGCCCCGCGCCTGGGGCGCGCCGGCCAGGACGCCCATCGCCGAGGCCAGCGCCTCTTCCTCGCCCGAGAGGATCCGAAGGTCGATTCCAAGTTCGCCGCGCACGCGATGTCGGAAGGCTTCGCCGTCTGAGGCGTCCCGGACGGCGGCTGTCGCGGCTGCGAAAACGTGACGGGGCTTGGCGGCGTCGATCAGGGCGCGAAAACGGGCAAGGACGGTCAGCGCCGCGTCAACGCCAGCGGGCGAGAGAGCGCCAGTCCGCGACAGATCGCGGCCAAGGCCCGCAAGCACCTTTTCGTTGTACACGCTCCAGATGGCGCGTCCGTCCATCCGGTAGAGGACAAGGCGGACGGAGTTGCTGCCGACGTCGATGACGGCGACGTCGCTGTGCGTCGGTCTAAGATTTATGGCCGACATGGCGGAGCGCGCGAGGCAGGTCCTTCACCTTCTGTCCACGGCCGGACAGGGAGGGATTGGTCATGAAATATTCGTGGGCTGAGAAGGCCATCTTGCCATTCCAGCCCGGCGCCCGCCGATAGACGCCCGTCTCATCCAGAATCCAGCTCTGAGCCTCATCGTTGAGATTCGCCACCAGGATCTGTTGCAGGACCTGTTGGTGCACGGTGGGATTTTCGATCGGGATCATGGCCTCGACCCTTCGGTCGAGATTTCGCGGCATCCAGTCGGCCGAGGAGATGAACAACTTCGCGTCTTTGGAGGGGAGAGGCCGCCCATTGGCGAAGGCGATGATCCGTGCGTGTTCCAGATAACGGCCGATGATGCTCTTGACGCGGATGTTGTCGGACAGGCCGGGAATCCCGGGTCTCAAGCAGCAGACCCCCCGCACGACCAGCTCGATGGGCACGCCGGCCCGGCTGGCTTCGTACAGGGCGTCGATGATTTCGGGGTGGACGAGGGCGTTGAGCTTGGCCCAGACGCCGGCCGGCCGGCCAGCCCGCGCATGGTCCGCCTCAGCGCGGATCAGGCGAAGGAGTTCGCCCTTCAGGCTGACCGGCGAATAGCGGAGCTTCTCGAGCCGGGGCGGCTTGGCGTAACCGGTGATGTAATTGAACAGCTTGGCCGAGTCGCGACCGAGGGCGGCGTCCGCGGTGAACAGCGAGAGATCTGTATAAACCTTGGCCGTGACCGGGTGATAATTGCCCGTACCATAGTGGCAATAGGTCTTCAGGCCCTCGCCCTCACGCCGGACCACCAAAGAGAGCTTGGCGTGGGTTTTGTATTCCATGAATCCGAACACGACGTAGACGCCGGCCCGCTCCATGTCCTTGGCCCATTTGAGGTTCGCCTCTTCATCGAAGCGCGCCTTGATCTCCACCACCGCGGTGACGTTCTTGCCGTTTTCCGCCGCCTCGATCAGGGCTGCGACGATCGGGCTGTCCTTTGAGGTGCGATAGAGGGTCTGTTTGATGGCGATGACGTTGGGATCGCGCGCCGCCTGAAGCAGGAACTGCACCACCACGTCGAAGCTCTCGAACGGGTGGTGGACCAGGATGTCCTTCTCGCGAATGGCGGCGAAGCAATCCCCACCGTGGTCGCGAATGCGCTCGGGAAAGCGGGCGGTGAAGGGCTTGAACTTGAGGTCCTGGCGGTCGGCCGGGATCAGCTGGTCAAACTGGGCGAGGCCGAGCTTGCCATCGATGGCCACCGCATCCGCCGGATCGGCGTCGAGCCCGTCGAGAATGAACTGGCGCAGATCCTCGGGCATCGAGGCCTCGATTTTGATGCGCACCACAGAGCCCATACGGCGACGCTTCAGACGCGCCTCGAACTCGCGCACCAGGTCCTCCGCCTCCTCCTCGATCTCGACATCGGAGTCGCGGATCAGGCGGAACAGTCCCTGGCTCAGGACCTCGCAGCCAGGGAACAGCTTGTCGAGAAACAGGCTGAGGAAGGTCTCCAGGGCGATGATCTTGCGCTCGCTCCGGCGCTTGCCGCCGCGGACATTGGGCAGCTCCCAGAACCGCGCCACCTGCGTGGGCACCGGGATCAGGGCGTAGAGGTCGCTGTGATCGGTCTTGCGGTGGAGCTTGAGCGCGAGGGCGAAACCGAGATTGGGGATGAACGGGAACGGGTGGGCCGGGTCGATCGCCAACGGAGTGACCACCGGGAAGATATGTTCCAGGAACAGGGTCTCGGCGATGGCGCGGTCGACGCCGGTGACGTCTTTGGCCTCGAGCAGATGTAGCCCCTCGGCGGCGAGCTCGGCGCGCAGGCCCTGAAGCAGCCTCTGTTGCTCGGCCATCAGCCGGTTGGTCTGGGCCTCGATCTGACGCAGTTGCTCCTGAGGGGTGAGACCGTCCTGGCTGAGGGTGCGCACGCCTTCGCGAACCTGAGCTTTCAGGCCCGCCACCCGCACCATGTAGAATTCGTCGAGATTGTTCGCCGAGATGGAGATGAATCGGACGCGCTCCAGGAGCGGGTGGCGCGGATTGGTCGACTCTTCCAGAACCCGCTGGTTGAAGCTCAACCAGGAAAGTTCGCGATTGATGAAGCGCTTGGTTGAGTGGGCGAGGCTCGAGCGGCCCGGCGTATGGGCGTCCTCGGATTCTGTCAGGGGCGACCTGGCCGCCGCCGCTTCCGCGCGCTGCGCCAGATGCGGGCCCAGTTCGACGACACTCGGCACGGCCTCGACCGGCAGATCGTCGCTGGCCCTGGAGGCCGGCATGTCATCCGCGCGAGGAGCGGCGGGCTCTTGGGTCACGGCAGGCGTCACCTTGGCGATCAGGCGCACCCTATCTGCGCGCCGAGAGCGCACTTTAGGCGATCCGCGTGACAAAGTCGCGTCCAGGGCGCGCCTTCGTCCTCAGCCCTCGCTCCCCGTTTCCCCCAAGTCCTCGCCAAGGACCTTGCGGACGAGGTCCCGGGTTATGTTGCGCCGATCCTGGGCCGCGGCTTCGTCGATCCGCTCCACGGCCTCGAGGGCCGCCTCGGCCGAGCGCTCGATGCGGCGCAGAAGATAGGCGATCACCGAGTCGGGCGGGACGATATGCCGCTCGCGGAAGAAGCGGTGGAGGAGGGCGGCGAGAACCTCGTCGCTTGGGCTGGAGACGGCAGCGACCATGATCGCGTTAAGGCGCGAGCGCAGGTCGGGGAGGGTGACGATCCAGTCCCGGGGCGGACTCCGGCCGGTGAGCAGAAGGGGCGCGTCCGGGCTCGCCGCTTCGATCACGGCGAAGAGCCGCTGGTCGGCGTGGGCCTGATCGGCGTCCTCCAGTGCCAGCGGCGCCCCCGGCGTGACGGTCTCCAGAGCGTTGATCGGAACAATGCGGGCCCCGGTCTTGGCGGCCCAGATGGCGGCAAGGTGGGATTTGCCTGAACCCTCGGGCCCGATCAGGGCCAGCCGGCCGGCGGGCCAGGTGGCCGACTCGTCGATCAGGGCCAGAGCGTCTGCATTGCCGGCTGATACGATGAAGCTCGCCCGATCCAGCGGCCAGGGGCGGTGCAGGGCCAGGCGCTGCTGCACGCCAGTTCGCGCAGCTGGGCTGGACGGGGGGGCAGGGGACTCGACGCCGCTCACGCGATGGGGCTTATCCCGAATCGTCGGCTGACCCGAGTCTGTGGTGCGGGCTCGCACATCGCCTGCCTTGGGGCTGTCGACGCCGACCGCGCCTTGGGCCTAGAAGGAAAGCGTCTGGAGCCAAACGCCTGAGTTGGACCGGCGACGGGAGAGACGCCAATGAATCGTCGTGAAGCGCTGATCCGCGGGTCGGCTCTGGCCGCCGGGCTCGTCGCAGCAACCCACGGCGTCGCCGCGCCGGGCGAGGCTCTGGAGGCGGCGATCGCCAGCGCGGACCGCAGCCCGGCCAATCGCCTCCGCGACGCCTATCGGCGCCCCCTGGAGGCCCTACGCTTCTGGGGTGTTCGCGCGAATATGACCCTGGTGGATATCGAGCCGGGCGGCGGCTACTGGACCGAAATCCTCGCCCCGTATCTGCGCGGAGGGGGAGGGCGTTATATCGCCGCCATCGACGGGGCGCCTGACCACTTCCTCGCCCGCTTCAGCGACACTTCGCGCTGGGGCCAGGTCACCGCCGTAAGTCTCTTTGATGGGCCCTATGCGGCGCCCGGGACCGTCGACATGATCCTCACCACCCGCAACATTCATGACTGGGTGGCCGAGCCCAAGAAGCTCGACGCCGTGCTCGCCGCCAGCCACGCCGCGCTGAAGCCGGGGGCGTTCCTGGCCGTGACCGACCATCGCGCCGATCCCCGCGCCATGCTGGCCGATGCCTCGGATGGCTATGTCAACACCGCCTGGGTTGTCAGGCGCCTCGAGGGCGCCGGGTTCAAGCTCTCGTCCAGTTCGGAGATCAACGCCAATCCGAAGGACGACAAGAACCACCCGTTCGGCGTCTGGACCCTTCCGCCAACCCTGAGGTCCCACGCCAAGGGACAGCCCGTGTCCGCCGACTATGACGCTGCAAAATACCTCGCCATCGGCGAGAGCGACCGCATGACCCTGCGGTTCGTGAAGATTTGACCGCCGCCCCTTCAAAGCTCCTGCCGGGAGAATTCCGATGACCAAACCCGAAGCCCTGGGCTTTAGCGCCGCCCGCCTCGCCACGCTCGATGAGGTGATGAAGGCCCGCTATGTCGACAGCGGCATGTTGCCGGGCCTGATCACGCAGATCTGGCGGCGGGGCGAGCTGGTGCATTCGGGGCTCTGTGGGCATATGGACCTCGAACGCGGCGTTCCCATGCGCGAGGACGCCCTGTTCCGAATCTATTCGATGTCGAAGCCGATCACGGCGGTCGCCCTGATGATGCTGGTCGAGGAGGCCAAGATCGGTCTCGACGACCTCGTGGCGACGCATATCCCGTCCTGGAAGAACCTCGGCGTCTACGCCACGGGCGTTCCCACGCTCTTGGCCAACCAGCCCCCGAGCTTCATCACGACCGCGCCGGAACGGCCGATGAAGGTCGTCGACCTCGTGACCCATACGTCAGGCCTGACCTACGGCTTTCTCATGCGCAGCAGCGTCGACGCGGCCTATCGTCGGATGAAGATCAACGATTTCCAGACGCCCGGCGGCCTCGACACGATGATCGAGCAGCTCGCCTCCCTGCCCCTGGAGTTCTCGCCGGGGACAGCGTGGAACTACTCGGTGTCGATCGATGTCATGGGCTATCTGGTCCAGAAGCTCTCAGGTCAGAGCTTCGGCGAGTTCCTGCGCACGCGCCTGTTCGCGCCGCTGAAGATGGACGACACGTCGTTTTTCGTCACACCGGACAAGCTCGACCGCTTCACCAGCTGCTATCAGCCCGGCGAGGGCGGAAAGCTGAAGGTCCAGGACGACGGGCAGCTCAGCACCTACGCCAAGCCCCCGACCCTGGAGTCGGGAGGCGGAGGTCTGGTCTCGACCGCCCATGACTATATGCGCTTCTGCCGGATGATGCTGAACGGCGGTGAGCTGGATGGCGCCCGGATCCTCAGCCCCAAGACGGTCGAGCTGTTCAGCCGCAACTTCCTGCCCGACGACGGGGAGGTGGCGGACATGTCGACACCCGGCGCCTTCAGCGAGACGAGCTACGCCGGGATCGGCTTCTCCATTGGTTGCGGCGTCAATGTCGACGTGGCCAAGACCCGCCTGCCGGGGACCGAGGGTGAGTTTTTTTGGGGCGGCGCCGCCTCCACGGCCTTCTGGGTCGATCCGCTCGAAGAGCTGGCGGTGGTGTTCATGACTCAGGTCATGGGCAGCGACGCGCGCCTGACCTTGCGCCGAGACCTTCGGACCCTGACCTATTCCGCGATGACCGAGTCCTTTGCCTGAACCCGAGCGCAAGCCAGACCACGGCATGATCGAGGACCTGAAGGCGAACAACCGGCGCTGGGCGGCGGGCAAGTTGGAGGCCGATCCCGGCTTCTTCCAGCGGCTCGTCGGGCAGCAGACGCCGGATTACCTCTGGATCGGGTGCTCTGATAGCCGGGTTCCGGCCAATGAGATCGTGGGGCTCGATCCGGGTGAGGTGTTCGTTCATCGCAACGTCGGCAACCTCGCCCCGCCGCAGGACGCCAACTATCTGTCCGTCCTGCAGTTTGCCGTCGATGTCCTGAAGGTCCGCCACGTCCTGGTGGTCGGGCATTATGGATGTGGGGGCGTGGCGGCGGCCACGAGCGGCGAACGTCTGGGCCTGGTCGACCATTGGCTGCATCCGATCCGCGAGGTCGAGCACGACCATCGTGATGAGCTTGAGCCCTTGGATCGCCCGGCCCGCATGGACCGTCTGGTTGAACTGAACGTCATCCGTCAGGTGCGAAATGTCGCGTCGGATCTGTTCGTTCAGGACGCCTGGGCGAGGGGGCAGACGCTGCATGTCCACGGCTGGGTCTATTCCATCGCCAACGGGCTCTTGACCGATCTGAATGTTACTGTGAGCAGACCGGGCGACGCCGACGTCCTCCGCTGAACCCTGATCGCCATGCCACGCCTCAACTCGACCCTCGATCTTCACGCCCCGGCCTGCGTCGCCGCCCGAGAGGTCAATCTTGCCCTCGTCGCGCGCCTGCGCGCCGAAACCGAAAAGGCGGCGCGCGGCGGACCTGAGGAGGCCCGGCGGCGTCACGCCAGCCGCGGCAAACTTCTGCCGCGCGAGCGGGTGGAGCGGTTGGTGGATATTGGCTCGCCCTTCCTGGAGATCGGCGCGCTGGCGGCGCACGGTCTTTATGATGGCGAGGCGCCGGGGGCAGGGTTGATCTGCGGCGTGGGGCGGGTCAGCGGGCGCCTCGTTCTGATCATCGCCAATGACGCGACGGTCAAGGGCGGCGCCTATTTCCCCATGACGGTGAAAAAGCACCTTCGGGCTCAGGAGATTGCCCTGCAGAACCGTCTGCCCTGCATCTATCTGGTGGACAGCGGAGGGGCCAACCTGCCGCATCAGGCCGACGTGTTTCCCGACCGCGAGCATTTCGGCCGGATCTTCTACAATCAGGCGCGGATGAGCGGACTGGGCATCCCGCAGATCGCCTGCGTCATGGGGTCATGCACCGCCGGTGGGGCCTATGTGCCGGCGATGAGCGACGAGACGATCATCGTCCGTGGCCAGGGGACCATCTTCCTGGGCGGCCCGCCTCTGGTGAAGGCGGCGACGGGAGAAGTGATCAGCGCCGAGGAACTTGGTGGGGCCGACACCCATGGTCGCAAAAGCGGCGTGGTCGATCACGTCGCTGAGGACGACGAGCATGCCCTGGCGATCGTCCGGGGCGTCGTGCGGCGGCTGGGCCCGGCCTATCGGCCGAATATCGCCCTGGCGGAGCCCGAGCCGCCAGCTTTCCCGCCGGACGAACTCTATGGCGTCATTCCGCCGGATGTGCGCGCGCCCTATGATGTCCGCGAGGTGATCGCCCGGATCGTCGACGGGTCTCGCCTCGACGAGTTCAAGGCCCTCTACGGGACCACCCTGATCACGGGATTTGCCCATATCTGGGGCTATCCGGTCGCCATTCTGGCCAATAACGGGGTGTTGTTCTCCGAAAGCGCGCTCAAGGGCGCCCATTTCATTGAGCTGGCCTGTCAGCGCGGGATCCCGCTTCTTTTCCTGCAGAACATCTCCGGCTTCATGGTCGGCGCGCGCTATGAGGCCGGCGGCATCGCCAAGGACGGCGCAAAGCTGGTCACGGCGGTGGCCAGCGCCGAGGTGCCCAAGCTGACGGTTCTGATCGGCGGCTCGTTCGGGGCTGGCAATTATGGCATGTGCGGCCGGGCCTATTCGCCGCGCTTTCTGTTCACCTGGCCCAACAGCCGGATCAGTGTGATGGGCGGAGAACAGGCCGCCAGCGTCCTCGCCACGATTCGCCGCGATGGGTTGGAGGCGCGGGGCGAGACGTGGAGCGCCGAGGACGAGGCGAACTTCAAGGCTCCGATTCGCGAGCGCTACGAGGCTGAAGGGGATCCTTATTTCGCGACGGCGCGCCTGTGGGATGATGGCGTCATCGACCCGGCGCAGACCCGCGATGTGCTTGGCCTGGCCCTGGCGGCGTCGCTCAACGCCCCCATCCCTGAGACCCGTTTCGGCGTCTTTCGCATGTGAGGCCGGCGCCTCGCTCCTTCAGGACATCATCATGACCGGCTCTTCGCCCCCCGTCGAACCCGCCTATACCGATCCCCTGGTTGAGGGGCGCGACAGCAATGCTCTGTCCAGCTTCGTGCGCCTGGAGGCGACGGCGCAGGGCGCGGCCACCGTCTGGATCAACCGTCCGGAACGAAAGAACGCCTTTGACGAGGAAGTGATCGGCGCGCTTGACCAGGCGTTCGAGACCCTGGAGGCGGCCGATGGCGTGCGCGTCGTGTTCGTGCGTGGCGCGGGAGGCAGCTTCTGCGCCGGCGCCGACCTCGACTGGATGCGTCGCGCGGCCCAGTTCAGCGAGGCCGACAACCGCAGCGACGCCCAGGCCCTGGCGAAGATGCTGAAGCGCCTGCATGACCTTCCGATGCTCACAGTGGCCTTGGTGGAAGGGGCGGCCTTTGGCGGCGGCGCCGGTCTGGTCGCCGCGTGCGACATGGCGCTCGCCACGCGCGACGCGCGCTTCGCGTTTTCCGAGGTCAAGCTGGGTCTCGTGGCCGCCACCATCAGCCCCTATGTGGTGCGCGCCATCGGCCCCCGGCGCGCCCGGGCGCTGTTCGCCCTTGGCCGGGCGTTCGACGCGGAGGCCGCGCAGGCCTACGGCTTGGTGGACGCGGTGGTGGCTGATGCGGGCGCCCTGGAGGCGGCCCGGGACGCGCTCGCCGCGGAGGCGACCTTGGCCGGCCCCGCCGCGGCAGCGGAGTCCAAGCGCCTGGTGGAGCATGTCGCGGGGAGGCATCTGGACGCCGGTCTGATGTCGGATACCGCCCATTGGATCGCCCGGGTGCGGGGCAGCGCCGAGGGACGCGAAGGCGTGGCGGCCTTTCTTGAGCGCCGAGCTCCGAGCTGGAGGTCCTAGGTGGCGCCGATCCGGAAGCTGCTGATCGCCAATCGCGGCGAGATCGCCAGGCGCATCATCCGCACGGCGCGGCGCCTGGGCGTGGCCACGGTGGCGGTCTATTCGGATGCGGATGCGCGGGCGGCCCATGTGCGCGACGCGGATCTGGCCGTCCGCATCGGCGCGCCTCGGCCGCGCGAAAGCTATCTCGACGGCGAGGCGATCCTGGCGGCGGCCAGATCCACCGGCGCGGACGCGATCCATCCGGGCTATGGCTTCCTCTCTGAGAACGCGGCGTTCGCGGAACAGGTCCAGGCCGAGGGACTGATCTGGGTGGGGGCGCCCCCGGCGGCCATCCGGGCCATGGGGCTGAAGGACGCCGCCAAGCGCCTGATGATCGAGGCCGGCGTCCCGGTGACCCCAGGCTATCTCGGCGATGACCAGACCCCTGAACGCCTGCTGAAGGAAGCCGAGGCGATTGGCTGGCCCGTGCTGATCAAGGCCGTGGCCGGAGGAGGGGGACGCGGCATGCGGGAGGCCCGCGACGCCGCGAGCTTTCCCGAGGCCCTGGCAGGCGCCCGGCGGGAGGCCTCCCAGGCGTTTGGCGACGACCGCGTCCTTTTGGAAAAGTTGATCGCGCAGCCCCGGCATATCGAAGTGCAGGTGTTCGCGGACGCACATGGCGCGGTGGTGCACCTTTTCGAACGCGACTGTTCGCTGCAGCGGCGCCACCAAAAGGTGATTGAGGAGGCGCCGGCGCCGGGCATGGACGCGGCGACCCGGGACGGCGTGACCGCCGCCGCCGTGCGCGCCGCCGCCGCCGTGGGCTACCAGGGCGCTGGGACCGTCGAGTTCATCGCCGACGGCTCGCAGGGTCTATCGGCCGAGCGCATCTGGTTCATGGAAATGAACACTCGCCTGCAGGTGGAGCATCCGGTCACCGAGGCTGTCACCGGGCTCGACCTCGTCGAGTGGCAACTCCGGATCGCCGCAGGTGAGCCTTTGCCGCTGACCCAGGAGGAGATCCGGCTGGAGGGCTGGGCCATGGAGGCTCGTCTCTATGCCGAAGTTCCCTCCAAGGGGTTCCTGCCTTCGGTAGGCCGGATTGACCACCTGCGGCTTCCAGACGGGGTCCGGATCGACAGCGGAGTCGAGGCTGGCGACGCCATCTCTCCCTTCTATGACGCCATGATCGCCAAACTGATCGTCCATGCCCCGACGCGAGAGGCCGCGGCCGGGCGGCTCGCCAGGGCGGCGCGAGAGGTGGAGATCTGGCCGCTACGGACCAACGCGTCGTTTCTGGCCCGCTGCGCCGAGCATCCCGACTTTGTCGCCGCACACATCGACACCGGCTTCATCGGGCGTCACCTGGATGATCTGGTCACGACTCCCGTCCCAGAGATCGCGCCGGCAGATGTGGCC
>DAIDGR010000056.1 GCA_027452265.1 Caulobacteraceae bacterium
ACAAACCGTGCGGGTGCCTTCATCTACGAGAACCAGGCTCGCCCTTACACACAGAACTTTGTCGCCGCTCACAACGCGGCCCTCTCGCTCGCCTGGATGTTGGATTGGGCGATCAGTGAGGTCCCCTGCTGACGCAATCGATGGTTCTTAAAGAGGAGGCGAAAAATGGTGGCGCGTCCATGGCGGGTGTATGGGCCGTTCGATTTGGACAAAAACGACGAAAGAGATTGGCCGGAATTGTTTCAAGCTAAAGTTGAAGAAAAGTTTAAAGATGGATTGGGGGAAAAACTCGTTCACGCAATCGGTGTATATATCATAGCTGAGAAACATCCGAAGAATGACGCGATACGATACATAGGTCTAACAAAACATCAGGATTTTAAAAAGGAAATATATTCAAGTGTAAATATGACAAAAGTCTGGGAAGAAATTACCAAATCACATACGAAAATTATAAGAGTGTGGCTTCTAGCTAAGCCTCTTGCAAAGAGAGTTGGATTTGTAAGTCAAAATAGCGTGCGAAAGCAGGCCGCCCATTTAGAAGAATTGATGGTGTTGTTTGCTAAGGCATCTGGTCATATGTTAATCAACACAATGTTGATGAAATCCACCGAGGGAAAGGCAGTAGAGCAACTCACTACGAAGCCGCGCGCCGGACGGCGAAGCGGCGGGGCTGCCTCGTTGGCGAGGGCTCTCAGTCTGGCTGTGCGATGAGGGTAGGCCCTTTGTGCCGCTCGCACGCCGGAAACGGCCGGCGGATTGTTGATCCTCGCCGCCGTGCTTCGCAAGGCGCGGTTCTGGGACGCGCACGCGGGAACGCTGCTAAACGAGTGTCAGCGTGTACAGTGATGGATATCGCCTGACAGCAGCCGCCTCCGGGGAGGGTGTCAGGCGCTGGGTTACCTCATTTCGGTGGGGAGCGCGTCGGAGCGCCCGGCTCGATCGGGAACACCCTGGGTGCCGCTAACCCTCCCCGTAAGGCTGCTCCAGCCTCGCCACTCGGTCCCAGAAGTCGGCGGGCTCCAGGACCTCCACCGCAGCACCCCAAGTGTTGAGATGCCAGGCCATCTCCTGCGCGACGCCGGCACGGAAGCGCACGATCAGCGAGCCGTCGGCCCGGTCCTCGATGGTCTGGGTCGGATGAAAATGGTAGGCGCGCGCATCGGCCGCCGCCCGGGGCGAGAACCTCCAGGCCACGTCGAAGGGCTCCTCCTGGAACACCCCGAACGAGCGGTCGGCGTAGGCCTGCAGCGAGAACGACTCGTCGGCCTGGAAGGTGTCGGGCATGACCTCCACCTCATGGATGTTCGAAAGTGCGTAGTTGCGCTTGACCCAGGTTCCCTGGTCGTTCCGCTCGGCCACCAGGTAGTGCCTGGCGCCGTAAAGGAACCCCAGCGGCCGGAGCGTGTCCCAGCCCCGCTTGCCAGAGACGCGGTAGGTGTAAGTGATCCTGATCTGTCGGCAGGTCAGAATGGCCTGGCGCAAATCCGCCACGATCGCTGGATCAATCTGCGGGCGGGGACCCTGGCGCACGGCGATGCCCTCAGCCCGCGCCAGCAATTCTAGATCGACCTCCAGCGCCAACCGCGCTTCCTCGCGCGCCAGCCCGTGCAGCTTGCTGATAGCGGCGCCGGCCAGATCAGCCTGCGGGCCGATGCCATCACGCCGCATCAGCGCCACGCCCGTCCCCAGCGCGGCGAGCTCCGCCGTGGTCAGGTCGGCCAGCCCGCCCAACGTCCCGCGCTGCAGGCGCCACCGAAAGGGTGTCTCGCCTGGATTGGCCCGAACCATCCGGTCGCCGAAGATGTCGCCGATGGCGTTGCGCAGCCGCTCGGCCGTGCTGCGGCTGAGCGGGGTGTCCGTGTACCGCGTCTGGATGTCCGCCAGGGAGACGCCCAGGCGCAGGCCCTGCATGTCGAGGGCGATCCTCAGCAGGGTCGCCGCCTTCTCGTAGCGCCCGGTGTCGCTCATGGGCGGGAAGCTAGCACCCGCCCCGGCCGCGGGCGACGGGCCGCCCGCGTCGCCGTCTTTCCGGATACGTCAGAAATGGATGGATCGCCCAATCGCCCAGGTCCAAACAGATTCAATCTGTCCAATTCTGACGTGCCGATCCCTCATAGGTCCCAGCGACCAGCCAAGGGAACCTCCATGACCCAGATCGCCCCCTTCCAGATCGTTCCTGCCGAAACCGGCGGGAACCCGGCCGCCGACTACGCCGACCGGCTGCGCGAGCTCTCTAAATCCATGGACCGCCGGCATGAGCTGAGACCCGGCCAGTTCGTCCGCTGGAAGCCGGGCCTGCGGAACCGGCTGCGGCCAGAATACAACCAGCCGGCAATCGTGCGGGCCATCCTTCCCGCGCCGGTGTTCGACACCTCCGAACTGGGACGGGATGGCGGCAGCGCCGGCTTCAACGAGCCTCTCGACCTGGTGCTCGGCCTGATCGTGGAGAACGGCGACTTCGTCGAGTTCCACTACGACAGGCGGCGCTTCGAGCCCGCTGAAACCTAACCGGCTAGCGTCAGCCCCACCAGGCTGACTGGGCTTGACCGCCGGATTTGAGTGTGGAGCGATTTCGATCGCCTGTTTGAAGGCAAGCGTACGGGTGCAGTCATGAGTTACGAAGTTTTCGAAAGCCTGGTGTCCAAGATAGACCCTGCGCTTCTGGGTCGATCAGGCGCCGTCTTCTACTCCGGCGTCGAAGCGTTCTCCCGCCAGTCCGATCTCTACATTCTCGGCTTGAACCCGGGTGGATCGCTGGAAAGGCACCAACATTTCACCGTCGAGCGAAACATCGCGCACGCTCGGGCCGTCCCTAGCCACTCCGCCTATGAGTCCAACGACTGGGAGTCGGAGCATATGCAGCGTCGCATGCGCCACCTGCTCCACAGGCTCGAAAAGGAGTTCCAGCTAAGGGCCGCCAACATCCCGGCGAGCAACCTGATTTTCGTCAGAACACCTGATGAAGCCTCACTCTCCTCAGACAAGAAGACACTCATCGACGAATGCTGGCCCTTTCATGAGGGCGTCATCCAGCGCCTGGGAGTCCGGGTTGTCGTGGCGCTGGGCCAGACCGCCGGGGCGAGCGTCAGGGATAGGCTAGGCGGTCCGTGGACCGAGGCGGAGGGTCCCTACACGGAGGATAATAGGCGCCGCTGGACGAGCACCTCCTGCGTGAACAGAGAACGTGGAATCGGCGTCGTGACACTTACCCATCCCAGCCGCGCCGACTGGACGTCCACCAACAGCGATCCGACGGACCTGGTCGTGAACGCAATCAGAAGAGCGCGCGCGGCGAAAAACGGCTGACCTCCTTGGGCGCAATCAACATCGCCCGGAGAACCACGCAATACCGCCTGATAATTGAGTCGGGCCCTGGATTCAGACGCCTGAGGGCGGCCTGACGGCAAAGCCGGGTTCGCATTCGCGGACCGCGCTCAGGGTGGGCCGCGCACCTCTCCGGCTCTTCGAAAAATATTTTCCGCGTGGTCGCATCTGGAAGATTTTCTTCCAGAGCCCGTGCTTCCACTGCCTACGAACAGCCTGGAGGCGACATGGAGAACGAGATCATCATAAGGGCCGCTGCGCCTTCCACCGCCATGGCCGCTGGCTTCAGGTGGCGGGGACCAATGGTTATGAGCAGGCGATCTGCAGGGGTCTCGGCCGAAACCTCCAACGCGTGGCACATCGCGTCTATGTGCCATGTCGGCTGCAGCAGCCTGCCGCCATGCAGCTCCTTGAACGCGTAGAAGAGGAAGAGGCGGAAGTCCGTCTGAAGCCGCTGGTTCAGCCAGGCGCGATCGACTTTGGCAAGGGCGGTCATCGCTCGCCCTCCTCGCCTTCGAGGGCCCTAACATAGGAGAGCAGCAAGGCCATTTCGTCGGCCGAGAGTTCCGGCGGCGCCTGATCGCGCTCCTCAGCTTCGCGGCGTGCTCTGGGATCGAGTTTGACCAGCGTAGCGAAGGTCTTCAGATCACCGCGCATCGCCTTTTCGATCTGCTGAAGCACCATCACCTCGCGCTTGGTCATCTTCACCGGACGACCTCGCTTGGTGATGGTCACCTCGGCGCTGAGGCCTTCATCGACCAGGGTCTCCAGCGACTTCGCGCCCTTTGGCCGGCCCTTCGGGTTCCCGACCTGACCCTTCTTAAACTGGGTGTGCTTGGGCGGGTGTTTGTAGCCGACCTTGTACTCGTCAGTGGTCGCCTCAGGCCCGTCAGCCAGATGAACCGATGGCGTTGCGGAGACGGCTTCGGCCTCCGAATACTTTGGCTCTCGATCCGTGACGACGGGTCGGATTCGGGTTCTCACACGGGCTGGAGGTAGCGGGCGCGCGGGCGCGGAGGTATCTGACGCAGACATGACGAGTCTCCTGTCGGCGCCGAGGCATCCTCCGCGCCGGTTTGGTTGATCCAATTGGAAACCCGCGAATGCCCTTCGCCCCGGAGGGGCCGTGCTGCCACGGACGTTCAGGCGGTGAAGCCTAGGCCCGGAGATGGATGCCCCGCGGTGCTTTTCAAGACTTCCCAGTCGATCGGCTGGCGCTCCCGATGCATCCCATCGGCGCATCAGATAATCCCATTTAGACCGGTATGGGAAATGCCGCTCGAAGGCCCTGAATGGTCTCAGTGATCGCGACGAAGCAAGCGCAGGAAACCCATCATCTCGCGGGAAAATCCCATTAAAAGTACCGACAAATGGGAAGTGTGGTCTCCGCCTACTGGCCGCGGGCGGAAATGATACCGGCGGGCCGAGCCGCAGAGACGGTCGCGGGAAACGAGGCGGATCGGTCGCGCAAACGCACACTTCTGCGGCGCCGGAATCTACGGTTCAGCGTGAAAAGGTGCGACTTGTCGGGAGGTTGCCGGCTGGCAGCTCAACGAGAGCCGGTTGGCAGAGACTGAGTGGCTGGGGAACTAGGACTCGAACCTAGAATGACGGTACCAAAAACCGCTGTGTTACCATTACACCATTCCCCAGCAGGTCCTCCCCGAGGGAGGGGGCCGCGCCGGAAGGCGGTCAGATAGCGTCTCGCCTTGGCCGGCGCAACGGGTAGCGGCGCCGGTTCGTGTTTCCGTCGGTTCCTGTGTCAGTCGGGGCGGATCTCAGGCCTTGGCTTCGGCCAGGATGCGACGGGCGGCGTCGGCGAAGACCAGGGTGTCCGAGGCCGTGGTGACCATGTCGAAGCCGAGCGTCGCCATCTGCCGCGCATAGGCGGCGGTGGTGCAGAAAACGCCGCTCATCTTGCCGGCCGCCTTGGCCGCCCGGTCGATGCGGGCCAGGGCGGCGAGAATCTCGGGTTCCTGGCGGTTGGAGCCGGCGCCCAGACCCAGGGACAGGGCGAGGTCGTTGGGGCCGACGAACAGCCCGTCCACGCCAGGGGTGGCGGCGATCGCGTCCACCGAATCGAGCGCCTCGCGGGTCTCGATCATGGCCCACGCCTCGATGGAGTCGGCGAGGCTGGCATAGGGGGCGTCCGGCGCGCGCAGGGCGGCGGGGCCGGGGCCAAAGGACCTAGACCCCTTGGGCGGATATCGGCAGGCCTCGGCCATCCGCCGGGCCTCGGCGGCGCTGTTGACCAGGGGCACGATGACCCCGTCGGCGCCCAGATCCAGCGCCTTGCCGATCAGGGCCGGCTCGTTCCACAGCACCCGGACCAGCCGCTGGGGGGTCTTGAGCGCCTGGAGCGACAGGGCGAGGGCGCGCTCGTCGAAGCCGCCATGCTGGCAGTCGAGCGTGACGCTGTCGAAGCCGGCCTGGGCGAAAAGGCCGTTGGCGTAGGGCTCGGGAATGCTGATCCAGCCGTTGTAACGCACCATGCTCGCGCCGCCTTTTCGCTCTTCAAGGGCGCCCCGGATCCGGGTCGCTCCGCACGCCGTAGGACGCGCGCGCCGGTCTGATCAAGAGCCGCCTGACGCGCCCCCCGTCCGCAAGGGACAATTTGGCCGACCTGTCGAGGGAAGGATGGTCGGAGTGGCAGGATTTGAACCTGCGACCCCCGCGTCCCGAACGCGGTGCTCTACCAGACTGAGCCACACTCCGATGCCCATGGGTCATTGCGGGTCTGTGCGAGGCGACAGACGCGGGCGACCCCGGCGGAGGGCGGTGTATAGAGGAGGCCCCAAGGACCTGCAAGGCGAGGTCAGCGAGGGCCTTGACCGGGGACCGCGCCGCTGGTCGGGTGGAGGCATGAAGCAGTTCGTCATCACCGTGGCCGGAGTCCTGATCGGGCTCATCCTGTTCGCTGTCCTCACGCCGATGGCGCTGATCGCCTTCGCCAGCGCCGCCGCGCGGCCCGCGCCCTTGCCCGCGGCCAGCGTGCTGGTGCTCGACCTGCGCACGGGCCTGACCGACCAGCCGCCCGACATGCCCTTCGCCTTCCTGCAAGGGCGCGGCAATTCCGTGCTGGGCATCGAGCAGACCCTGCGGCGGGCCGGACGCGACAGCGCCGTGAAGGGGCTCCTGGTGCGCCTGCCCGAGGGCGGCATGGCGCCGGCGGCGGCCGATGAACTGCGCCGCGCCTTCCTCGACTTCAGGGCCCAGGGCAAGCCGATCCTGGCGCACAGCCAGGGCCTCTATTCGGACGGGACCGTGGTCTCCACCTACGAACTTGGGGCGGCCTCGGGCGATCTTTGGATGCAGCCAGGCGCCAGCTTTCAGGTGACCGGACTGGCCCGGGACGACGTCTTCCTCAAGCGCCTGTTCGACCGCTTTGGCGTGGTCGCCGATTATCAGCAGCGCTACCAGTACAAGACCGCCGTCAATCCGTTCCTCTATGACGACTACACCCCGGCGCACCGGGAGTCGGAGCTGTCCTGGATGGGATCGGTGTTCGAGACCTCGCTGGTCTCCGCCGCGAACGACCGTCGCCAGAACCCCAAGGCGCTGATGACCCTGATCGAGGCTGGCCCCTATTCCGCCGAGGAGGCCAAGGCCAAGGGCCTGATCGACCAGGTCGGTGAGGTGAAGGGGGCTGAGGACGCGATCCTCGCCAAGGCGGGCGACGGGGCCAGTCTTGTCAGCTTCAACGCCTATGCCGCCCATGCCAGGGCCGCGCGCGGTCGGGGCGTGGGGCAGGCGGGGGCGCCGGTGATCGCCCTGATCGCGGCCGAGGGGGACATCGTCACCGGCTCCAGCGCCCAATCCGGCGGCGGGCCGTTGTCGGGCTCCTCGGCGATCCACTCGGACGACGTGGCCAAGGCCTTTTACGACGCGATCGACGATCACGACGTCAAGGCCATCGTCTTCCGCGTCTCCTCGCCGGGCGGATCGGACACGGCCTCGGAGCAGATCCTGGCGGCGGTGCGCGCGGCCAAGGCGGCGGGCAAGCCGGTGGTGGTGAGCATGGGGACCTATGCCGCGTCCGGCGGCTACTGGATCTCGTCCCAGGCCTCGGAAATCGTCGCCGAGCCGACCACGCTCACCGGCTCAATCGGGGTTTTCGGCGGCAAGTTCGCCCTCGGCAAGGCGCTCGGCCGCTATGGCGTCGACCTGCGCGGCCTGAAGGTCGGGGGCGACTTCGCCGACGCCTTCTCGCCCGATGCGCCGATGAGCCCCAGCCAGAGGGCGGCGGTCTCGGCCTGGATGGACCACATCTATCAGGGCTTCGTCGCCCGGGTCGCCGAGGGCCGCCATATGCGCCCGGACAAGGTTGAGGCCATCGCCAAGGGGCGGGTCTGGACGGGCGCCCAGGCCAAGGCGCTGGGCCTGGTGGACCATATCGGCGACATCTATGACGCGGTGGATCGGGCCAAGGCTCTGGCCCACATCCAAGGGCCCGCGCGCCTGCGCGGCTTCAATGCCGAGGCGAGCCCGCTCGACGCCCTGCGCCGGATGCTGAACCTGGAGGCGCGCGGGGTGCACGCCGCCGCGGCCCTCGGATCGGTCCTCGAGACGCCTGCCGCCCACGCCACGCTGGAGACCTTGGACACGGCCAATCTGAGAGCCCAGGGCTCCACGGTCCTGGCCCCGCGTCTGGTGGATTGAGGCGAGGATGAGCGTGACGGCCGACCCTCGGGCCCACCCCCCGCCCTCGCCGGCCCTGCAGGCGGCGCGCATGGCGCTGGCGCGGCAGGATTGGGCGGGGGCCCATACGATCCTCAGCCAGGCCGGCTCGGATCTGCCGCCGGAAGGCATGCTCGATCACGCCCTGGCCCTGCGCATGCTGGGGCGCCTGCCGGACGCGCTGGCGCGGCTCGACGCGGCCCTGGCCCTGGAGCCGCGGCATCTGGTGGCCCTGCTCTCGAAGGGCGCCCTGCTGGAGCGGATGGGGCAGTCCAAGGCGGCGGCCCTCGTCTATCGCAACGCCCTGGCCTGCGCCCCACCCGACGAGGTCCTGCCCGCGCCCCTGCGGGCCCAGCTCGACCATGCCCGCGCCGCGACCAAGGCGTTTGGCGAGGCCCTGGCCCGGCGTCTGAGCGAGAGCGTGGCCGAGATCAAGGCGCGCTGGCAGGGGGAGTCGTTCGCCCGCTTCGACGAGAGCCTGCGCATCTTCGCCGGCCTGCAGCGGCCCTATCCGCAGGAGCCTCTGCTGCTGCACTATCCGCGCCTGCCGGCCATCCCCTTCTATGACCGGGCCCTCTTCCCGTGGCTGGAGACCCTGGAGGCGGCCACGCCGGTGATCCAGGCGGAGCTGGAGGCGCTCCTCGCCACGGCGCCGGAGGATTTCGCGCCCTATATCGCCTTTCCTCCGGGCGCGCCGGTGGATCAGTGGGCCGAGTTGAACCATTCGCGGCGCTGGAGCTCGTTCTTCCTGTGGCGCGACGGCGCACGCCAGGACGCCGCCTGCGCGCTTTGCCCCCGCACGGCGGCCCTGATGGACGAGCTTCCGCTCATGCGGCAGCCTGGCTTCGCCCCGACCGTGGTGTTCTCGCAGCTCGAGCCGCATACGCGCATTCCGCCGCATACCGGCTCGGCCAATCATCGCCTGCTTTGCCACCTGCCGCTGATCCTTCCGGGGCCGGCGCGCTTCCGGGTGGGGGCGGAGACGCGGGACTGGAAAATGGGCGAGGCCTGGGTGTTCGACGACACCATCGAGCACGAGGCGTGGAACGACGCGGACGCCGCGCGCACCATCCTGATCATCGATGTCTGGAACCCGTTGATCAGCGAGGCCGAGCGGGACCTCATCAGCGCCATGATGACCGCCAGCAACGCCTTCCGCGCCGAGCCCTGAGGGTGAGCGCCGCGTCCGAGGGCGTCCCTGGGGCCGCCGCCCCCGCTCCCGCTCCTGCTCCCGACGTCTGGGCTTCGCCCCGGCGCCTGCCGTTCGCCCTGTCGCCCGAGGGGCTGGGGTTTCTGGAGATGGCGGTGGAGGACTACGCGGTCGCCAGCTTCCTCGATGGGCGGCTTCTGGAGACTCACGGCCCGGTGCACTGGGCCGCCTGGACGGATGTGGAGGCGGCGGCCCGCGCCGCGCCGGCGACCGCCGACTGGATCTTTCACATGGGCCATGTGGGATCGACCCTGATTTCGCGGATCCTGGGCCGGGTCGACGGCGTCTTCGCCCTGCGCGAGCCGGCGATCCTGCGCGAGTTCGCCGCGGCCGAGCGCGGGACGGATCCACGCCTTGGGACGGTCACGCGCCTGCTCTCGCGGGTCTGGCGCCCGGATCAGCGGGCTCTGATCAAGGCGACCAGCTTCGTCACGGCGCTCGGACCGTCGATTCTGAGCGCCCAGGGCGAAGCCCGCGCCATCCTGCTCTTCGCCGCCCCCCAGGGACATATCGCCGGACTGCTGGCGGGGGAGGCCTCGTCCCGCGATGTGGCGGCTCTGCACGCGGCCCGGGCGGCGCGGCTGCGGCGCAGGCTGGGCCCCTTACCAGGCCTGGAGGCGATGTCGCCCGGGCCGCGCGCCGCCCTGGCCTGGGCCTGCGAGCTGATGGGCCTGGCCGACCTCGCCGCCGCGGCGCCGGGGCGGGTGATGTGGGTGGATTTCGACCGCTTCCTGCAGGAGCCGGGTCCAGGGCTGGCGCGCCTGCTCGGGCATCTGGGACGAGACGCCTCGCCCGGGGTCGTGGAGGCCCTGCTGCGCAGTCCGGAGTTCGGCCGCTACGCCAAGGACCAGCGTCACGCCTTCGACGCCAACGCCCGGCGGGCGGTGATCGCCCAGGCCCTGGCGACCCACGCGCAGGAAGTGGAGCGCGGCCTTTCCTGGCTCAATAGCCTGGGCGCCGCCTATCCCGATTTCGCCCAGGCCGCGCGGCTCTCCGCCGCGGCGCGCGGCGTCTGAGCGGCCCGCGCGCGCCAGAGCACGATGCGTTTTCGTGGAATCGGCGAAGGCGCTGAATCGTGCTCTATATTCAAGCCCTTGAGCGCGTTGCGAAGCGCCGGGTCGGTTCCGTACAAACGCAACGCGCTCGAGACGCCCCGGAGGTACGGCGCGTCTGCCCCTATTCGTGCTCGCCCCACATCCGGCGGAGGTTGCTGCAGACATATTGCAGCCGGGTGCGGTTCTCCCAGCTGATGTTGAAGCCCTCGAGGGCCGAGACTTCGTTGAGCTGATAGAGGAGCTCGCGGTGGGTGGGATCGGGGATCATGCTCTCGATGAAGCTGATGGCGACGAGACGTTCGCCCGCCGTCACCGGCTTGACCTCGTGCAGGGTGTGGGAGGGATAGACGACGGCCGCGCCGGGTTGACCCTTGAAGCTGACCGAGCGGGTGCCGAGGTGGACGGTGAGCTCTCCGCCTTCATAGGTCGCCGGGTCGGCGATGAAGATCGTGCAGGAGACGTCCGAGCGCAGCGGCCGCGCGCCCAGGGGCATGAAGGCCGAGTCGGCATGGACGCCATAGGTCATGCCCGGCGCGTATTTCGCCAGCAGGGGCGGGGCCATGATCCGGGGGAAGGCATAGTCCCGGAAGGGGCCGCATCGCATGAGCGCCCCGGCCATGAGGCGCGAGGCCTCGGCGTGCGCGGCGTCCGTGGGGTCGATCTGGAGATTGTTCTTGGCCGCGGAGTGGGGATTGGAGACCTTGCCGTCCTGATAGCGCGCCTGAAGCGCGAGCTGCCGCACGCGCGCCAGCTCCTCGGCGTTGAGAACGTCGGGCACTTCAAGGAACATGGCGAGCCTCCCTTGCTCTCCTGACGGCGCCCGGCATCAGTCGGCCGCGTAGCCGAAGCGCGTGACCCAGGGGGCCAGGATGTCCTGGATGTCCGCAAGATGGGCGGCATAGCGCCGCCATACCCCGACGCCCTCGGTGTTCAGGCCCCGGGCGAGCTGGGCGGCGCTGGGCGTGGCCACCAGACCCGCGCGTTCGGCGAAGGTCGCCATGTCGGGGGTGAAGTCCAGGTTCAGGAAGGCGCAGAGGGCCTTCATCTCGCCCTCGAAGTTCGTCACCAGGGACTCATAGGCCTGTTCGCGCACCTCCAGGCCCAGACGCTCGCGGCCGATCTCCATCAGGCGCATGACCTGATCATAGAGCCGCGCGGCGCTCTCCGGACGCAGGAGGTCGAGGGTCGTGGCGTCAACCACGAACTGGCGACGCAGGCAGCTGAGGACCACGTCGCGCGGGTCGCGGCGCAGGAACAGGACCCTGGCCTGCGGGAAGAGACGGCGGATCAGAGGCAGGCCGAGCGTGTTCATCGGCAACTTGTCCACGAAGACCTTGCCCTCCGGGGCCGCGCCGCCCTCGCGCACCCGCGACCAATAGGCCTCGCGCAGAGGCGCAAGCTCCGCTTCGCTGGCGGCCAACAGGCGCTCCAGACCGTCCGGCGGAAAGGTGAAGACCTGAGCGGCGTCGGCCAGGGTCGGCCGCTCGTCCAGGGTCACCACGTCCGGATGCCCGGCCAGGGCCTGGCCCAACATGGTCGTGCCCGAGCGCGGAAAGCCCAGGAGGAAGACGTGTCCAGCGGCCACGGCCGGCGCCGCCGTCGCCGGGAGGCTCCGCCACGCGCCCTCCGGCAATTCCCGGATATCCGTGGTCAGGCGTTCGGCCAGGCGCAGCGTCGAGCCGGCCCCGCCCCCGCCACCATAGAGCCGCGCCAGCTCCTCGGCGCCGCTGCGATAGGCGGTGAAGGCGGCGTCGATCTCGCCCAGTTGATCGAGGGCGTCGCCAAGCGCGTTCAGGGTAACCGCGCGTTCGTGGGCGCTGGCGCGCGGCTTGGCCAGGAATTGCTCCAGGCGCTGGCGCGCGCCCTGGGGGTCGCCCTCGGCCGCCTTGGCCCGGGCCAGGGCGAGAATAGCGGCCGGCTGGTCGGGGTCGACCTTCCGCGCGCGGTCCGACCACAGGCGCGCCTCCGCCCAGTCCGCCCGTCGCGCCGCCAGGGCCGCCAGGGCGCCCAGGGTGCGCGCGTCGTTGGGGGCCAGATGCGCGGCGGTCTCGTAGGCCGCGCGGGCGGCGACCACGTCGCCCAGCATTTCGCAGGTCCAGCCGCGATTATAGTGGAAGGCCGCCACATCGGCCTTGAGGGCGATGGCCCGGTCCAGGCGCGCCAGGCCCTCGCGCGGACGCCCCGTGCGCGCCAGGCAGAGCCCCAGGACGTTGAGCAGTTGCGGCTCCTCGCCTTCCAGGGCGAGGGCGGCCTCGAAGTCCCCGATGGCGTCCGCGGGCCGACCAGCCTGCTCCGACTGAACCCCGCGCAGACGGTGGAACAGCGGGTGCGTGGCGCCCCGGGCCAGGGCCTCGGCCCCCAGCTGCATGGCGCGCGCGGTCTGGCCGGCCCGCAGCGCCGCCTGGACGGCCTCCAAGGCGGCGGCGACGGCCGGAGCATTGGTCATGATCGGCGAGGGATTGCCATAGCCCTGAGACGGCGCGCCCTGAGACGGCGGCGCCTGAGGTGGGCTGGCCGGCGCCTTGGGCCGGGCGGCCAGGGCGGAGGCCGGGGCGGGGTCGTAGCCCAGGCGCGCGGCCCAGGGCTCGAGGAGGGGCAGGACGCCGGACAGCAGGGCGGCATGACGCTTCCAGGCGCCCACGCTCTCGGCGTTGAGGCCCCGGGCGAGCTGGGCGGCGCTTGGGGTGAAGGACACCGGTGCGGCCGCGGCGAGGTCCAGCACCTCCGGTCGCCAGTCCAGGCCAAGGAAGGCCAGCACCCGGCGCATCTCCGCCTCCTGGTCGGCCACCAGCGTCTCGTGGCGGACCTCCAGCAGGTTCAGGGTCAGGCGCTCGCGATAGGCGCGGGTCAGGGCCTGAACCGCGTCATAGAAGCGCGCGGTGGAGTCCACCGAGTGGAACTCCAGCATCTTCGAATAGAACAGCCGCCGATAGCCGCTGAGCACCACGTCTCTGGGATCGCGCAGGGCGTAGAGGATCTTCGCCTGCGGAAAGAGCTTGGCGATGATCGGCAGGCGCACCGCGTTGAGCGGGTCCTTGTCGAGCACCACGCGGCCGGCCGGCGAGGTCCCCAGGGTCCGGCCCATCTGCGCCCAATAGGCGTCGCGGCAGGCGTCCGCCTCGGCGGCGGTCATCCGCTCCAGCCGTTGAAGGCCGCCCTCGTCGCTCAGGACGTGATCGCTCGCCACGCCCAGGGCGCCCGACTCGTCGGCCGCCAGGATGTCGGGATGCGCGGCCAGGCCCTGCTCCAGCAGGGTCGTGCCTGAACGGGGAAAGCTGACGAGGAACACGTGATCCGCCGGGCCCTCCGCATCGGACCCGCGCAGGGATCCGGCCGGGGGCCAGCTCTCGCGCGCGGCGACCTCGAACCAGGCCAGGAGGCGCTGGGCCAGGAGGATATGTCGCTCGCCAAGGCCCGCGGCCAGGGCGCGGGAGCGGATCGGTCTCAGCGCGGCCTCGCGCGCCAGCCAGGCGGCTTGCGCCTCATCCGGCAGATCGAGCGCGTCCAGGGCGTCCCCAAGATAGGTGAGAAGTTTCGCCCGGTCCTCATCGCTGATCCGCGCGTGGGCCAAGGTCTGGTCGATCAGGGCGCGGGCGGCGGCCGGGTCCCCTTCGGCGAGGTGGGCGCGGGCCACGGCGATCGCGGCCCGGGCGGCGGTCGGAGAGAGTTTCAGCGCCTGCAGGCCCAGCCGCTTGGCCTCCGCCTCGCCCCGCGCGGCGGCGAGGTCCGCGAGTTCCTCCAGCGGGTCCGGCGAGGCGGGCCTGAGCCGATGGGCCCGATCGAGGTCGGCCCGGGCCTTTTCGACCTGCCGCAGGACGGCATGGGCCCGGCCGCGCAGCAGCAGAGCCTCGAAGTCGTCTGGCGTCCGCGCCAGCACGGCATCCAGCGGCGCCACCGCCTCGTCGTGCGCGCCGTGACGCATGAGCGCGGCGGCGAAGTCCTTTTTCAGGGACGGATCGTCCGGGGCCTCCATCTGCGCCCGGTTGTAGGCGGCCAGACCCTCCATGATCAGGCCGTCCTGCTCCATGCCCTCAGCCACGAGGCGAACGACCCAGGGAAGGGTGAGGTCCAAGTCCCCCATCGCCTTGACCGCCAGGCCGATCGCCTCCCGCCGCCGGCCCTGCGACAGGGCCAGGCGGATCTCGTCCAGGATCGGATGGGTGGGTTCGGATGAAGAGGGCATGGACGCTCTTGGGGAATTCACGCGGGGATGACGTCGAAGGCGATGGTCAGACGCGGCTGGTCGCCTGAGAACGGGATCGTGCCGTGCCACATGTAAGAGGGAAACAGCACAAGGCGCCCGGGCTCGGGCTTCACCGCGTGCTGGAAGGGCAGGCCGGGGAGGGTGGGAACGCCCGGCTCACCGAACTTGATCCATCCCTCCTGGCCCCGTTCCACGGCGTCCGGCAGGGCGATGTAGCAGGCCGAGGACAGCCAGCCCTTGGGATGCACGTGGTTGGCGTGAAAGCCATCGGGGCGCAGACGCACCGACCACACGCCATTGAAGCCGTAATCGCCGGTATTGCGTGATCGCACCGCATCCGAGCCGCGTCCCAGCGCCGCCAGCCGCTCGCGGATGGGCCCGTCGATGGCGACGAAGAAGGCCTTGATGACCGGGTCATCGGAGAGGTCCAGACTTTGGCTCGTCTGGCTTCCATGGCGCACGGACTGACCGATGGGATGGGTGCGCCGGGTATGCAGGCGGGTGAGGCTTTGGGTCAGGTCCGCCAGGAAGTCCTCCAGCCGGGTCCAGCCCGGCGGCACGGCGATCTGGCTGGGCGCGACCAGGGCGTCATAGTCGTAGAGCAGGTCATAGCGAGCGTCGCCCGTGAGACGCCAGGCCGTGGCCAGGAGCGCCAGGGCGTGCTGGTTTTCGGGCATGCGCGCCCGCAAGCCCTCGGCCAGGGCGGCCGCCGCCGCGCCATCGCCGGCGGCGAGATAGGCCTCGCACAGGCCGCTCTGGGCGATGTAGTCCAGCGGCAGGGCCTTGGCGGCGATGTGGGCGTGCTCCAGCGCGCGCTCCGGCTCTCTCGCGCCCAGGAGGCGCGCGGCCATGACATGCAGGACAGGGTCCGATGCGGGGTCGGCGACGATCGGGGTGAGGGCGGCGATGGCCGCATCCGGATCGCCGGCATAATCGAGAATCTCGGCCTTCTTCAGGGCGAGGGGTGCGAAGTCGGGGCGGAGCCGCAGGGCCGCATCCAGAGACGCCACCGCCGCCTGAGCGTCCTCGGTGGTCATCCAGATCAGCTGCGCGAGTTCACCATGGGCGTCGACATAGTCCGGGCGCCGCCGGATCGCCTCGCGCAGAGCCGCCTCCGACTCGCCGTGGCGGTCCTGTCCCAGCAGGGCGCGGCCGAGAACCAGCCAGGTCTCCGGGGCGTCGAGCCCCTTGGCCAGGGCCCGCCGGGCGCCCGCCTCGGCGTCCGCGAAGCGTTCCAGATCGCCATCCATGGAGGCGAGGTTGTGTTCAGCCACGGCGCTGTTCGGGGACTCGGCCACGATGCGGGCATAGAGGGCGCGGGCCTCGTCCAGCCGCCCCTGCGCCTTGATGGCGTTGGCGAGGGCGGTCAGGACGTTGATATCCGCGCCGGGGGCGGCCGCGAGGGGCGCCATACAAAGCTCCGCCTCTGGCGCGCGCGCGGAGGCGAGCAACAGCTCGCTCAGGGCCACCGCCGACGGGCCCGAGCGCGGGTCGAGGGCGAGCGCCGTGCGGAGCGGGCCTTCGGCGCCGGCGAAGTCGCCGCTGTCGCGCAGGGCCAGGCCTAGAAGCCTCTGGGCGTCCGGAGACTGCGGCCAGCGCGCCGCCGCCGCCCGAAGGAGCGGCACCGCCTCGGCGGGCCTTCCCTGACGCAGATGCGCCGCCGCGGCCTGGAGTTGGGCCATGAGTTCCGGCGTTGACACGGCAGGGCCTCGATCACGGATGCAGAACGACCAAAGAAAAGGGCGGCGGACCGAGGTCCGCCGCCCCAAGCTCTTAGCAGGCCTTGAAGGCCCTCGCGAGCGATCAGAAGTCCGCCGTGATGCTGGCGAAGATGTAGCGTCCCAGCGGATCGTAGACCTGCGGGAAGGTGTTGCCGTTGGCGTTGATCGTGTCGGTGTTCTCGCCGCCGACGATCGGAGGCTGGATGTCGAAGATGTTGTTGACGCCGATGCTGAACGTATACCGGTCCTTGACCCGCCATTGCGCCGCCAGATCGAAGTAGCTGTACGACGGAATGTGAGAGTCGACCTGACCGGGCGTTCCCGCCGAGTCCACGTTCACCGCCCCGATATAGCGCCAGTCCAGCGACGCGCTCAGGCCATCCACTGGCGTTTGCCAGGTGAACCGGGTCTTGGCCTTGAAGAAGGGCTGCGGCGCGCCGCAGCTCGGACCAAAACGACCCGCGCACGACAGGGGCGGGGTTCCGATCGCCCCGGTGGAGGTGAAACTGTTGGTGTAGGTGCCGAGGAAGTTGACCGTCATCCCGCCGAAGTTCGGCAGGTTCAGATCGGTGAAGCGGAAGTGGTAGTCGAAGGTGAAGTCGACGCCATCGGTCTTGAGCGAGCCGAGGTTCTGGTTGGTGTCGATGATGTAGCCGTTGGGGCTCAGCCACAGCGACCCGGACACCGGCGCCCGCTGGATCAGCGAGCAGTAGGTGGCGTTATCCTGCAGCGCGCATCCCGAGAGGATATTCTGGAAGCCGTAGGTGGAGATGACGTTGGTGACGGTGATGTTGAAGTAGTCGACGGAGAAGCTCATCCCCTTCACCAGATCCACCGGCGTGATCACGGCGCCGATGGTGTAGGTGTCGGCGCTCTCCGGCTTCAGGTTCGGGTTGCCGCCCAGGAGGCCGTTGTACTGGGCCGCCGGGTTTGCGGCGATATTGCCGTATTGCGCCGCGCTGACCCCGGTGCGGGCGCACTGGACGGCGGTATATTGCGGCGTTGAGGTGGCGCAGGGATCGTTCGAGCCGGGCAGGCCCAGATTCTGCGGGGCGTAGAGCTCCTGCAGGTTCGGGGCGCGTACGGCGCGGTTGAAGCCGCCGCGGATCCGCACGTCGTCATTGATCGCCCACTCGCCGCTCAGCTTGTAGGTGTTGGTGTTGCCGGCATTGCTGTAGTGCGAGAACCGGTAACCCACATCGGCCGTCAGCTCTTTGATGAAGGGCTTGTCTTCGGCGATCGGCAGACGGGCCTCGGCGAACAGCTCCTTCACGTCGAAGGCGCCGTTGACCGGCAGGATCGCATTGTTGCCGGCCAGGTCGCCCGACTGGTTGGCAGCGTCCGGAAGCAGGTTGAGCGCCTCGCGCCGATACTCGGTGCCGAACGACACGCCGACGCCCGTTGAGGCGAACGGGCTCTTGACGCCATAGACGCCCAGGTCGCCGGTGATGGAGCCGTCGACGATGGCCTCGTTGGTGGACCCGCTCAGGAGGCCCGGCTCTTGCAGATAGGCCAGCTGGGCCGCGGTCACCCCGCCCGGCGTGAAGGGGTTGTAGGGCACGCATCCGATCGCGACCGCGGCGGGATTGGCGCAGACCGCCGTCCCGTTGGGGCCGGGAACGGCGTTGAGGGCGTTGCCCAGGCGGCTGACGGACAGGAAGTCCTTCTGGTTATCCTGGTAGATCGAGTCGTAGTACTGCGCGTACACATCAAAGTGCCAGGCGGATCCCAGGTCGCCCTTGACCCCGACCTGAGCACGGTAATCCACGTGCTCGCGATCATCGATCCGGCCGCCGCCTTCAACGTTGCGGCGGAGCATGTTGATGTTTGTGGCCGTGCCCTGGGTGGGCGTCGCGGCCGAGGAGTAGCCCGGCAGCACGCAGAGGGCGTTGACCTCCTGGGCCGACAGCAGCGGGTTGTTACAGGGGATCGAGGTCGTGTAGCCGAAGTCGCCGGACGGGGCGTACTGGGCGTTCGACTGATCGTCCATGAACATGAAGTTCGCGTAGGCGGTGATGTGCGGCATCACATCATAGTGGCCGAAGAAGCCGCCCGAGATCCGCCGGTCCTCACGCTGGTAATAGCTCAGCGGGCCGTAGTTGTAGCGGTCCGCCACGTTCGGCGGCACGGCGAGCAGGGTCTGAGCCGTGGTCGGCGAGAGGGTGTATTCCTGGAAGTAGTTCGGGTTGCTGGGCGCGCCAAAGACGAAGAAGTTGGCGTTGGCGGCGGTCAGCGAGCCGCTGCAGGTGAACTTCGAGCCCGACACCTGGGTGACGCAGGCGCTGTAGTCGCGCGAGGCCTGCAGGACGGGGTTCACATGGCGGTAGTCGAGGTAGCCTTCGACGTTGCCCTTGCCGTCCGCGGTGTTGGCTCCGAACGTGACGCTGAAGTCCACATTGCCGCCGTCGAACACCGATCCGGTGGGAACGGGGAAGCCCTTGGCCTGGTTTTCCGCCTGCGACTTGGCGTCGCCATTGGAGTGCTCGTAGCCGCCGCCGTTGAGGGTGATCTCCAGGCCGGTGAAGTTCTTCTTCATGATGAAGTTGGTCACGCCGGCCACGGCGTCGGCGCCGTAGACCGCCGAGGCGCCGCCCGTGAGGGCGTCGACCCGCTCGATCAGAGGCGCGGGAATGAAGTTGATGTCCGCCACCGGGGTGAGGGGGTCGCCCGGGCCCAGGCGGGTGCCGTCGATCAGCACCAGGTTCCGCTGAGCGCCGAGGCCGCGGAGATTGATGGTCGCCGTGCCCGTCGACGAGATCGACAGGAAGGCGCCCTGGCTGGCGACGACCTGGGGAAGCTGGTTGATCAGATCCTCGACCCGGGTCGTGCCTTCAAGCTTCAATTCCTGGCTGTTCACCGCGGTGACCGGGCTGATGCTGGAGAGGTTCGGCTGCGGGATGCGCGAGCCGGTGACCACGAATTCCTGAACCTGGGTCGGGCCTGAGGCCGGGGCCGACGCGCCGCCTGCGCTGCTGACCGGGGCGGACTGAGCCATGGCGCCGCCCACACCAAGCGCGGCCAGGGCGATGCCCCCCAGAATGGACGTCGATAGCAGGCGATGACGTTGGATGTGAGACACCGTGACATTTCCCCTTATGGCGCCGCTGAAGCGTGCGTGACCGGATCAAGGCAAATATGGCAGCAAATCTGCAGGGATCAGAAACGCGTTGCGACAATGCAATGTCAACGCGGATCAATACCGTCATCGCCAGATGAGGGCCCCAATGTCGCAAAATAGACACATCTGGGACTCGCAAGCGGCGGGGGGCGGACTTGGGTCGGGATGGGCCGGCCGCCTGCGCCACGCGGTCAAAAAAAGAAGGGCGGCGGACCGAAGTCCACCGCCCCGTAGCCCAGCCGTGAAGGCCGGGAGAGGGTCGTTCGATCAGAAGTCCGCCGTGATGCTGGCGAAGATGTACCGGCCCAGCGGGTCGTAGACCTGCGGGAAGGTGTTGCCGTTGCCGACCGTACCGGTCAGTTCGCCTGAACCGATGACCGGCGGCTGAATGTCGAAGATGTTGTTCACGCCAACACTGAACGTGTACTTGTCCTTGACCCTCCATTGGGCGGCCAGATCGAAGTAGCTGTACGAGGGAATGAACGAGTCGGCCTTGGTCGTGTTGCCGGTATCGAGCTTCACGCCACCCAGATAACGCCAGTCGATCGAGGCGCTGAGCCCGTCGACCGGGGTCTGCCAGGTCAGACGCGTCTTGGCCTTGAAGAATGGCTGGGGCAGGCCGCAGGTGTCGCCATACTTCCCGGCGCAGGACAGGATCGGCGTGCCGACCGCGCCCTGGCTCGTATAGCTGTTGGTGTAGGTGCCGAGGAAGTTCAGGGTCATTCCACCCCAATCCGGCAGACCGAAATCCGTGAAGCGGGCATGGTAGTCGAAGGTGAAGTCGACGCCATCCGTCTTCAGGAAGCCAAGGTTCTGCAGGGTGTCGACCACGTACCCGTTGGGACTGATCCAGAGCGAACCGTTGCCGGGCGCGCGGTGGATGAGCGAGCAGTAGGTCGCGTTCCCCGTGGTGCCGCAGTCGTCCAGGATATTCTGGAAGCCGTAGGAGGCGATCAGGTTGGTGATCTTGATGTTGAAGTAGTCGATGGAGAAGCTCAGACCCTTTACCAGATCCACCGGCGTGATCACGGCGCCGATGGTGTAGGTGTTGGCCGTTTCCGGCTTCAGGTTCGGATTGCCGCCCAGAAGACCATTGTATTGGGCGGCCGGATTGGCGCTGATGTTGCCGTACTGCGCCGCACTGACGCCCGTATTGGCGCACTGGGCGGCGGTGAAGGTCGGCGTGGCGCCGGCGCAGGGATCGGAATTGCCGTCCAGGCCCACCGACTGCGGCGAATAGAGCTCATCCACATTCGGCGCCCGCACGGCGCGGTTGAAGCCGCCCCGGATGCGGATGTCGTCGTTGATCGCCCACTCACCGGAGACCTTGTAGGTCGTGGTGTTGCCCGACACATTGTAGTGCGAGAAACGATAGCCCACGTCCGCCGTCAGCTCCTTGATGAACGGCATGTCGTTGACGATCGGGATCCGGACTTCGCCGTAGATTTCCTTGACGTTGAAGCCGCCGGAAACCGGAGGCGTCTTGCCGCCGGACCCGGCCAGGTCACCCGCCTGGACTTCCGCGTCAGGCAGAAGCGACAGGTTCTCGTCCCGGAAGTCGGCGCCGAAGGAGAGGCCCACGCCTTCCTTGGCGAAGGGGCTCTTGATTCCATAAGCGCCAAGGTCGCCGTTGATGTCGCCTTCGACGATGGACTCGTTGGTGGACCCGGTCTCGAGGCCCGGAACCTGGAGGTACTTGAGTTGCGCCGCCGTCACGCCGCCGGGCGTGAAGGGGTTGTAGGGGATGCAGCCCGCCGCGACCGCCGCCGGATCGGCGCAGACCGCCGAGCCGTTGGGTCCGGGGACCGCGTTGAGCGCGTTCTGCAACTTGGCGACCGAGAAGTAGTCCAGGATCGTGCTCTGATAGAGCGAGTCATAGAACTGGCCGTAGACGTCGAAGTGCCAGTTGGCGTCCAGATCGCCCTTCAGGCCGACCTGAGCGCGGTAGTCGGTGTGCTCCAGCACGCTCTGACGCGGGCCGCCTTCCACGTTGCGGCGCAGGATCAGGATGTTGGTGGCCGTGCCCACGGTGGGGGCGGCGGCGGTGGAGTAGCCCGGCTTCACGCAGATATCCTGCACTTCCTGCGCCGAAAGCAGCGGGTCGTTACAGGGGATCGCCGAGGTGTAGCCGAAGTCGCCGGACTCGGCGATCTGCGCCGTGGACAGGTCGTCCATGAACATGAAGTTGGCGTAGGCCGTGATGTTCGGCAGAATCTCATAGTGCGCGAAGAAGCCGCCCGAATAGCGGCGGTCGTTGCGCTGGAAATAGTTTTCCGGCGCATAGTTGTAGAGCTGGCTGGCCGCGCCGGTGTAATTGTTGAGGACGCCCGTCCCGGTCGGAGAGACCTGATAACGCCCATTCGAATTGAAGTTGGCGTCGTAGACGAGGATCGTCGCGTACCGATTGGTGGCCGAGCCGCCGCAGGTGAAGGCGCTGCCCGTGATCTTCACGGTGCAATTGCTGTAGTCGCGGGCGGCCTCGGTCACCGGATCGATGTGCCGGTACTCCAAATAGCCCTCGACATTGCCCTTGCCGTCCGGCGTGTTGGCGCC
>DAIDGR010000057.1 GCA_027452265.1 Caulobacteraceae bacterium
CGACGTAAAGGCCCTTCAAGGCCGTAACGGCTACCGGCTTCGCATCGGCAGCTATCGGGTGATCTTCGACGAGGATGCGGCCACGATCCTGGCAATCTACATCGGCCGCCGGACCACGACGACGTATGCGAGGAGCTAAGATGATGACCGCATCCCAAATCATTCGGACTCCGGGGGGCGAAGAACTGGTGGTGCTGCCGCGGGCCGAATATGAGGCGCTCCTTGAGCGCGCCGAGCATGAGGCCGAGGATGCTGATGATGTTGGCGTCTATGATGCTCGAAAGGCCGAATTGGCTGCCGGCGGCGGCATACTGCCGCCAGAGGTTAGCGCCGCAATTCTTCGAGGCGTCAGTCGATTGAAAGCCATTCGCGAGTGGAAGGACGAGACACAACTCCATCTGGCCTTCACGACGGGTATCAGTCAGGGCTATCTGTCCGATCTAGAAAGCGGGCGCCGTACAGGGACTCCTGAAACGATCGCAAAGCTCGCAAAGGTGTTGGGCGTGCCGGTGGAATGGCTTTCGTAGACCTTCGCATCGGGCCCTTCGTCTGAGCGCGATGGCGGACGCCTATTGCTGATCTTCATATCCCATCGCCTGCCACGATCCCAACGGATCACATGACGATCGGTCCGGCACGTTGCTCGCCTTGGCGGACGTTCTGTCCGTGGCCGGGCCACTCCGCGCACCGGGCTCCTGCCAGGAACGAGAAGCCCCGTGCGGGGCCCTCCGCGGGCCTCGATCTACCGGGGATCGTCGTCGCCGTAGCCGCCCTGATAGCCGCCGTCGCCATACCCTCCGTAGCCACCATGATAGCCGTAGCCGCCGTGGTAGCCGTACCCGCCATGATATCCGTAGCCGTAGCCATCGTCGTCGTCGTCGCTGGCGCAGGCCGTAACGGCGGCGCTGGCGGCGAGCAGACATCCGATGATGAGGAGTTTCCGAAGGGACATTGCCAGGACCTTTCCGCAACGGACGTGTCGGTCTCGATGGAGGCCGTCTGGCGGTTAAACGCAAAGGCGCCGGCAAAGGTTTCAGGTCTGTTCGGGGGACACCACAATTAGGCGCCGCGGCCCTGCGCCCCTCAGAGGCGTTCCCTGACCCTGATCCTGGGCGCCGATCCGCCGCGGGGCGTCCCGCGCGCTCCGCCGACGCGCACGCGCGGCGGCCTGACCCCTCCTATCGCGGCGGTGGGTTGTGGTGGTTGAAGTCGAGGTGCAGCTGAATCGGGGCGTTGGGGTCCTTGCTGAGGATCGAGACGGTATAGCGGCCCCAGGGGCGAGAGATCAGCAGCCAGCGCGCGCCCTGGGGAAGGGTTCCGGCGGCGTAGTTCAGGGGCTCCTCGCTGGCCGCCTTGAGATCCATCAGGCTGGGACCCAGGGCCCAGATCAGGACATTGCCGGGCACATAGGGCGCGTCGATGTCGAGGATCACCGTCCGCGTAAAGCCGCCCTCGGGATTGGCCTTGGCCGGCGACACCTTCCAGACGTGATAGGACGGGGCCGGGGCGGCCACGGCCGGCGGACAGGCGGGAAAGACGACGCCGTTTTCGCTGGCGCCATTGACGCCGCAATCCTCGGCGAGGGCGGCGCCCGCGAGGCCCCAGGTGGCGAGGCCCCAGATGACGAAGCCAAGGGCGAAGGCCCCGCCGATCCTTGATCCCATGCCACCCATCGCCTCGCTCTCCCGCCGCCGCTGGAACGCTGTGAGCCTACAGGTGTAGGGCGGGCGGGGCCATCTCACGCCCGTCCAAGGTTCGGCATGAGGCCGCAATTTTCGCCGCCAGGCGTAACCCGGGGCGAGGCTCGAACGTAAAAAGGGGGACAAGACCCCGATGGATCGGAAGGACGCCCGGTGATTCTGCTGCTGCTCGCCTATCTGGGAGGGGCGTTCACGATCGTCAGCCCCTGCATCCTGCCGGTGCTGCCCTTCGTCTTCGCCCGGGCCGACAAGCCGTTCGTGAAGAGCGGGTTGCCCCTGTTGCTGGGCATGGCCGCCACCTTCGCCGGGGTGGCGACCCTGGCCGCGGTGGGCGGAAGCTGGGCGGTGCGGGCCAATGGCGTGGGCCGGGCGGCCGCCATGGCGGTGCTGGGCCTGTTTGGTCTGATGCTGATCTTCCCCAGCCTGTCGGATCGCCTGACCCGGCCGCTGGTGGCCCTGGGCGCGCGCCTGACCAACAGCGCCGACCGCGACGCGCGGGACGGCTCCTTCGCCGCCTCCCTCCTGCTGGGCGTGGCCACGGGTCTTCTCTGGGCGCCCTGCGCCGGGCCGATCCTGGGCCTGATCCTCACCGCCGCCGCCCTGAAGGGAGCGAGCCTTGGAACCACCGGCCTGCTCCTGGCCTATGCGGCCGGGGCCGGCACGTCCCTGGCCCTGGCCCTCCTGGTCGGGGGACGGGTGTTCGCGGCGATGAAGCGCGCGTTGAAGGCCGGGGAGTGGATTCGCCGGGGCCTGGGCGTCCTCGTCCTGGCAGGCGTCGCGGCGATCGGCCTGCATCTGGATACGGGCCTCCTCACCCGTCTGTCGGCGGTGAGCACCTCGCGGCTGGAGGCGGCCCTGCTGCGGCGCGCCCATCTGGGCCCGCACGACAGCGATGTCATGGGGAGCGGCCCCCTGCCGGTGGAGGGCATGGCCCCGCCGCTGGAGGGCGCGGTGACCTGGATCAACTCGCCGCCCCTGACCCGCCAGGCCCTCAAGGGCAAGGTCGTGCTGGTGGATTTCTGGACCTATTCCTGCATCAACTGCCTGCGGTCCCTGCCCTATGTGAAGGCCTGGGCCGCCAAATACGCCGATCAGGGCCTGGTGGTGATCGGCGTGCATACGCCTGAATTCGCCTTCGAGCGCGAGCCGGACAACGTCCGCAAGGCGGTGCGGGATCTGGGCCTTACCTTCCCCGTGGCGGTGGACAGCCATCACCGCATCTGGGACGCCTTCCATAACAACTACTGGCCGGCGGACTATTTCATCGACGGCCAGGGCCGCATCCGCGCGCATCATTTCGGCGAAGGCGACGAGGTTCAGTCCGAGCGGATCATCCAGCGCCTGCTGGCCGAGAACGGCGATCCCGCCCTCAAAGAAGGCGTGGTGTCGGTCCAGGGCCAGGGCGCCACAGCCGCCGCCGACATGAGCGATATCCGCTCGGGCGAGACCTATCTGGGCTATGGCCGGGGCGAGAACTTCGTCGGCGACGTGGTCCGCGACCTGCCCCACCTCTATGCCGCGCCCCACCTCTTGCAGCGCAACGCCTGGTCTCTCTCCGGGATCTGGACGGTGGGCGCCGAGCACGCCAGCCTCGATCGCGCGGGGGGCGCGGTCGCCTTCCGCTTCCATGCCCGCGACCTGCACATGGTCCTGAGTCCAGGGCCGGACGGCAAGCCCGTGCGCTTCCATGTCCTGCTGGATGGCCACCCGCCGGGCGCCGACCATGGCGTCGATACCGATGCGCAAGGCCAAGGCGTGGTGCGCGGTCAGAGACTCTACCAGCTGGTCCGGCAGAGCGGCCCCGTCGCCGACCGCACCTTCGAGATCGTGTTCGACGACCCCGGCGTCCAGGCGTTCACCTTCACCTTCGGCTGAGCGGTCGGATGGTGTGGCGGCGCGCCCGGCGCTCTTGACGGGGAGGGAGGCCAGGCCCTCTTGTGAGGCTGGGACTCACGGGGGGGGGCATATGGGACGCATTGGAATCAGTGGCGCGGGACTGACGGCCGGGCTCGTTGGCCTCGCCTTCATCGCGGGATACGCCGTGGCCCAGGTCGCGGGGTCGCAGACCGGGCGCGAGCCGCAGTTCGAGAACGCCCAGGTGAAGGTGTGGAAGTCGCTGGTCCTGCCGCACAACCCTCTGCCCATGCACCGGCATGAGCATCCCCGGGTGATCATCGCCCTCAAGGGCGGGACCATGGACATCGTTACAGATGCAGGCGTCCATGATCTCCACGTGTGGAAGACCGGTCACGCCTATTGGCTGCCCGCCAATCCCCCAGGCACGCATCACCAGGACGTTAATGTGGGCGAGGCCCCCATCGAGGTGATGGTCGTGGAGCTCGAGACGGCGAGCTGACCCCCCAATCCAGGCGGCTTGAACCGCGCGGCGAGGTGCGGTGGACTGGGATCGCCTATCAGGGGGGAACAGGAATGGGTTCGAAATCGATGGCGCGGCTCGCCGCGACGGCCGCGGCGGGCATGGCCCTGGCGGCGGGGGGCCTGACTTTGGCGGCGACGGCGGCGCCTGGCCACACCAAGCCTGCCGCGGCGCCGGTCTATGACGAGCGGCCCGCCAAGCTGGAGCCGTCCCGTTACGGCTGGGACTATGAGCGGCGCGTGGTCGAGATCCCCATGCGCGATGGGGTCAAGCTGCACACGGTGATCCTGATCCCCAAGGGGGCCAAGGGCGCGCCCATGCTGCTGACCCGCACGCCCTACAGCGCCGATCAGCTCACCGCCAACGTCGCCAGCGGCCATCTCGTGGCGGCGCTGGATGGCTATGACAACGCCGACGATATCATCGTCGCCGGCGGCTATATCCGCGTGGTCCAGGACGTCAGGGGCAAGTACGGCTCGGAAGGGACCTATGTGATGAACCGGCCCCTCGTGGGCAGCGGTCTCAACCCCACCGCGGTCGACGACTCCACCGACGCCTATGACACCATCGACTGGCTGACCAAGAACGTGCCGCAGAGCAATGGCCGCGTCGGCGTGCTGGGCATTTCCTATGACGGATTCGAGGCCCTCGTCCCGCTGGTCCATCCGCACCCGGCGCTCAAGGTGGCCGTGCCCATGAACCCCATGGTGGACGGCTGGCGCGGCGACGACTGGTTCCACAACGGCGCCTATCGCGAACTGAACACCCAGTACATCTGGGAGCAGATCGCCACCCGGGACAGCTCGGACAAATATGCGTTCAACCATGCCGATCTCTATGACGCCTTCATGGCCGCCGGCTCGGCCGGGGAGGAAGGACGCGAGCACGGTCTCGACCAGATCGGCTTCTGGACCAAACTGACCGCGCACCCCGCCTATGACGGTTTCTGGCAGGCCCAGGCCATGGACAGGATCCTGGCCGCCCAACCGCTCACCGTGCCCACCATGCTGGTCCACTCCCTGTGGGATCAGGAGGACATCTATGGCGCCCCGGCGGTCTATCGCGCGCTGAAGGACAAGCCCGGCGCGGCGGACAAACTCTTCCTGACCCTGGGGCCCTGGCATCACGGCCAGGAGATCGAGGACGGCAGCCACAGCGGCAAGATCGCCTGGGACCAGGACGCCGCCAAATGGTGGCGCTGGCATGTGCTGGCGCCCTTCCTGGCCCACTATCTCAAGGACGCGCCCATGGACGTGGCGCCGGTGACCGCGTTTCAGTCAGGGACCAATGAATGGCGCCGCCTGTCCACCTGGCCGGTGGTTCCCGCCGCCGCCAAGCTCTATCTCAAACCGGGCCAGAGCGTCGGCTTCACCCCGGCGACCGGAGACGTTCAGACGGCGGACTATGTCTCTGATCCGTCCCACCCGGTCACCTTCGTGCCGCGTCCGGTGCGCCCCGTGGGCTACGAGGACGACCACTGGACCGACTGGCTGACCACGGACCAGCGCAACGCCGCCGCGCGGCCGGACGTGCTGACCTTCACCTCCGAGGTGCTGACCGCGCCGGTCGTGGTCTCCGGCGAGCCGCAGGTGCACCTCACGGCCTCCACCAGCGGGACCGACAGCGACTGGGTGGTGAAGCTGATCGACGTCTATCCCGATCAGACGCCCGTCGACCGGGCCATGGGCGGCTATCAGCTGGCCGTGGCCATGGACATCTTCCGGGGCCGCTATCGCGAGAGCCTGAGCGATCCCAAGCCGCTCACCCCCAACGCGCCGCTCCTCTACACCTTCGCCCTTCCGCAGGTGGACCATGTCTTCCTTCCGGGGCACCGGATCATGGTGCAGATCCAGTCGAGCTGGTTCCCCCTCTACGACCGCAACCCTCAGACCTTCGTGCCCAACATCTTCTTCGCCAAGCCGGCGGACTATGTGAAGGCGACCCAGAAGGTGGTGGTCTCGGGGCCGGATGAGTCCTTCATCGCGCTTCCGGTGGAGAACTAGGCGCCGCCTCGACGGCGGGCATGGCCTGGGGCAAAGGGGCGGCAGCGCCGCGGCGACTCGCGGCCCCACATGGGAGAGCCTGATTGGACTTGATCCTGGTGCGGCATGGGCTGCCGCAGATGAGCCGCACCACGGCCGATCCGCCCCTGTCGGAAGAGGGCCGCGACCAGGCCGCGCGGGTCGGCGCCTTCCTTCAGGGCGAGCCGCTGGACGCCATCTGGTCCAGCACCATGGTGCGCGCCGTGACCACGGCCCAGCCCCTGGCCGAGCGGCTGGGGCTTTCGGTTCGCACCCATGACGGCATTTGCGAGTACGACCGCCACAGCGGCCACTACATCCCCGACGAAGTGCTGCGGGTGGAGAATTATGAGGCCTGGCGCGCGCAGGCCGCGGGCAACCACGGCTATGACATGGCCAGCTTCCGGGACGCGGTGGTGGCGGGGATGGAGGCGATCATCGCCGAGCATCCGGGTGAGCGGGTCGCGGTCTTCTGTCATGGCGGCGTGATCAATGTCTGGACCGCCCACGTCCTGGGCCTGTCGCCCCGGCTGTTCTTCACGCCGGGCTATACCAGCCTCAACCGCTATGCCTGCTCGCGTCGCGGTCACCGGGGCGTGGTGTCGCTGAACGAGCAGCCGCATCTGCCCGAGCGGACCTGAGGAACGAGGGGACTTGAGGACTCGACCATGACCACGGCTGCGCCCCCGTCCCCTTCGCCTTCATCGCCATCGTCCGACCGCTCTGGCCTCGCCCTCTGGGACCAGCGCTTCGATCGTGACGACTACCTGTTCGGCGAGGCGCCCAACGCCTTTCTGGCGCACCAGGCCGTGCGTCTGCCACGCGGAGGGACGGCGCTGGCGGTTGCCGATGGCGAGGGGCGCAACGGGGTCTGGATGGCGGAGCAGGGGCTGGCGGTCATGTCGGTCGACGGCTCTGCCGTCGCCCAGGCCAAGGCGCGGCGTCTGGCCGACCTCCGGGGCGTCACCCTGGACCTGCGCCTCGCCGATCTGGCCGCCTGGGACTGGCCGCAGGCCGCCTTCGACGTGGTGGCGGGCATTTTCATCCAGTTCGCCGGCCCCAAGCTGCGCTCCCGCCTGTTCGCCGGGATGATCCAGGCTCTGAAGCCGGGAGGTCTGCTGCTTCTCGAAGGGTATGGCCCCCGCCAGCTCGACTATCGTACGGGCGGCCCCTCGGTCGCCGAGAACCTCTATACCCCCGACCTCCTCGCCGAGGCCTTTTCCAGCCTCGAAATCCTTGAGCTTGCCGATTACGACGCCGAGGTGTCGGAGGGCGCAGGACATGCCGGTCGGTCTCACCTGGTGGACCTGGTGGCGCGCAGGCCGCGATGAGCCCTTCACGAACGCGTCGCGGCAGCGGCGTATGGGATCACCCAGACCCTTGAGGCAGACCCATGAATTTGCGCCGTACGCTCAACGACCGTCGGGGCGCCCTCGCCCCCGCCCTGACCCTGGCCCTGACCCTCGCGGCGGCGGGCCCGGCGCTCGCGGCTCCCGTGCTGATGATCACCGTGGATGGGCTGCGTCCGCTGGATGTGATCGACGCGCCGGAGCGGGGCTTCGAGGCGCCGAACCTGCGACGCATGATGCAGACCGGCGCCTATGCTGAGGGCGTGCGCAACGTCCTGCCCACCGTGACCTATCCCGACCACACCACCCTGGTCACCGGGGTCTGGCCCGACCGGCACGGCATCGCCAGCAACCTGACCTTCGATCCCCTGCGCAAGAATCTGGGCGGCTGGTATTGGTACGCGGTGGACGAAAAGGCCCCCACCCTGTGGGGAGCGGTCAAGGCGGCCGGCGGGGTGACCGCGAGCCTGGGCTGGCCCGTGACCGTGGGCCAGGGCGCCATCGACGACAATATCCCTGAATACTGGCGCGCCTATACCGATGAGGACGCCAAGCTGGAGCACGCCCTCGCCACGCCGGGTCTGCCGGAGGCGATCGCCAAGGAGAGCGGCGTCACCCTGGTCGACATCAAGGGGCTGACCCCCGAGGATGACGAAGCCAAGGCGAGGGCGGCGGCGGCGATCTATCGCATCGCCCATCCGATGTTCTTCACCCTGCACCTCTCAGCCCTGGACGAGGACGAGCATATTCACGGTCCCGGCTCGCCCCAGGCCAAGGCGACCCTGAAGCGCGTGGATGCGGCGATCGGCGAACTGGTGCGCCAGGCGAGGGCCGTGGAGCCCGACCTGGTGGTGATTGTCGCCTCCGACCACGGCTTCGCACCCGTGCGCCATGATATCGACCTCGACGCCGAGCTGGTCCGCGCCGGCCTGATGACGCTGGGGCCCGACGGCCAGCCCGTGGACTGGAAAGCGGCCGCCTGGATCTCGGGCGGCTCGGCCCAGATCATGCTGAAAGATCCGGACGACGCGGCGGTCCGGGCCAAGGTTCAGGCCCTGCTCGCGCGGCTGGCGGCGGATCCGAACTCCGGCATTGGCGAGGTGGCCGGGCCCGCGGAGATCGCCCGGATGGGCGGGGCGCCGGGGGCGGCCTTCTGGGTCGACGCCAGGATCGGCTACACTTTTGGCGACAAGCTCACCGGGCCCCTGGTGGCGCCGCCCTCGGAAAAGGGCACGCACGGCTTCTTCCCAAGCCATCCGGAGATGCGCGCGGCCCTGTTCATCGATGGACCCGGCGTGCCGGCGGGCCGGGCGCTGGGCGAGGTCGATATGCGGGACATCGCGCCCACCGCCGCCAGGCTGATGGACGTCGCCTTTCCCAGCGCCGAGGGCAAGCCGCTGTTCTGAGCCCTGGCCGGAGCCTCAGGCGTTATCGTGGATCCGGCGAAGACGCTGGATCGGGCTCTGTCTTCAAATCCTTGGGGGCGTTGCGATCAGATGGTCGAGCCGCCATCGACGACGATGGCCTGACCGGTCATCCAGGACCCGGCCTTGGAGGCCAGGAACACCGCCGCGCCGGCGATGTCGTCGGGCTCGCCCAGGCGCCGCAAGGGCGTGCCGGCGCTGGAGCGCTTCTCCGCTTCGGGCGTGTCCCAGAGGGCCCGGGCGAAGTCGGTCTTGACCAGGCCCGGAGCGATGCAGTTGACGCGGATATTGTGAGGCGACAGCTCGTGGGCGAGGTTCCGCGCGAGCTGGAAATCGGCCGCCTTGGAGATGTTGTAGGCGCCGATCACCGCATTGCCGCGCAGTCCGCCGATCGAGGAGACGATGATGATCGCCCCGTCGCGGCGCGCGATCATCTCCGGCGAGACCATCTGGATCAGCCAGTGGTTGGAGATGATGTTGTTGTCGAGAATCTTGCGGAAGGCGTCGTCGCTGATCCCCGCCATGGGCCCATAATAGGGGTTCGAGGCGGCGTTGCAGACCAGAATGTCGATTCGACCGAAGGCGGCGCGGGTCTCGTCCACCAGGCGCTGCAGGTCATCCTTGGAGGAGATGTTGGCCGGGACGGCGATGGCCGCGCCTGGATGGGCGGCGTTGATTTCCGCGGCGACCTCTTCGCAGGGACCGGGCTTGCGCGAGGAGATCACCACCTTGGCCCCGTGTTCGGCCATCCGGATCGCCATGGCCTTGCCGATGCCCCGGGACGAACCGGTGATCACCGCGACTTTTCCCGTCAGATCGAACAGCTCCATGGCGTCCTCCTCTCTGTGTGATTATGGCGCGCCATCAACCGCGCTCAGCCGCCGCGGTCAAGCCGACCCTTGCCCGGCGGGCGGGGCGAGCCGATGAGGGGGCGATGAGCGGACCCGATCCCGTGACGCGCCCAGATCCCGACGTGGCGGATCACAGCCCGGCCGCGCCGGCCCGGGCGGTCGAGGTGCTGATCCCTCTGCCCTTGCCTGAACCCTATGACTATGCGGAGCCGCCGGGCCTCGATCTGGCCCCCGGCGACCTTGTGCGCGCGCCTCTGGGGCCGCGCAGCGTCGTGGGCGTCGTGACCCGCGTGCGCGAGATGGTCGGGGTCAACCGGCCCCTGCGCCCCCTGGAGGGGCGACTGGAGGCGCCGGCCCTGCCCGAGCGGACCCTGGCCTTCGTCCAATGGGCGGCGCGATATGGCGCGGATGTCCCCGGCGCCGCGCTCGCCCTGGCCTTGCGGGGGCTGCGCCATCCGCCGCCCCGTCCCGTCCCGCGCCTGATCGCGAGCGGCCTTGTTCCCCCCCGGCTGAGCCCCGGCCGCGCCCGGGTGCTGGATCTGGCCTCCACGCCCCGGACCCGCGGCGAGTTGGCCAAGGAGGCGGGCGTCTCCTCAGCCGTGGTTGGCGCACTCATCGCGGCCGGCGCCCTGACGCCCGCGCCGGCCCTGGCCGCGCCCTGGCCGCGCCCCGATCCCGACCACCGGCCCGCGGCGCTCAATCCCAGCCAGGCGGCGGCCCTCGCGGGTCTGGAGCGGCAGACCGGGTTCGCGGTCACCCTGCTCGACGGGGTCACCGGCTCGGGCAAGACGGAGGTCTATCTGGAGGCGGCGGCGGGCGTCCTGCGCGCCGATCCCGAGGCCCAGATCCTGATCCTGCTGCCTGAGATCGCCCTGACCGCGGCGGCGCTCGCCCGGGTCGAGGCGCGGTTCGGGGCGGCGCCGGCGGCCTGGCACTCGAATATCGCCGGTCCCCGCCGCCGGGCGGTCTGGGAGGCGGTCGCCGGCGGTGCGGCGCGTATCGTGGTGGGGGCGCGATCCGCCCTCTTTCTACCGTTCCGCAAGCTCGCCCTGATCGTCGTGGATGAGGAGCATGACGAGGCTTACAAGCAGGAGGACGGGTTCATCTATCAGGCCCGTGACATGGCTGTCGCCCGGGGCAAGATCGAGGATGCGCCGGTGATCCTGGCCTCGGCGACGCCCTCCCTGGAAAGCCTCTGGAACGCCCGCCAGGGCCGCTATGGCTGGCTGCGCCTCACCGACCGGCATGGCGGAGCCGTCCTGCCGGAGGTGGAGCTGGTGGATTTGCGCCAGACCCCGCCGGACGCGGGCCGCTGGCTGTCCCCGCCCCTGGTCCAGGCCCTGGTGCTGACCCTGCAACGGGGCGAGCAGAGTCTCCTGTTTCTCAACCGCCGCGGCTATGCCCCCCTGGTCATGTGTCGCGCGTGCGGCGAACGGCTCAAGGCGCCGGACAGCGATTCCTGGCTGGTGGAGCACCGCTATCGCGGCCGGCTGGTCTGCCACCTGACCGGCTTTTCCATGCCCAAGCCCCAGGCCTGCCCGCACTGTGGCGCCCGCGAGAGCCTGGTCTCGGTCGGCCCGGGGGTTGAGCGGGTCGAGGAGGAGGCGCGGAGCCTGTTTCCCGAAGCCCGGATCGCGGTGTTCTCGTCCGACACCACGCCCGACGCGGCTTCAGCCCAGAGCCTGATCGACGCCATGGCCGCCGGCGAGATCGACATTCTCGTCGCCACCCAGGCCGCGGCCAAGGGCCATGACTTTCCCAACCTGACCCTGGTGGGCGTGGTCGACGCCGATGTCGGCCTGCGGGGAGGCGATCTGCGCGCCGCGGAGCGGACCTTTCAGCTCCTGACCCAGGTGGCCGGCCGTGCGGGACGGCGCGAGCGGCCGGGCCGCGCCCTGCTGCAAAGCTGGGCCCCGGATCATCCGGTGATGACCGCCATCGCCGCCCAGGATCGCGACGCCTTCGCCGCCCTGGAGCTGGCCGAGCGCGAGGCGGCGGGTCTGCCGCCCTTTGGGCGCCTGGCGGCCGTCGTCCTCGCCTCGCCTGACCCGGAACGCCTGGAGGCCTACGCCCGGGCCCTGGCGGCGGCGGCGCCCAATGCCGAGGGGATTGAGGTCTATGGCCCGGCCGATGCGCCCCTGGCCCTGATCAGGGGCGTGCGCCGCAAGCGATTCCTGGTCCGCGCCGACCGGAACGTCGACCTGCAGGCCTTCCTGACGACATGGCGGGCCCGGGCGAGACCCCCGTCATCCGTGCGCCTGACCTTCGACGTGGACCCCTACAGCTTCCTTTGAGGCGAGGTGAGTCGAGGACCCGCGCGATGCGACCTCGCCGTTCCGTCGCTTGAGGTTCCGGAATATGGGTGCGACATTTTGACGCACCATGGCCGTACGGTTTCCTTCGCGCACGCAAAAGTCCTGCCTTCGCCTTTGAGGGGGCGGGCTCAAACACACGCGTTAAGGACATCCTTCGGGTCAATGTCCAACAAGTTAATCGGATTTATCGAAATGCGAGATACACGCACTCTGCCTGAGCATGAAGATAAAATACCCAAAACGAACCTGAAATAGGCTGGGGTTGACATGTCGGAGAGTCGGATGTCGATCCCAAAATCGTTGAGTCCCCGCGACACAACGGAGGCAAAAAGGGGCGCAAGCGTCGCTCGCATCTGTATTCAGCGCCGCGCGCAAGCGGCCCTGGCGCGGCCGGAGGCGCCGGCGCCCAAAAAAATCACGAACTCTTCACGCGCGCGACGCGAGCCCGGCGCGTGGCCAATCGGGCTTTTCAATCCGCCCTCGGATCGTTAGGCAAATGCCCGACGCTCGGGGGAGATCCTCGTCTCGGATGACGTTGCGCGTGAAGCCTCTTTTCCGCTCTCTGGCGCTTGCCTTGGTGGTGTGCCTTGGACCGCTGCAGGCGTCGGCCAATCCCTATTGGGAGTGCGTGCCGTTCGCGCGGCTGGTCTCTGGCATCCAGATTTTCGGCGACGCCTACACCTGGTGGCGTCAGGCGGTCGGTCGCTATCAGACCGGTTCGACCCCCAAACTTGGGGCCGTCCTCTGCTTCAAGCCCAATGAACGCATGCGCCTTGGCCACGTGGCGGTGGTCAGCCAGGTGGTGACCGACCGGGTGATTCAGATCACCCACGCCAACTGGTCGCCGATCGACGGCTCGCGCGGTCAGGTCGAGAACAATGTCACGGTGATCGATGTCAGCCGGGGCGGCGACTGGAGCCTGGTGAAGGTCTGGTACGACCCCTCACGGGACCTGGGCTCGACCACCTATCCGACCTACGGCTTCATTTATCCGGACAGTCAGGCGCGTCAGACGGCCGCCGCGCAGAAGACCGCCATCGTCATGGCCCAGAACGCCGCCAATCAGGTGGTCGCCGCCGTGCGTCCGGGCGCCTCGCCCCTGCAGATGCTGCAGCAGGTGGCCGACTCCACCGACCGCATCGCCGCTCTGATCCAGATGGCGACCGGCGGCGGCGCCGATCCCGACAAGAAATAAGCGCAGAGCGCCGTGCAGCCACGCCGGTTCCGGCTGCCCGGCCGGGGCCCTGGCGAGATGGCCGGCTATGCGATCGGTCCCGACGGGGCGCCGCTGGCCGGGGTTTTCGTCCACGCCAACGGATTTAACGCCGCCACCTATTGCGCCATCCTCGAACCCCTGGCGAGGGACGTCCAATGGCTCCTCATCGACCAGCGCGGGCACGGCCGCAGCTCCCTTGCGGCCGATCCCGAAGGACGCCGCGACTGGCTGGACCTGCGCGATGATCTGCTCGCCCTGCTGGAGGTCGTGGACGGACGCGACCTGATCCTTTCGGGGCACTCCATGGGTGGGACGGTCTCGCTCCTGGCCAGCGCGGAGGCGAATGGCGCCGCCCGGGTTCGAGGCCTGGTGCTGTTCGACCCTGTGATCCTTCCCGCGCCGGTGACGTCAGGGACTCTCGACTCGCCCATGGTCCAGGGCGCTCTGCGGCGTCGGCCTCGCTTCTCCAGCCTGGAGGAGGCGTTCCTGGCCTACCGCGGACGCGGCGCCTTCCGGACCTGGCCGGAAGCGACCCTTAGGGCCTATCTCAGCGACGCCCTGGCGCCTGATCCGGACGGAGACGGGGTGAAGCTCGCCTGCGCGCCCGCCTGGGAGGCGTCCAACTATGCCGCGCAGGGCCACGACTCCTGGGGCGCCCTGACGCGCGGGGGCCAGCCCGTGGATGTCTTCGTCGCCGAGACCGGCTCGACCTTCCGTCGCGAGGCCGCCGAACGGGCCCGGCTTGAGACTCTCGCGCCGCGCATCCAGGTCAAGGTCGTCGCCGGGGCGAGCCATTTCCTGCCCATGGAGCGCCCCGATCTGGTCCGGACGGCCCTGGCCGCCGCCTTGGCGGGCTGCCGGGCGATCTGATCCGCCAGAGCAAGATGCGTGTCCGTGGATTTGGCGAACACGCTGAACCGGGCGCTAAAACGCCAGACCCGGTGTGATGCGCTGGCGCAGCCGCGCCTGGGCCTCGGAAGAGATCGGCACGATCTTGCGCGCGTCGAGGTCGAGGCCCACGGCCACGGCCAGGGTCGAGGCCCAGGGCGCGCCGGTCTTAGGGTCGAGCACCCAGTGGACATATTGCGTCGTCCGCGCGTCCACCCCCACCAGGCCCGAGCGGATGACGAAGCGGTCGCCGGCCCGGGGCCAGCCGAGATAGGCCAGACGATACTCCAGCACCGCCCCGCCCATGCGGGCCGGCGCCGTCTCACCTTCGGCCAGCCGCGAGCCCAGCCGTGCGCCCAGCGTGGGAATGCCGTCGGAAATGCGGCCGATGATCATCTCCGCCCGCATTCGGCCAAAGACATCGCAGTCCTGTGCGCCAACCGCGCCCGAGGCGAGGGGGATCAGCCCCATGCGCTCGGCCTCCGCCAGGCTGGCGGTCGCCGCCGAGGGGGCGAGGTCGAGGCTGCGCGGCGCGGCCTGAGGCGGGACCTCGACCCTCAGTCCTTCGGCCAGGACGCGGACCCGATCCGGCCAGGGAAATTCCCGCGCCTCGCCCGCCGTGACATGGGCGAGATGGGTCTGGATGGCGGCCGAAATCTCTCCGCTCTCGGAATGAACCAGAAGCTGCAGCACCCGCGCCTCGCTGACGCCGAACTCCAGGAGCCCGGCGATCATGTGCAGGGCGGCTCGCGGCCGGGCCTCGCGCATGAAGCGGATATGCTGATCCCGCACCTGCAGGGTCGCCGGCGCCCCGGCCTGGAAGGCGTGCGAGAGCCCCAGGGCCCCGGCCAGGGTCACCAATCCCTCCATCGCCCGCGCGACGTAGAAACGGACATTCAGATGCCCCATCTCGTCGCATTCCCAGGTATTGACGCCGCCGCGCCATACCTCGATCCCCGGCAGGGTGGGCTCCTGGCCGGGCCAGGGCGTCGCCGCGCTCACCAGGGCGTCTTCGCGATGAGGGCGGCCTGGGCGAGACAGGCGCCCGAGCCTTCGATCCCGGGGCCTGAGGCGCGCACCGCCTCGATCTCCCGCCGGGCGGCCTCCAGGTCGGAGCGGAAGGCGGGGTTGGCCTGAAGGACGGCGAACAGGGTCGAGGCCGGCGCCCGCGCCTCAGTGATGGCGCTGGCGGTGTGCACGCCGCAGACCACCCGGCTCTCGCCGAACGACCGCGCGCGGGCCATGATCTGGGCCGCGCGATCCGGCATCAGTTCGGCCAGCACCATGCCATAGGTCCAGCTGAAGGTCGCATGGCCCGAGGGATAGTCGGGACTGGATGCGAGGTCTGGATCTCGCGGGACGCAGATCTCGCCCGCCGCGCGGGTGAAGGGGCGCGGACGCTTATAGAGGGTCTTGGGCTGGCCATAGGCGGAGGCGATGTCGGGCGCCATCCGTCGCATCAGGGTGATCAGGGCTGGCGCGTTCTGCGGCGTCAGGGCGACGCCGGCGGCGCAGCTGAAGTCGACCAGGATCGCGTCCGGCTTGAGCACCGCATCGGAGATGGCCAGACGCCAACGCGGCGTATCCTTCAGCGCCCGGGTCTGACGAAAAATCGCCAGATCGGCGACGTCGCGGGGAGAGCCCACCGCCGGGGCCTGAGGCGTGACCAGGACGGTGTCCGGCTCGTGTCCGGCGAGATAACCCGTCCCCAGCGCGACCTTGGCCGCCGTCGGGCTCATGGCCGGCGAGGGGGGCGACGCGGGCCCTTCCGGGGCCAGGGCGAGGGCCGCGCCCGTCGCGGCCGCCAGGGCGAGGCCCAGCGCCGCCGCGCCGATCCCGACCCGATATCGCTTGAACCGCATGCCGGCCTCCGCCCGTCTCACCCCAGCTCGCCAAGACGGATAGGCGGGCTCAGGCGCGGCCTCAAGCCTTCAGGCGGGATGAAACAGGCGGGCGAAGCGCGGCTTGGTCCGCGCGCGCCAGGCGCCCCGGTGCCAGGCGTCGGACACAATCAGGGGAACGACCGTCGTCGCCTCGGCGAACACCATCTGTTCAAAGGTCACGTCCACCTTGCCCCAAGAGCAGGCTTCCTTGAGGGTCGAGGAGGAACAGGCGCCGTCGCGCACATCGGCCACGGTGATCTGTACGGCGTATTTGTGCATCTCGGCCTCGAAGCCAAGAATCTCGGCGCAGACGACGGTATCCTGGGCGAAGTTCTTGGGCACGCCGCCGCCGACCATGAACAGGCCCGTGGTCCCGGCCTTGAGCTTGATGTCGGTCAGTTCGCGGAAGTCGGCCACCGAGTCGATGGAGACATAGGGCCGCCCGGCCTTGATCCGCTCCGCCTGATGCTTGACGAGCCCGAACCCGGCGGAGCTGTCGGTGAAGGCGGGGCAGAAGATCGGACAGCCCTCCTCGAACGCGGTCTGGATCAGGCTGGCCGGCTTCTTGGCGTGGCCGGCGGCGAGCCAGCGGCCGATCTCGTGGATGAATTCACGGGACGAATAGGGTCGAGGCTCAAGGGCGTCGGCGATCTCCTTGATGGCCATGTCGCAGGCCTGGAGCTCTTCCTCGTCGATATAGGTGTCATAGATGCGGTCGATATACAGCGCGCGCAGGTCGCGATCGTCGACGCTCCCCTTGGCCTGATAGTGGCGGAAGCCCAGGGCCTCGAAGAAGTCCATGTCGATGATCGAGGCGCCGGTGGCCACGACCACATCGGCGAGACCATGGCGCAGCATGTCGCGATAGACGTGCATGCACCCGCCGGCGCTGGTGGACCCGGCAAGGGTCAACCAGACCGAGCAGGCCTTGTCCTCGAGCGCCATGGTCAGAATGTCCGCCGCCCGGGCCGTGTCGCGCGAGGTGAAGCTCATCTTGCGCATGGAATCGATCACCGGCCGCGCATCGAAGGCGGTGATGTCGACGTGCTCCACCGGCGCGGAGAGCAGTTCGGCCTTGGTGTTGGCGGCAGGCGCGGTCATGGGATCGGGCTCTCTTCTGACGAGCAAGGAACGATGGGCGAGGGTCGAGGCCCCCGCGCCGCTTAACGCAGATGTGCGACGTTTGGGACTCGTCGCCGGGGTCTCAACGGGCAGGGCGACCTCTAGCGCTTGCGGCGGCGCCGCCCCTTGGCGCGCGAGAAGCGCACGACATTGGCGTCCGGCCGCGCCGTGGGGATGGAGCGGGGCGCCAGGCCGTACATCGAGGCCATGGGGCCGTCTTCGACCTCCACTGTCTCCAATTCGCCAAAGCCGTTGAAGCGCGTGGCCATGGCGACGCCGTAGGCGCCCAGCATGCCGATCTCCACATGATCGCCCTGCCTCACATCATCGGGCAGGCGGAAAGGACCCGGCATGACGTCGATGGAATCGCAGGTCGGGCCGTAAAGCTGGAACCCTCGCAGCGGCGCCTCCGAGGGGCCCTCGGCGCGCAGCAGCTTCACCGGGAAGGGCCACTTGGCGTGGGCCGCGTCGAACAGAGAGCCATAGGCGCCGTCATTGATATAGAGAGAGTCGCCGCGCCGCAGCTCGACCCGCGTCAGAAGCGAGGTGCTCTCGGCCACCAGGGCCCGGCCCGGCTCGCACCAGAGCTCGGTCGTTTCGTGCACCATCATCTCGGCGAAGCCGCGTTCGATGGCGCCGACATATTCGGCGAGGTCCGGAGGCGACATGCCCGGATAGACCGAGGGGAAACCGCCGCCCACATCCACCACATCGGCCAGCACGCCGGCCCGCACCAGGGCGCGGGACGCCTGGGCCATGGCCGCCTGATAGGCCGAAGGGCGCATGCACTGGCTGCCCACATGGAAGCTGACGCCCATCAGATCCTGGGTCGCGCGGCGGGCGGCGAGCAGCAGGGCCGGGGCGTCCATGGCCTGGACGCCGAACTTGCCGCTGAGCGCGTAGGCCGCTCCGCCGGCCTCCACGGCCAGGCGCACCATGAGGTTGAGATCGCGCGCGCCGCCGGTCGCGGCCAGGATCTTGGCGAGCTCATCCTCGCTATCCAGGGCAAAGGTGCGCACGCCGTGATCGAAATAGGCCCGGGCGATGGCCTCGGGGGCCTTGATCGGGTGCATGAAGGCCAGCTCGGCGTGCGGCGCCTGGGCGCGCACGGCCTCGATCTCGGGAATCGAGGCGACATCGAAGGCGCTCACCCCCTGGGCGAGAAGCTCACGGATGACCCACGGCGAAGGATTGGCCTTCACCGCATACAGGACCTTGCCTTGGAAAGCGGACTGGAGCCAGCGCGCGGCTACGGCCACCGCGCCCGGTCGCACCATGGCGACAGGACGTTCCGGCGACCGCTGACGGACCAGGTCCAGGGGCGAATGGTACGTGTGCAATTCACGTAACCCCCTGCAAGTTGTTGAACCCAGGCCGGCGTTAGCAGCGCTGACTAAGCAGAGGACTTCGGGTCCGCCGGAGGGCGCGGAAATAGGGACGAAGGGCCCCTGTGTAAAGCGGCAATTTCAAGCCGGGCTTCTGACTGTCCCGCATGAGGCTCATCCCAGCGCGGTGAAGGCCCGGTCCGCCGCCTGACGAACGTCTTTATCAACGGCCTTTGGCGAGCCCATCTGGCGGCGGCCTCGCGGGGCGCCCTAAATAGATCCAGTCGGCCCTCACCCTGGCCTTGAAGATGAGGAGCGCCCGATTCCATGACGCCGACGCCCCAGGAGCCCAACGCCTTGGTTGTCGAGGGGCTCAGCCACAGCTTCGGGGGCGTGAGGGTGTTGCGCCGGATCAGCTTTGCCGTGCGCCAGGGTGAAATGGTTGCCCTGATCGGCCCTTCCGGCGCCGGCAAGTCCACCCTGCTGCGTCTGCTGGCCGGACTGATCCCCGCCGACTTAGGAACGGTGAGCGTCCTTGGCGAGGATGTGCAGCGCGAGGGCCGGCTCGCGCCCCGCTCCGGCGCGGTCCGTGCGCGGACCGGTCTGATCTTCCAGAAGCCCAACCTCGTGGGCCGGCTCGACCTGTTCACCAATGTCGCTCTGGGCGGGGTGCAGGCCCTGGCCCCCTGGCGCAGTCTGACTGGGACCTGGCCCAGAGGCCTGCGGGCCGCCGTGCTCGACGCCCTGGCCCGGACGGGGCTCGCGGACAAGGCGGGGCGGCGCGCCAGCCTGCTGTCCGGCGGCGAGCAACAGCGGGGCGCCTTGGCCCGTCTTCTGGTGCAGCGGGCCAGACTGGTCCTCGCCGATGAGCCGGTGGCGGCCCTGGATCCTGTGGCGGCGCATCGCGTCATGGAGACCCTGACCGCGCTCAATCGTCAGGACGGCCTGACGGTGGTCGTCTCCCTGCATCAGATTTCCCAGGCCCGGCGTCATTGTCCGCGCGTGATCGCACTCAGCGACGGGCAAATCGCCTATGATGGGCCGACAGAGGGGCTCGACATGGGGCGACTGGCGCAGATCTACGGTCCGGACATCGAGGCGGCGGTGATCGCATGAGGATAAGGACAGGCCGTGTGAAGGCCGGGACCCTCGCGGCCCGGGCCCTGGCGGGTCTTTTGGCTCTGGTCCTGGCCGCCTGCGGGCCTCGCCCCCAGGACACCTCCGGGCCCCAGCCGGGCGTGGTCCGGTTCTCGATCCTCTCCACTGGATCGAGCCAGGCCATGAGCCAGTACTGGACCCCGATCCTGGCTGATATGGCCAAGGAGACCGGTCTCAAGATCGTGCCCTATTACGCCTCCAACTACACGCTTCTGGTGGAGGCGCTGCGCTTCAAGAAGACCGACGCCGGCTGGTTCTCCAACGAGTCGGGACTGGAGGCGGTGCAGCGTGGCGGCGGCGAGGTCTTCGCCCGCAGCGTCGGGGTGGGCGGGGTCGATGGGTACGCGTCGGTGATTCTCACCCGGGCCGACAGCCCGATCACCCTTGAGCGTCTGCTGCGCTGCGATCATCGCCTGACCTTCGGCCTCGGTGATGCGCTGTCGACCTCCGGCACCTTGGCGCCCATGACCTACCTGTTCGCGCCCCGGGGCATCGACCCGCGCGCCTGCTTCCGTCAGGTGCGCAGCGCCAGCCACATGGCCAATCTCTTCGCCGTCGCGCACGGCAAGCTCGACGCCGCGACCAACAACACCATTTCCCTCAAGCTGGCGGCGGAGTCCGGCAAGCCGGAGGCCAAGGCGGTGAAGGTGATCTGGACCTCGCCGCTGCTGCCAGCCGATCCGATCATCTGGCGTCGGGACCTCGATCCCGACGTGAAGGAAAAGCTGCGCCGCTTCTTTCTCACCTATGGCCAGGGCTCGTCGCCCGAGGCGGCGCGGCAGAGGGCCTATCTGGCCCTGGTCAATGTGGGCGGCTTCCGCGCGGCCGATGACAGCCACCTCCTGCCGGTCCGGGAAATGGAGGCCGCCGAGGCCTGGCTGGAGGCCAAGGAGCACGGAGACCCGGCGCGCATCGCCGCCGCCAGGACGGCGCTCGACGCGATCCGGGCCCAGCGCGAGGCGCTTGAGGCGCGCACGCGCGCTCCCGCCGCGGCGCAGTAACCGCGCGCCCTGATGCCCGCCGCCGCCGCGCCGCTCCGCACCGCTGGGCGCCGCGCCCTCGACCTTCTGGTCTGGGGGGGCCTGGCCCTGGTCCTGATCGTCGGGTTCCGCGGGGCCGAGATCTGGCGGGTCGGGGACCTGGCGTCGGGCGCCAGGAACATGGCCACCCTGGGCGCCGAGTTTGTCCGGCCGGACTTCTCCGACCTGGGTCTCTATCTCGGCCAGATGGTCCTGACCTTGGAAATGGCCCTTTGGGGGTCGGTTCTGGCCCTCATCCTCGCCGTGCCCCTGGGATTGGCTGGCGCGCGCAATCTGGCCCCCGCCTGGCTGCAGCAGCCCGCGCGAAGGCTGCTCGACGTCCTGCGCTCGGTGCCCGACCTTGTGGCCGGGGCCCTGTTCGTGGCCGCTATCGGCCTTGGGCCCCTGGCGGGCGTTCTGGCCCTGGCCCTGAACACGGGCGGCGTGCTGGGCAAGCTCTTCGCCGAGGCCGTGGAAGCCGTGGACCCCGGGCCCGTCGAGGGCCTGCGCGCCACCGGCGCGGCGCCCCTGCTGGTGGCCCTGTGGGCCGTGATCCCGCAGGTGGCCCCGCTCTGGGTGAGTTACTTCCTCTACCGCTTCGAATCGAACGCCAGGTCGGCCACGGTGCTCAGCCTGATCGGCGCCGGGGGCATCGGCCAGCCCCTGTTCGACGCCATCAACGCCTTCGCCTTCGATAAGGCGAGCGCCATCGTCATCGTGATCCTCGCGGCGGTCACGGGGGTCGATCTGGCCTCGCAGTGGATCCGCGCGCGCCTGATCTGAGGCGGCGGGGAGAGGCCTATTTGTTCATCGCCAGGCGCAGGAACTCGGTGCGGGTGCGGGCGTCGTCCCGGATCACGCCGGTCAGGCAGCTCGTCATCAGACGCGAGCCGGGGGTGTTCACCCCGCGCAGGGTCATGCAGCTATGCTCGGCCTCGATGACCACGCCCACGCCCTTGGGTTCGAGGATCCGGTCGATCGCGCCGGCGATCTCGGCCGTCAGCTTCTCCTGAATCTGCAGGCGCCGGGCGAAGCCCTGCACCACCCGGGCCAGCTTGGAGATGCCCACCACGCGGTTGGTCGGCAGGTAGCCCACATGGGCCATGCCCACCACCGGCAGCATGTGATGCTCGCAGAAGCTGATCACCGGGATTTCGCGCAGCAGGACCAGCTCGTCATAGCCGCCGACCTCGGAGAAGGTGCGGGCCAGATAGTCGTGCGGATCGGCCGCATAGCCGGCGAACAGCTCACGATAGGACCTCGCCACCCGCGCGGGCGTGTCACGCAGGCCCTCGCGCTCCGGGTCGTCGCCGGCCCAGCGGATCAGGGTGCGGATGGCGGCCTCGGCCTCGGCCTGCGACACCGTCGCGGAATCCGACCCGGACGCCGGCGTGTGGGCGTCGCCCGGGGTGAAGGGTGCATTGGACAGGGGGCAGTCTCCTGTGGACAAGACGGGCGCGGCCGATGACTTGGCCTGCTCCGCCACTTAAGAGCGCGAGTCCCCGGTTTCAATTCATAAGGATACGATCATGGCCGATGGCGCGGTGAGCGAGGCGGGCGGCCCCTCTACCCTGGCCCAGGGCCGTCTGCGCAGTCTGGTCGAGCGGATCGAGCGCCTGGAGGGCGACAAGGCCGCGATCATGACCGACCTCAAGGAGGTGTTCGCCGAGGCCAAGGCGGACGGCTTTGACGTGAAGATTCTGCGCAAGGTGATCCGGCTGCGGAAGCAGGATACGGCCAAGCGCCAGGAGGAGGAGGCTCTGCTCGACCTCTATATCTCGGCCATCGGCGGCCTCTGATTGAAGGGCGGCGCCCGCGGACGTCCGATCAGCCCTGGCGCGGGGCGATCCCCGACCCTATCTCGGCGCTCTCATTGACGCCCGCCGCGACGGCGGATGTGGAGACCCATGGCGCCTGAAAAGAGACCCGGTCGGGATCCCGAGCGCGACCGCCTGAGCCGGCGCCTGACCCGATTCGCCCAGGTCGGGGCGGGTCTGTCGGGCGCGGCGGCCAGCATGGGCGTCAATGCTCTGGTGGCCGGGCCCGACGCCCAGGTGCGCAACGCCAGGGTCGCGCGCGAGGCGCTCGGCCGGTTGAAGGGCCCGCTGATGAAGGTGGCCCAGATCATGGCCACCATTCCCGACCTCCTGCCGCCCGAATTCGCGGCCGAGTTCGCCAAACTCCAGGCTCATGCCCCGGCCATGGGGCCGGCCTTTGTGCGTCGCCGCATGGCCGCCGAGCTCGGCCCAGAGTGGCGGGAGCGCTTCGCGGAGTTCGACCTTGGCCCGGCCCATGCGGCCTCGCTCGGTCAGGTGCATCGCGCCCGGGACCTGAAGGGCGCCGCTCTGGCGGTGAAGCTGCAATATCCGGATATGCAAAGCGCCGTGGAGAGCGACCTGACGCAGCTTCGCGCCTTGCTGGGAATGGGCCGTGGCCTTCTGACCGGCATCGATGCGCGCGAGGCCGTGGAGGAGATCGCCGCTCGCCTGCGCGAGGAGCTGGACTACGGCCGCGAGGCCCGCGCCATGGCTCTGTTCGGCGCCTTTTTCGAAGGGCGGGACGACATCGTCGCCCCGCGCCCGCGCCCGGACCTCTCCACCGGGCGGCTGATCAGCATGGACTGGCTCGACGGGGAGGGGCTTCTCGCCTTGAAGGCGGCCGATCAGGCGAGCCGCGACCGCGCCGCCCGCCTTCTGTTCGAGGCCTGGTGGTCGCCGCTCACCCATCTGGGCGTGATCCATGGCGACCCGCATCTGGGCAATTACAGCTTTGCCGCTGGCGCGAGCCGGATCCACATGCTCGACTTCGGCTGTGTGCGGATCTTCCCTCCGGCCTTTGTCGGCGGCGTCGTGCGGCTCTTTCACGCCATCTCCGCCGGGGATCGCGAGGCCGAGGCGGAGGCCTATCGCGCCTGGGGCTTCACCGCCCTGACCAAGGACCTGGTGGAGGTGCTCGGCCTTTGGGCGCGGTTCATCTATGGCCCGCTGCTCGATGATCGCGTGCGCACCGTGGCCGACGGCGTGGCGCCCGGGGAATATGGCCGGCGTGAGGCGTTCGCCGTGAAGCAGGCCCTGGAGACCAAGGGGCCGGTCACCATTCCGCGCGAATTTGTGTTCATGGATCGCGCCGCCATTGGCCTGGGCGCGGCCTTTCTGCACCTGGGCGCCCGACACAACTGGCGGGCCCTGTTCGAGGCCTCGCTGGACGGCTTCGCTGAAGAGAGCCTCGCCGCGCGCCAGGCCGAAGCCCTGGCGGCGGTTGGATTGCAAGGCTGACGCACGCCCCGCGCGACGGAGGCGCGGACATGTCACGTTTGAAACAGCATAGCGCGCGGCGCGTCACGGAGATGCGCCGTCGTTAGGGGCTGTTGGACGGGCATGGCGACTTTGACGGGATGGGGCGTGGCGCTGGAGGCGGTCGCGACGGTGATTCTGCCCATCCTCGCCATTGGCTTGGTCGGGATCAGTCTCTGGATGTCCGGGATCTTCGTCGCCTCCCGGGGGCCGCGCGCGGGCTGGCTCGCCCTCGCCCTGGGCTGCCTTGTCCTGGCCGCGGCGCTCGTCGGACGCCGGCTGGTGGCCTGAAATCCACAGCCCCTGGGCCTGCCTCACGCCCGCCCGTCGCGCTTGCCATTTTTCACGCGCCGTTTAGCAAGCCTTCGCGCACGGGATCGCGGGAGACGAGAGCATGGCGGCGGCAGGGGCTGAGGGCGGCGAGACTGAGCGGGCGGTGGATGATCGCCCCGAGCCGCTGACGCCCGGCCTGCCGCCGGAGATCGCCTCGCCCCTGGCGCCCTTCCACGGCGCCTCGCCCGCGGCGCCGGCCTGGTTCACCGAGGCCATCGCCGTCGAACCCGAGCGTCGTTTCGTGCCGGTGAACGGGGCGGATATCGAGCTTTTGACCTGGGGCGAGGTGGGCCGGCCGGGCCTGATCTTCGTGCATGGCAACAGCGCCCATGCCGACTGGTGGAGCTTCATCGCCCCCTTCTTCGCCCGGACCCATCGTGTGGCGGCCCTGTCCATCTCGGGCATGGGGGCGTCGAGCTGGCGCGAGCAGTACAGCTTCGAGATCTTCGCCGACGAGATCCACGCCGCGGGCCAGGCCGCGGGTCTCTACGCCGACGGCGCCTTGCCGGTCTATATCGGCCACTCGTTCGGCGGTTCGCAGGTGTTCTATTCCGCCGTGCATCACCCCGCCCGGATGCGGGGCTGCATCCTGGTGGATACCGGGTTTGGCGGCCCGCCCTCGCCCGAGGAGATCGAGCGCATGGAGCGCGAGGCCAAGGCGCGGGGCGAGCCCTCACGCTGGCGCGGCGGTCCGCCGCGCGGCGGACCCCATCGGGTCTATCCGACCCTGGAGGCGGCCCTGGCGCGGTTCCGGTTCATGCCGCCCCAGGTCCCGGGCAATCTCTACATCGCCGACTTCATCGCCCGCCGCTCGCTCAAGCGCGCGCCGCTCACCGAGGGTGGGGCCGAGGGCGACAGCGGCGGCTGGACCTGGAAGTTTGATCCGACCCTCTGGTCGAAGCTGGAGCGCTCCGGCCTGGAGCAGAAGCTCGGACCGGTCGATCTTCCCCTGGCCCATATCTACGGGGCCAATTCGGCGATCATCCAGCGTCATGGCGGTGGGGGCGCGGATCGGTTGCCAGCGGACATCCCTCGCATCGTCATCCCGGACAGCGAACATCACGTCATGGTCGACCAGCCCCTGGCCCTTGTGGCGGCCCTGCGCGCGGTCCTGGCGTTCTGGGATCGGTGAGCCCTGGGCGGGCCTCGGCTCGTCTTGAGCCTCGCGACGGGCTGGTGTAGCAGCGAAGGAACGACAGCGCCGATCGGACAGGGCGGTCCTCGGCGAGCGGATATCACGCGCAAGGAGGCGTCATGGCCGAAGCGGCCTATCACCACGGCGACCAGGACATCCAGGAGCAGGTGGCGACCTACAAGCTGTTCGGGGCCTTCAGCAAATGGGGCTCGCTGGCGATTGCGACCCTGGTCCTGATGCTGGTCCTTTGGTTCTGCCTTGGCGTCAACTTCCTGGGCGGCCTGATTCCCGGCGTGATCCTGGTCGCTCTTGGCGTCACCTTCCTGCGCTCCCGGCCGCAGGCAGGGCACGGCTGACCGCGCGGTTGACCGGGGGGGACCGATGACCCGGCTCGCGATCATCGCGGAACGCGCGGTCGATGAGACGCGCGTCGCCGCCACGCCGGACACGGTGAAGAAATTTGTCGGCCAGGGTCTCGAGGTTGTCGTCGAATCCGGCGCCGGCAAAGGCGCGGCCATGTCCGACGCCGATTACGAGGCGGCGGGCGCGAAGCTAGTCCCGGACGCCAGGAGCGCGCTGAGCGATGCGGATCTGTTGCTCAAGGTCCGCCCGGTCCTGGCCGACGAGGCCGCCGCCCTGAAGAGCGGCGCCTGTGTGGTGGCTCTTCTCAATCCCTATGGCGAGCGCGCGGCGCTTGAGGTCCTGGCCGCGCGGGGCGTGACCGCCTTTTCCATGGAGTTCGTGCCGCGCATCACCCGCGCCCAGGTGATGGACGCCCTGTCGAGCCAGGCCAACCTCGCCGGCTACCGCGCGGTGATCGAAGCCGCCGAGGTCTATGGCCGCGCGTTTCCGATGATGATGACGGCGGCCGGGGCCATCGCGCCGGCCAAGGTGTTCGTCATGGGCGCGGGGGTGGCTGGCCTGCAGGCCATCGCCACGGCCCGGCGTCTGGGCGCGGTGGTTACGGCCACCGACGTACGTCCTGCCGCCAAGGAGCAGGTGGAGTCCCTGGGGGCGAAGTTCATCGCCGTCGAGGATGAAGAGTTCAAGGCGGCTGAGACGGCCGCCGGCTACGCCAAGCCCATGAGCGCCGCCTATCAGGCCAAGCAGGCCGAGCTGGTGGGCGAGCATATCAAAAAGCAGGACATCGTCATTACCACAGCGCTCATTCCGGGACGCCCCGCGCCCCGGCTGGTGAGCGAGGCCCAGGTTCTCTCCATGCGCGAGGGTTCGGTCCTGGTGGACCTGGCGGTGGAGCAGGGCGGCAACGTCGAAGGCGTCAATCCCGGCCAGATCACGCGGCTGGGCGGGGCGACGGTGGTGGGGCTGATGAACCTGCCCGGACGGGTGGCCGCAGACGCCTCATCGCTCTACGCGCGCAATCTTCAGGCCTTCGTCGCCCTTCTGTTCGACAAGGACGGGGCCTTGGCGCCCGACCTCGAGGACGAGATCCTCAAGGCGTCCCTGGTCGCGCGCGGCGGGGCGATCTGTCATCCCTCCCTTATTGCCGGGTAAGCCCTCAAGAGGCCGCGCAAGGAGCCCTGTCATGGACGCCGTGGACCCGACCCTGTTCCGCCTGGCCATCTTCGTGCTCGCCGTGTTCGTGGGCTATTACGTCGTCTGGAGCGTGACCCCGGCCCTGCATACGCCTCTGATGAGCGTGACCAACGCCGTCTCGTCGGTGATCATTGTCGGCGCGCTCCTGGCCGCCGCCGCGCATGGCGGAGGCGGCGCCCATGTCTGGATTTCAAAAGGCGCGGGGGCGGCCGCGGCGGCCCTGGCCTCCGTGAACATTTTCGGCGGCTTCCTGGTCACCCAGCGCATGCTGTCCATGTACCGCAAAAAGGACCGGCCCAAGGTCGAAGGGGCGGGTCGGTGAGTCTGGCAGGCCAGGGGGCGCCGGCATGAACGCAAATCTCGCGACGCTGGCCTATCTGGCGAGCGGCGTGCTCTTCATCCTGACCCTGCGCGGTCTGTCGAGTCCGGCCACCAGCCGGCAGGGCAATCGGCTGGGCATGTTCGGCATGGGCCTGGCCGTGGCCGTGACCCTCCTGCTGTTGTTCGCCCAGGGCCTTCTGGATGGCGTCACCCTGGCCCTGATCGCCGGTGGCGTGGCCGTGGGCGGGACGGTGGGGGCGGTGATCGCGCGGCGGGTCGAAATGACCGCCATGCCGCAGCTGGTCGCCTTCTTTCACTCGCTGGTGGGCCTTGCGGCGTGCCTGGTGGCCGTGGCCGCCATCCACACCCCGGCGGCCTATCATATCGATGACGGCGCGGGCATCCGCCTGGAGAGCCTGATCGAGCTGTCCGTGGGCCTGGCCATTGGCGCCATCACCTTCACCGGCTCGCTGATCGCCTTCGCCAAGCTCAATGGCAACATGTCCGGCGCGCCGATCCTGCTGCCCGCCCGGCACGTCCTCAATCTCGCCCTGGGCCTCGCCCTGGTGGGGTTGATCGTCGTCCTGGTCATGAGCGGCGGCCACGCCCTCTGGGCGTTCTGGACCATATTCGCCCTGGCCCTGGTGGCCGGTGTGACGCTGATCATCCCGATTGGCGGGGCCGACATGCCCGTCGTGATCTCCATGCTGAACAGCTATTCGGGCTGGGCGGCGGCGGCGCTCGGCTTCACCCTGGCCAATATCACCCTGATCATCACGGGGGCCTTGGTCGGCTCGTCGGGCGCGATCCTCAGCTACATCATGTGCAAGGGCATGAACCGTGGATTCCTTTCGGTGATCCTGGGCGGGTTCGGCGCCGAAGCGGCCGGCGAGGCGGGGCCCGCGCGGGTGGAGACGCGTCCGGTCAAGCAGGGCTCGGCCGAGGATGCCGGGTTCATCATGAAGAACGCCTCCAAGGTGATCATCGTCCCAGGCTACGGCATGGCCGTGGCCCAGGCGCAGCACGCCCTGCGCGAGATGGTCGACAAGCTCAAAGAGGCGGGCGTCGAGGTGAAATACGCCATCCATCCCGTGGCCGGACGCATGCCGGGGCACATGAACGTGCTCCTGGCCGAGGCGAATGTGCCTTATGACGAGGTGTTCGAGCTCGACGATATCAACGCCGAGTTCGCCACCGCCGATGTGGCCTTCGTCATCGGGGCCAATGACGTCACCAACCCCGCGGCCAAGACCGACCCCAAGAGCCCGATCTTCGGCATGCCGATCCTGGACGTAGAAAAGGCTCAGACCGTCCTGTTCATCAAGCGGTCCATGGCCTCCGGCTATGCGGGGGTCGAGAACGAGCTGTTCTTCCGCGACAACACCATGATGCTGTTCGCCGACGCCAAGAAGATGGTCGAGGGGATCGTCAAGGCCCTGGCCTGAGGACGGCGGAATTCCAGGCGCCCTGGCCGGACGCCGGATCGACGCCTATATCCCGCCCTGGAGGGGCGGCGCGCGGGGCGTCCGATGCGCCGGCCTGCGGGAGCGTCATGGCCTCAATGCTGAACAATCCGGTTCCGCGCGGCCATCGCGTGGAGGTGGCTGAAGGGCGGCGCCTGCATGCCATCCTGCATGAGCCAGAAGGGGGCGGACCTCGGGGCGCGGGCGCCGATCCTGCCCGCCCACTGGTGGTGTTGGAGGCTGGCGCTTTTGGCTTTTCCGCCGATTGGGCGAGCGTCCAGGGTGAGTTGGCCGCGCGAGGCTTCCGCTCGCTGGCCTATGACCGGGCCGGGCTGGGCTTTTCTGACCCAGGGCCCATGCCGCGCGACGCGCGGGCTGTGGACGCGGATCTCGCCCGTCTTTTGAGCGCGGTCGGTGAACAGGGGCCCTACATCTATTGCGGCCACTCCATGGCCGGTTTGCATGCTCGCCTGTTCGCCGCGCGCCATGGCGAACGGGTGGCCGGGATCGTGCTGGTGGACGCGACCCTGCCCGAGACCATCGAAGATCCAGGCGCCCGCCGGGCTCTGGATGGCTTCATCTGGCTCTGTCGCGCGGTGACCCAGGCGGCGCGCGCGGGGCTCGTGCGGCCCCTGGCGGCGGCCGGGCTTGGCAATTCGATCGGCGTGACCGGACAGGCGGATATCGAAAAGCGCTGGGCGTTCGCCGACGCGTCCCACAATCTGTGGGCCACGCGCGAGGTCGAGGTCTGGGCCGCCTCCGCCTACCAGGCGATCAGCGCCGGCCTCTATGCGAAGGACACGCCGGTCGCGGCGGTGTTCGCGGGGGCCCCGCGTCGCCGCCGGCCCCGGGGCCCGCGGGTGATCCGGGATCGCCCGCCCTGCGCATTCGCCAGCGTGCGCCATGAGCCTGGGGCCAATCACGCCTCGCTGCTGGGCCCTCGCCACGCCCCCGCCGTGGCCCATAGCGTCACCCAGATACAGCAAAGCTGGCGGCCCCTCTCGGAGACGCCAGCTTTGGAGAGCGACGCGGCCGCCTAAGGCGCCCCAGGCTCAGGCCCGGGCAGGCTTCTTCACCATCGGGGCGAGACCCTCGCGCTGGGCGCGCTTGCGCGCCAGCTTGCGGGCGCGGCGCACCGCCTCGGCCTTTTGCCGGGCGCGCTTCTCGGACGGCTTTTCGTAATGGACGTGGCGCTTCATCTCGCGGAAGGCGCCTTCCCGCTGCATCTTCTTCTTCAGGGCCTTGAGCGCCTGATCAACATTATTGTCGCGGACGAAAATCTGAACCACCGGTCCTCCGGAAACTTCGGCTCGGCCGGGCGAATGAACTCGCGTTTCGGCCGCTTGGTGCGGATTGAAGAGAAATTCGAAGGCGGGCCTGTAGCAGTCGAGACCTCCTTTGTCCATCGGCGGGGCGATGATAAAGCGGCCCCATGAGTGAGACCTCCGCCATCCCGGACTGGGCCGAGCGCACCGAGGCGGCGCTGCTCGACGCCGCGCTGCCCCTGGTGAGCGTCGAGGGCTGGACCTGGCGTCTCGTTTGGGCCGCCGGAGCGCAGGTGGGCCTCTCGCGCGCCGAGGCCGAACTGCTCCTCCCCTCGGGGCCCAGGGACCTCGCGGCCCTTTACGCGCGGCGTCTCCAGACCGCGATGCTGAGGTCTCTCGCGCGACGGGACCCCACGACGCTGAAGGTCCGCGAGCGAATCGCCGCGGGGGTCGAGGCCTGGCTCGACGCCTGGACCGATCAGGAGGCCGCAAGCCGGCGGTGGGCAGGATATCTCGCGCTTCCGGGCCAGGTCGGGCTTGGCCTGCGTCTGGCCTGGGAGGCGGCGGACGCCCTATGGATCTGGGCCGGCGACACGGCGACCGACGAGAACCACTACACCAAGCGCCTGCTGGTGGGCGAAATCCTGGTGAGTTCGGGCGCGGTTCTGGTGGCCAAGGGCCCCGGCGCGGCGCGGCGCCACGCCGAGGGCCGCATTCAGGCGGTCATGGCCTTTGAAACGTGGAAGCGCGGCTTGCCCGATGTTTCGGCTCTGGCCGCCAATCTCGTTGGACAGCTCGCCCGGCGCCGCTTTGGCGCGGCGCCGGGGGAAGCGTAGAGCGACGCGCAGCCGGGGGGGCTGAGCCGAGCCGGCCGCCCCCCTTCCTCGCTTAGACAGTCCCAGCGCCCGAAGCGTTTCCTGGAGTCAGCGAACACGCGCAATCGCGCCCTGTCCTTAAGGTCTTGAGCGCGTTGCGAAGCGCCGGGTTGTGTCCGTCGAACGCCACCCGCTCTGGGCTTAGAAATTCAGATCCACACGTCCCAGGATGGCGCGAGGCGCGCCAGGCGTGGCGTACTCCGCCCCGCCCTGGAAGTAGTAGGTGTTCAGGAAGTACTTATTGAAGAGGTTGGTGAAGTTCAGCGAAGCGGTGACGCTCTTGGCGAGGATCCCGATGCCGTGCAGCGGGAAGGTCTTCTCGATTCCCAGGTCGGCGGTGAAATAGGCGGGGTTCTTCACCCCGGTGGTGCCGCCGGTGTCGTTGTTGACGATGAACTCGCCGCCGATCCGGCGACCCACCGCGTTCACGCTCCAACCGTCATAGGTCCAGGTGACGCCGAACTGCATCTCGTCCATGGGCACGTTGGCCAAGGGCTCACCCGCCGCGACGGTCAGACCGCTCGCCTGGTCGGAAAAGGCCGAGGTGTATTGGGCCTGATTGTAGGAATAGTTGATGAACGGCGCGAGCTTGCCATAGGCGCCCAGATCGAAGGCGTCGCGCGCCTGGAGTTCGATGCCCTGGTAACGCGAATTTCCGCCGTTCGAAACCGCGGTCGACCCGGTGACCGCATTGAACTGGGTGATGAAGGTGTTGGTGAAGTTCTCCCGATAGATGTCGGCCTCCAGATACAGACCGCCGTGCTCGTAGCGCAGCCCGCCCTCGAAGTCGTTGACGTGCTCGGGTTTGATCGTGATCGGCGGCGTCTGGAACGCGGCGCCGCCGGCCGCATTGGCGTAGGCTGGGACCGCGCCGTAGAAGGCTCCGATATCCGGGAACTTGATGTTCTGGCCGAAGGCGAAGAAGGCCGCCACGTCGTGCGTGATCTGATAGTTCACCCCTACGGTCGGAGCGATGTAGTGCTCGGTATCGCTCGGTGACCCCGCATACGGATAGTAGAAGCCGACCTGGTCGTTGTCGAAGGTGTTGGCGAAGATGAACTTGACGCCAGGGGTCAAGGTCAGCCGATTATCAAACAGCGAGATCGTGTCCTGAACGAAGCCGTTGGCCAGGATGCGCCAATCATGCTCGTCCCAGGCGTCGTTATAGCCTGGCGTCATCGGCATGTTGTAGGCGCCGTACCAGTACTCGCGAGAGTGCAGATTTCCGTAGGTGAAGTTGCCGCCCGCCACGATCTCGTTATGCGGCAGATCGATCGTCACCGTCGGCTGGTACCCCACCGTCCACGTCGTGTAGCCGTAGAAGTGATAGGCCGTGCCCGCCTGAACTGAACCGAACACCGAGGCGGGGTCATAGGTGGGCCCCGACGGATAGGGGTAGGCGGTGCTCAGCCAGAAGGCGAAACCCGTCGGGTTGTTCTGGAGCGGGTACTGACCGTTGTAGTTGGGGTTGGCGAACGAGGTCCGAAGATAGTTGTCCGTGGCCCCGAAGATTTTCTGGTCGAAGCTGATCGCGCTGCTGATCGGCATCCGGAAGTCGAGGATCGCCATCCACTGCGTATCGCGATCGTTCTCGTATTCGTCGCTGGGCGGAAGATTGTTGAACCCGCCGGGTTGGAGCACGGCCAAGGGTTCCTGGAACGGGGATTTGCCGTTGTTGTGGTCATAGACCACGACCAGGCTGGCGTGGTCGCCGTTCGGCGCGTCGTAGGCGGCCGAATAGTAGATGTTCGTGTTGCGGTCGCCCGTGTAGGCGAGCCAGCCGCCGCTTTCGGCGTGATCGTAGGCCAGGAATTGCTTCAGGCCGTTGACGTCGCCCGTATTGATCTGGGCGTGGACATCATAGGAATCGAAACTGCCGTAGGATCCGCCGATCTGGGCGTTGAAATCGTTGGTCGGCATTCGGGGCAGGAAATTGATGGTGCCGCCCAGCGAGTTGTAGGAATTGACCGCCGGATTGTTGATCCCGCGATAGACCTGGACGCTGTCCACGTTGCGGGGCAGCAACAGGGTGCCGTTCACGACGCTGGCCTGATTGGTGACCCCGCCGTTGAACACGTCGTTCAGCGGAACGCCCTCATAGGTCTCCGAGAACTGGCCGGAATTGAAGGCGCGGAACTCCACATTGATCCCTTCATTGGGACCATCCGTCGTGGCGTAGAACGACGGCATGTTGTTCAGCATGGATTGGATATTGACCGTCGGCGAGTCCGGCAGCGCCCGGACCTGATCCGAGGTGATCGTATCCACCGTGTAGGGGGTGGAGAGGGGCGGGACGGCCGGGGCGGTCTCCACCGGCTTGCCCACCACAGTGACGCTTGAAACCTGGGTCGCCGAGTCGGCGGCGGCCGCGTCTTCGGCGTGAGCCCCGACAGTCGATAGGCCGAGGGCGGCCAGGACCAGGGCCAGGCGTCCAGCGCCGGCCAGCAAATGCGATCGCGTCATGTGTCGTTCCCCTTAGCCGAGCTTAGCGGCCGCCCCTGCGCAATCCAGCGCGGCCCCGTTTGATTGGTCCAGGACAACCATGTCTAGCGAGGCTCGGTGAAGCGCCGTTGAAACATTTCCGACAGAATTGTGACAGGCGCCGCCGATTTGAGCGCGGTCCGCCGTGCGTCGGGATGTTCAGGATTCGGGGCGCATCATCCGGTTCACATGGCCCATCTTTCGGCCCGGCCGGGCTTCTGACTTCCCATAGAGCCAGACCCGGGTCTCGGGCTCGGCCGCATAGCGGGGCCAGGCTCGCACCTCCTCGCCCAGGAGATTGATCATCTCGACCCCGCGGCTCGCCCGGGTAGGGCCGAGCGGCCAGCCGCAGACGGCGCGAATGTGCTGTTCGAACTGGTCCACCTCGCAGCCGTCGAGCGTCCAGTGGCCGGTATTGTGCACGCGCGGGGCGAACTCATTGAGGAGCAGCTTGCCGTCGTCGCGCTCGAACAGCTCGATGCCCATCACCCCCACATAGTCCAGGGCGGTCAGCAGGCTGACGGCCATCCGCTCGGCCTCCGGCAGGGCCTTGTCGGCGCCGCGCGCCGGCGCCGTCGTTCGCCGCAGGATGCCGTTCTCATGATGGCTTTCGGTCAGGGGATAGAGGGCGATCTCTCCACTCCGGCCCCGCGCCGCGATGATCGCCAGTTCGCGGCGAAAATCGGCCGGCGCCTCGGCGATGGCGGGCCGCTCGCCGATCTCCGCGAAGGCGGCGGCGGCGTCCTCTGGACGTCGCACCCAGACCTGTCCCTTGCCGTCATAGCCGCCGCGTCGCGTCTTCAGGAGCAGCGGCGCGCCCATGCGAGCCAGCGCCGCGTTCAGATCGGCGACCGTGTCCACCGCCGAGAACGCCACTGTGGCGATGCCCGCGGCGTTGGCGAAGCGCTTCTCCTCAAGCCGGTCCTGGGACACCGCCAGGGCCTGGGCGGCGGGAGCGACGGCGACCCCCTTTTTCATCAGGTGCGCGACCGCGGCGGCGGGGACGTTCTCGAATTCGAAGGTGACCACCGCGCAGGTCCGCGCCATCTCGTCGAGAGCGGCGGGGTCTTCATAGTCCGCCTGCAGGGTCCGGGCCGAGACCCGCCCGGCCGGCGCGTTGGCCTCGGGCGTCAGAATGGTCACGTCGAAGCCCAGTCGCGCGGCGGCGAGGGACAGCATGCGGCCGAGCTGGCCGCCGCCGAGAATGCCGATCATCGCGCCCGGCGCCAGGGGAAACGTCACGCGTCCTCCACCGTCTCGGGCACCGACTCGGTCAGGGCGCGGCTCTGAGCCGCGAGGCGCTCAGCCAGGGCGGGATCCGCCAGGGCCAGGATGCGCGCGGCCAGAATGCCGGCGTTTCGGGCGCCCGCGGCGCCGATCGCCAGGGTCCCCACCGGGACGCCGCTGGGCATCTGCACGATCGACAACAGCGAGTCGAGGCCGGCCAGGGCCTTCGACTCCACCGGTACGCCAAGCACCGGCAGATCGGTCATGGAGGCGGTCATGCCCGGCAGGTGGGCCGCCCCGCCAGCCCCCGCAATGATGACCTGGATCCCCTGGGCCTTTGCGCCCTTGGCGAACTCGGCCATGCGATCAGGCGTGCGATGCGCCGAGACGACCCGGGTCTCATAGGTCACGCCCAGGGCCTCGAGCGCCTCGGCGGCGCCCTTGAGGGTCGGCCAGTCGGAGCGACTGCCCATGATGATCGCCACGCGCGGCGTCTGGCTCATGCCTCGTAAGGTCCTTTTCGCGGGCGGGCCGATCAGGAAGGGGAGGGCTCAAGGCCGCTCCCCGCGACCCGGTCCAGCTTACAGGCGAGGGCTTGGGCCGGGCAATGCCATGCGCAACGGGCGTCGAAGGCTGGGCCTTTGGGCCTCCGTTTGGGGGCGTTGTGTCAGGCGGGCGGGAGTTCTAGAGCACCCCGCATTGCGTCGCCGCCGAACTTCGCGCGCGGGGAAGGACCCGTTGGCGCGACCGTGGGGCGACCAATCCATGTTGCGTGAGTGAGGGTGAGGTAAAGGCCATGCGTGAGATCGGCCATTTCGTGAATGGGTCCCGGGTGTCCGGCGGTCCGGGCGGCCGCTTCGGCGAGGTCTTCGATCCCAATACCGGAGCGGTTCAGGCCCACGTCGCGCTGGGTGACGTCGCCCTCGTCGAGACCGCCGTCCAGTCCGCCGCCAAGGCGCAGCGGGCCTGGGCCGAGGTCAATCCGCAGCGCCGCGCGCGGGTGATGTTTGAGTTCAAGCGCCTGGTCGAGGCGCGGATGGACGAACTGGCCGCCCTGCTCTCCGCGGAGCACGGCAAGGTGATCGCCGACTCACGCGGCGACGTTCAGCGCGGCCTGGAAGTGATCGAGTTCGCCTGCGGCATCCCCCATGCCCTGAAGGGTGAATATACCGAGGGCGCCGGCCCGGGGATCGATGTCTATTCCATGCGCCAGCCCCTGGGGGTCTGCGCCGGGATCACGCCGTTCAACTTCCCGGCCATGATCCCCATGTGGATGTTCGGCATCGCCATCGCCTGCGGCAACAGCTTCATCCTCAAGCCCTCGGAAAAGGACCCCAGCGTGCCCCTGCGTCTGGGCGAGCTGATGCTTGAGGCGGGCGCCCCGGCAGGCGTGCTCAATGTCGTGCAGGGTGACAAGGCGGTGGTGGACGCGCTCCTGACCCATCCCCTGGTCCGGGCGGTGAGCTTTGTCGGGTCCTCCGACATCGCCCATTACGTCTATCGGACCGGCGCCGCGCACGGAAAGCGCGTTCAGGCCATGGGCGGGGCCAAGAACCATGGGGTGATCCTGCCTGACGCTGATCTCGATCAGGCGACCAAGGACATTCTCGGCGCCGCCTACGGATCCGCGGGCGAGCGGTGCATGGCTCTTCCGGTGGTCGCTCCGGTGGGCGAGAGGACCGCTGCGGCGTTGCGGGAGCGTCTGCTTGACGGGATCGCGGGCCTCAAGGTCGGGATCTCCACCGATCCTGACGCGCAGTACGGGCCAGTGGTCACCGCCGCCCACAAGGCGCGGGTCGAGTCCTATATCGCCCAGGGCGTCGCCGAGGGCGCGGAGCTGGTGGTGGACGGGCGCAACTTCGCCCTGCAGGGCTATGAGAAGGGCTTCTTCCTCGGCCCGACGCTGTTCGATCACGTGCGTCCGGACATGACCACGTATCAGGAGGAGATCTTCGGGCCGGTCCTGCAGATCGTGCGCGCCGACAGCTTCGAGGCGGCGCTGAACCTCGCCTCCGACCATCCCTACGGCAATGGCGTCGCCATCTATACCCGCAACGGCAAGGCGGCGCGGGACTTCGCCTCCCGGGTCGAGGTGGGCATGGTCGGGATCAATGTGCCGATCCCGGTGCCCGTGGCCTATCACACCTTCGGCGGCTGGAAGCGCAGCGCCTTTGGCGACACCAATCAGCACGGCATGGAAGGCGTGAAGTTCTACACCAAGGTCAAGACCGTGACCGCGCGGTGGCCTGAGGGTGAGGTCGAGGACTCGGCCTTCGTCATCCCCACCATGGCCTGAGCCGGAGGGAGAAACCGACATGGATTTCAACCTGAGTGACGAACAGGCGGCCATTGTCGAGACGGCCTCGGCCTTCGCCGCCGAGGCGCTTGCTCCGCATTCCGCGCGCTGGGACGAGGACAAGGTCTTCCCCGTGGAGACCCTGCGGGCGGCCGCGGCGCTCGGCCTGGCTGGCATCTATGTGCGTGAGGATGTGGGCGGCTCGGCGCTGGGACGGCTGGAGGCGGCCCTGATCTTCGAGGCGCTGAGCCACGGCGATGTCTCCACCGCCGCCTTTCTGTCGATCCACAACATGGCGTCCTGGATGATCGACCGGTTCGGGTCTGAAGCGACCCGTCGCGCCTATCTGCCGCGCCTGACGACCATGGAGCTGATCGCCTCCTACTGCCTGACCGAGCCATCTTCGGGCTCCGACGCCGCCGCGCTTCGCACCACGGCGCGCCGCGAGGGCGAGACTTATGTGCTCGATGGCTCCAAGGCTTTCATCTCCGGCGCCGGCGTCTCGGACGTCTACGTGGTCATGGCGCGCACCGGCGGGGAGGGCCCGCGCGGCGTATCGGCCCTGATCGTCGAAAAGGGCATGCCGGGTCTGAGCTTCGGCGCCCCGGAGCGGAAGATGGGCTGGTCCAGCCAGCCCACGGCGATGGTCCATTTCGACGGCGTCCGGGTCCCCGCCGCCAACCGGCTGGGCGAGGAGGGGCAGGGCTTTCGGATGGCCATGATGGGGCTCGACGGCGGGCGCCTGAACATCGCCGCCTGCTCGCTCGGCGGCGCCGCCTTCGCCCTGGAGACGGCCCAGGCCTATCTGGGGACCCGGCGTCAGTTCGGCCGGCCCCTGGCGGATTTCCAGGCCTTGCAGTTCCGCCTGGCCGACATGGCGACCGATCTGGAGGCGGCGCGGCTGATGGTCCGACGCGGCGCCTGCGCGCTGGATGCGAACGATCCGGCCGCCACCAAGCTCTGCGCCATGGCCAAGCGGTTCGCCACCGACGCCGGCTTCAAGATCGCCAATGACGCCCTGCAGCTGCACGGGGGATACGGCTATCTGAAGGACTATCCCCTGGAGCGGATCGTGCGCGACCTGCGCGTCCACCAGATCCTTGAAGGCGCCAATGAGATCATGCGCGTGATCATCGCCCGCGAGCTGCTGCGGTCATGACCGAGGAGGTTGTCTGTCGCGTTGAAGGCCGCGTCGGGCGGATCACCCTCAACCGGCCTGGGGCCCTGCACGCCCTGACCACCGGCATGGTCGACGCCATGACCGCGGCCCTGCTCGCATGGAGGGCGGACCCGTCCGTTCTGGCGGTTCTGATCGATCATGCCGGTGAGCGCGGCTTCTGCGCCGGCGGCGACATCCGTTTCCTCGCCAGGAGCGCGGCCGAGGGCGGGGAGGAGGCCTGCGCCTTCTTCTATCGCGAGTACCAGCTCAACCATCTTCTGATGGTCTATCCCAAGCCGCGCGTCGCGATCATGGACGGTGTGACCATGGGCGGCGGGGTCGGCCTCGCCCTGCCGGCGACCTGGCGTATCGCCACCGAGCGCACGCGCCTGGCCATGCCCGAGACCTCGATTGGCCTGTTTCCCGATGTCGGCGGAGGCTGGCACCTGTCGCGCCTGCCCGGACGCACAGGCGTATGGCTTGCCCTGACCGGCGCCCGCCTGGCGGCATCCGATTGCCTGGCCCTGGGTCTCGCCACGCATCATGTTCCGAGCCAGGACCTGGAGGCCCTGAAGGCTGAGATCTGCGCCCGGCCGGACGATCTGGCCGCGATCCTGGCGCGGCGCCACACGGAGCCGCCGGGCCCCGCCCCAATCAGCGCCCTGCGACCTGAGATCGACCGACTTTACGGCGGGCGCACTCTGGAGGCCATCCGCGCCGCGCTGGCGGCGGACCGCGGCGAATTTGCCCGGGCCGAACTGGCCCTCCTCGACGTGCGCTCGCCGCTCAGTCTGAAGACGGCCCTGCGCCAGGTGGACGAGGGCGCGACGATGGCGAGTTTCGCCGACGAGATGCGCCAGGAAATGCGCATTGGCGCCCGCATCGTCATGTCGCACGACTTTTCCGAGGGGGTGCGCGCGGTGATCCTGGACAAGGACAACGCCCCCCGCTGGTCGCCCGCGACGCCCGAGGCGGTCGACGCCGCCATGCTCGACGCCGTCTTCGCCCCCCTGCCGCCAGACCGCGAATGGACCCCGCTTCCGGCTCTGGACTGAGTGATCGCCCTTCGGAGACCCGACCATGCCTTACGAAACCCTGTTGGTGGAGACCGCCGAGGCGGTCACCCTGATCCGGCTCAACCGGCCAGCCGCGCTGAACGCGCTCAATGGCCAGCTGATGGACGAACTCACCGCCGCCCTCGACGCCGCCGAAGCGGACGCCGCCGTGCGCTGCATCGTCATCACCGGGTCCGACCGCGCCTTCGCCGCCGGCGCCGACATCAAGGAAATGGCGGAGAAGTCCTATGCCGACGTCTATGGCGAGGACTTCATCACCCGAAACTGGGAGCGGGTCACCCGCTGCCGCAAGCCGGTGATCGCCGCGGTGGCGGGCTATGCGCTCGGCGGAGGCTGCGAGCTTGCCATGATGTGCGACTTCATCATCGCCGCCGATAATGCCCGCTTCGGCCAGCCGGAAATCAATCTGGCGGTTTCACCGGGCGCGGGGGGGACGCAGCGCCTGACCCGCTTCGTCGGCAAGTCCAAGGCCATGGACATGGTGCTGACCGCCCGGATGATGGATGCGGCCGAGGCCGAGCAGTGCGGCCTGGTGAGCCGGGTCACGCCCTTGGCCGAGCTTCTGCCCACGGCCATGGACACCGCCCGGAAGATCGCCGCCTTGTCGCCCAACGCGGTCATGCTGACCAAGGAAATGGTCAACGCCGCCTACGAGACGCCCCTGTCGCAGGGCGTAAAGCTCGAGCGGCGCCTGTTCCACTCGCTGTTCGCCTTCGAGGACAAGACCGAGGGTATGGCGGCCTTCATCGAAAAGCGGCCGGCGAAGTTCACCGGCCGCTGATCGTCGCCGCAGCTCTCGCCCGGGGCTTAGCCCGGGTGGATCGGGGTGATCTTCGTGCCCTGAAGGGTCAGGTCGGCCATCAGCCCCTTGCCGTTGAAGGGGAAGGCATAGACGTCGTGGGTCAGGGTTGTGGTGTCGGCGTCGGCGCCCGCACTGGCGTTGATCACCACGACGCTCGGCCCCGTGCCCACCGCAAATCCGGCGGAGCGGTGAAGATAGGCGAGGGAGTTCGGCGTCATGAAAAACAGGGCGTAGGAGAAGTCCTGGCCGCCGATTTGCAGGCCCCAGGACCCGCCGCTCAGATTGTAGAAGCCCATCGGCGCGCCCCCCCGGCTGAGCAGAACGCCGTTGCCGGTTTCCCCGCCGAATACGAAGCCGGCCTTGAGGATCGAGGGGAAGATCAGGACCGCGCGGCAATGATCGTAGAACAGACGTGCGCGGTGATCTTCCTGGAGCAGAAGGCGAAGGTCCGTGCGCCCGCGCATGGTCAGGCGCGAGCGCGTGTCGGCCAGGGCCGGGGCCACGGCCAACGGGCTTGCCGCGGCGACGAGGCCCAGAGCGCTCGCCTGCAAGGCGCCAAGCCCCAGGGATCTACGGGTCAGGTCCATCGAGTGATCTCCTAAAATGCAGTCTCTGACAGCGGCGCAGACAGCGCGCCCGCCTCCCCGTCCATGATTGAGAACGCAGCCAAGCTTACCACGTTCCCACATCAATCCACGCCAAAGCGGGCGTCCATATAGGCCGGCAGGCGCGCGGGCAGGCCCGCCAGGGGCCCTGAGGAGAGCAGCAACAGGACTTCATCTCCGGTCAGGCGGCCCTCGAGATCGGCCAGGACGGCGTCGGCGTCGGCCATGGCCTCGACCCGCACCCCGGCTCCGCGCGTGGCCATAAGGATGTCGTCGGCGCTGAGCTGGTCGTGGCTCTGCGCCCCGTGGACGGGAGGCGGAAGGAGCAGCACGCGGTCCACCCCGTCAAAGACACGGGCGTACCAGGCCAGGGCTTCGCGATTGCGCCAGCTGAAGGTGTGCGGCTCGAAGATCACGATCAGGGGGCGGTCGGGGAAGTGCAGCCGCACGGCTTCGATCGCTGACCGCGCCTTTTCGTAGGAGGAGCCAAAGCCCTCATAGACGGGCGCGCGGGAGCGCAAGGTCTTGCGGTCGAGGCGGCGCTCCAGCCCGCGAAAGCCCACGGCCGCCGCCGGCAGGTCCTCGGGTCGCACCCAGCCCCGCTCGAGCAGGAGGGCGCAGGCCCCCACAAGATTTTCGATATTGTGCAGGCCAAGCTGCTGGGTGGCCAAGGGGATCCGGGCGCCGGATGGGGTCACCAGATCAAAGCGGGTGATCTCGCCAATGGCGATGCGTTCGGCCCCGTACCCTTCGCCAGGGCCGGCTCCGTACCAGACAACCGGCAAGCCCCGCGCCAGGCGTTCTTCGGCGAGGCGGGCGATAACGGGATAGCCGCGCGCCGCCACCAGCAGGCCGTCGGCGGGGACCTGGGCGACCAGCGCCTCGAACGGAGCCTCGTAGGCGGACATGGTCGGATAGACATTGACGTGATCGTGCACGATCGAGGTCAGGATGACGTCGCGCGGGTGATAGAGGGCGAACTTCGGCCGGCGATCCTCGGGGCTGATGATGTACTCATCGCCCTCCAGAAAGATCTCTTCCGCCGCGCCGGAATGGCCCGAGGCGGGCAGGTCGAGCGGGGCGGCGCCGATGAAATAGCCGGGATCCCGCCCACCCGCGCGGGCGAGGTGAGCGCAGAGCGCGGTTACCGTGGATTTGCCAAAGCTGCCCGCCACGACCACGACATGGCGCTCGCGGGTGTGCTGGCCCAGATAGTGCGGAAACCCCATGGCCGGGACGCCGCGCCGCGCGATTTCCGCGCGTTCGGGGTTGTGCGCCAGGTCGAGCTTGGCGCTCGACCCGATGATGGCGAGGTCGAGGTTCCGCGGCACGGCCTGGGCGTCGAATCCGTCGCGCCAGGGGATGCCCAGACGATCCAGATAGGTGGTGATGGGCGGAAAGACGTCCTTGTCCGAGCCGCTGACCCGCCAGCCCTCCGACTTCAAAAGCGAGGCCAGGGCGCTCATCCCCGCCCCGGCGATCCCGAGAAAATAGGCCTGTCCTGGAGGGCGGCGGTCACGCATGGGTCAGGGCCCTGCATACAGCGCTTCGCCGTCTCAGCCAGCCCTGGCTTTCAGATCGAAGCCCGGGCCTTATATCCGACCCATGGCTTCCCTTTCGCTTCTCGACCTCGCCCCGATCGTCCAGGGCGGCGACGCCGCGGGCGCCTTCGCCGCCAGCCTGGCCCTGGCGCGCAAGGCCGAGGCGCTCGGCTTCCATCGCTATTGGATGGCGGAGCACCACAACATGCCTGGCGTCGCCAGCGCGGCGACGGCGGTGGCGCTCGCCCATGTGGCCGCGGGCACCCGCACGATCCGCATCGGGTCCGGCGGGGTCATGCTGCCCAACCACGCCCCCCTGATCATCGCCGAACAGTTTGGAACCCTGGCCGCGCTGCACCCCGGCCGCGTGGACCTGGGTCTGGGCCGCGCGCCGGGAACCGACCCCTTCACCGCCCAGGCCCTTCGGCGACGGCGAGAGGGCGACGCGGATCGCTTCCCCGAGGATTTGGTGGAGCTGTTGCACTACCTGCAGCCGGCCGGTCCGAATCAGGCAGTGCGCGCCATCCCGGGCGCCGGAGCGGACGTCGAGGTCTGGATTCTCGGTTCGAGCCTGTTCGGCGCGCAACTGGCCGCGGCCCTGGGTCTGCCCTTCGCCTTCGCCTCGCACTTCGCGCCAGCCCAGCTTGACCGGGCCCTCGCCCTGTATCGCCAGGAGTTCCAACCCTCGGTCCGCCTGGCCCGGCCTCATGTCATGGCCGCCCTGACGGTGATCGCGGCCGAAACCGATCAGGAGGCCCTGCGGATCTCCAGTTCGCTCAAACAGGCCTTCGTCGCCCTTCGGTCCGGGCGCCCTGGCCCCCTGCCTCCGCCCGTGGACGGGTTCGACGCGCAACTCGGTCCGGAGGCCAGAGCCCTGCTGGACCAGACCCTCGCCTGCGCCGTGATCGGCGGGCCGGACGCCGTGCGCCACGGCCTTGAGGGATTCGCCCGGCGCACGGGGGCGGACGAACTGATCGTATCGGTCTCGGCCTTCGATCTGGAGGCGCGCCTTCGGTCGCTGGAGATCACGGCGGCGGCCTGGCGTCTGGTGGAGTCGGGCGTCCCCACGTCCTGACCTTGCGGCCCGGGGCCTGAGCCTTAAGGCCACGCTTCACGCTTCGTTCATCCCCCGCGCCGATATCTACCGCGCCATGACCCTGCGTCGAACCCGTCTGGCTGGCTTGGCGGTCGCCAGCCTCTGGCCCGCCCTTACAGCCCAGATCACGCCGCCCAGTCCTCTGGCGGCGCCGGGCCCCGCGGCCTTACCCCCGTCCGCGCCGAGCCTCGCCAAACCCGCCTGCCAGGGTGAGCCCACCGGAGCCAGGCTGAAGGTCGTCGTCGATGACGTCCGGGCGGACCAGGGCATCATGACTGTCACCCTCTATCCCGAGGAGTCGTCAAAGTTCCTGCGGGCCAAGGGCGAGCTCGCGGTGTGGCGCCGGCCCGCCCGCGCCCCCTCGACCACCGTGTGCGCCTATCTGCCAGGGCCCGGCCGCTACGCCGTGGTCGTCTATGACGACCTCAACAGCAACCTGCACTTCGACCACACGCTGTTCGCCCCGCGTGAGCCCTACGGTTTCGCCAACAATCCCAAGCTCTACTTTGTCCTGCCCTCGGTGCACGCGGTCAGCTTTTCAGCCGGCCCGGGCGAGACGGTCATCCATATTCGGCTCGTCTATCCCGCCAATCTGGGGGATCCGCCGACCTCGGGCGGATAGGCAGGGCGAAGGCTCAGTCCCTGACGCGATGAGTCTTTCCTCGGGCGGGCCGAACGGGAACCCGTCCGGGTCGGGCAGGTCAGGGCGTCGCCGGCTTGAGCGGGCTGTCGGGCAGGAAGTGCGGCCGGTCCTGCGCATCGGCCACCGCGGCGGTCAGGCGATAAAAGAAGGTGTTGAAGTCCGCGGCCGCCTTGAAGTCGATGGGCTGGGTCATGTCGTCCTGCGGGCGGTGGTAGCGGATCTGGTACCACTGGCGGTACCGGCGTTCGGCCTCCGTTCCTGGGTCATAGCCGAACACGAACCCGGTGGCGGGAACGCCGATCTGCAGGAATGGCCAGTGGTCGGCGCGCATCAGAAGATGGCGGTCAGGCTCCCGGTCCGGGCGGATCTCCACGCCCATGGCGCCCGCCACACGCCGCGCCGTCGCTCCAAGGGTGGTGTCGTCAACCGCGTGCATGGTCAGAATCTTCAGCGGAAACAGAGGTCTTAGCTGGTCGAGATTGATGTCCGCCGCGAGATCCGTCTTGGGGACGGTGGGGTGGCGGGTGAACCAGACGGCGCCCAGGAGCCCCTTCTCCTCACCGGTGAAGGCGGCGAAGAGCACGCTGCGGCGAAAACCATGACCGTGCCTCTGGTCGGCGAGACGCACCAGGGTCGCGACATAGGCGGCGTCGTCGAAGGCCCCGTTATAGATCTCGTCGCCCTTCACCGGCTCGCCATGGCCGTAGCCGTCGAGATGGGCCGAGACCACCACCACCTGCGCCTTCAGCGCCGGGTCGGTCCCGGGGAGCAGGCCCAGGACATTATCCGAGCCATAGCGGGCGCGGCTGAGGTGGGTCTCCACCTTGAGACGCGCGGGAATGTCGAAGGTCGGCAGGGGCTTGCCGGCGGCGCCGGTGGCCAGAAGCGCGGCGGCGTCACGGCCTGAACCGGCGATCAGGTCGGCGAAGCGCGCATCCGAAAGCCGCATGACCAGGAGCCGGGGCGCCGGCGGCTCGGGCGATCCGACGATCGTCACACGCCGCGAATAGGCGTCCGGCCAGCGCGCGGGCTCGATCGTGAACCCGGGGTCGTCGACCTCGATCAGGCCGATGGCGCCGGCCGCCGCGGCGGCCTTGAGCCGGAGCGCGGCGCTGGTCTCGCCAGCGCGTCGGGCGCCGAAACAGACAGCGATCTTGCCGGCCATGTCCGGGCCCATTTCGTCGGGCGAACAATAGCCGCGAAAGCTGAGGGCCCCTTCGGCCTTCGCCGGGAGCTCCCCTGTGGCGCGCACATCGATCTCATGCAGGAAGGCGAGGCCAAGGCGCGTCCCATCAGACCTCTCGAGGGTGAAGGCGGTTCCAGCCTTGTCCACCCGGACCTCCTCCAGCGGCACGGTCTGGCGCCAGGACCGGTTGTCGCCCGCCGGCTGCAATCCCGCCGCCCTGAACAGCGCCTCGACCTTTGCGGCGGCCCGGGCGTAGGCCGGGGAGCCCGTATCGCGGCCCTCCATGTCATCGCCCGACAGCGCGCCGGTGATGTTCCACCAGGCCCGGGTGTCCGCATCTGTTCCGGGCGGCGCGGGAGGCATGGGCGTCGCCGCCTGGCCCGCCGAGGCCAGGGTGAGCGGTCCAAGAAGGGCCATCGCGGCGATCGGCGCGGCCAGGGTGTGGGCAAGAGGAGACTTCACAGTCGGGACTCCAGATCGGAAGGCAAAAGGCGTCGGGGGGTGGGGCTTCAGGGGCTAGGCGGCCTCGGCGGCGAACTGCAGCTTGGCGAGGCGGGCATAGAGACCACCCCGGGCCAGGAGCTGGGCGTGGGCGCCTTCCTCGACCACGCGGCCGCGTTCCATGACCACGATCCGGTCGGCTTCGAGCACTGTGGCGAGGCGGTGGGCGATGACCAGGGTGGTGCGGCCGCGCATGGCCTCGTGCAGGGCCTGTTGCACCAGCCGCTCATTCTCGGCGTCGAGCGCGCTGGTGGCCTCGTCGAGCAGCAGGACCGGCGCGTCGCGCACCAGGGCCCGGGCGATGGCCAGACGCTGTCTCTGACCGCCAGACAGGGTCTTGGCGTGCTCTCCCACCAGGGTGTCATAGCCCTGGGGCAGGGCGGTGATGAACCCATCCGCCTGGGCGGCCAAGGCGGCTGCGCGCACGTGCGCGAAGTCAACTTCCGGCGCCCCGAAGCGGATATTGTCGGTCGCCGAACCGGAGAACAGCGGCGCCTCCTGCGCGACCACGGCCAGGCGCGCGCGCACCTCGGCAGGGTCGGCCTCGCGCAGATCGACCCCGTCCAGCCGCACCGCGCCTTGATCGGGGTCGTAGAAGCGCAGCAGCAGTCGAAGGACGGTGCTTTTGCCCGCCCCGGAGGGACCGACCAGGGCGACCCGCTCGCCAGACCGCACATTGAGGGTAAATCCATCCAGCGCGGCGGGGCCCCGGCGGCCAGGATAGGCGAATCGGACGGACTCGAAGCTGACCTCGCCCCGGGCGGGCTTGGGCAGGGGGGTGGCCTTGGCCGGGGCCCGGATCGCGGGCGTTGTGTCGAGCATCTCCATGACCCGCGCCGCCGCCCCTGAGGCCTTCTGGATCTGGCCCCAGACATCCGCCAGGTCCTTGACCGCATTGGCCGCGAAGAAGGCCAGGGCCAGAAGCTGAACCAGGTGTCCGGCTGAGAGGCGATGGTGGACGACCGCCACGGTGGACTGGAAGAGCAGGGCAATCATGCCGCCGAAGATCAGGGTGATCATCAGGGCCGAGAGCAGGCCCCGGGCCTTGAGCTGAGCGCGGGAGGCGTCGAAGGCGGCCTCCACCGACTGGTTGAAGCGGCCCGCGACCATGTCCTCCTGGCCAAAGGCCTGCACGGTGTCGATGGCGCCCAGTCCCTCGCTGGCATAGCCCACCGCCTCGGCGAACCGATCCTGGGCGCGGAGGGACAACCTCTGCAGGCGTCGGCTCATCAGGAACAGGGGCGTCAGGACGATGGGAATCAGGGCCAGGACGACGCCGGTGAAGTTGGGGCTGAGCACCAGCATCCAGACCAGGGCCCCGGTGAGGGTCATCAGGTTGCGCAGGGCGACCGGGGCGACCGTACCGACGATGCTCTCGACCATGGTCATGTCGCTGGTCAGGCGCGACAGGATCTCGCCGGTCTTGAGCCGTTGAAAATGGATCATGTCCAGGCCCAGCACGCGCCGGAACACGGCCTGGCGCAGGTCGGCCACAACCCGTTCGCCGAGCTTATAGAGAAAATACATGCGAAGGCCCGTGGACACGGCCAGGACCACCGCAATGCCGCCAGCGGTGATGAAAAGCCGGATCAGCTCGGCCTCTGTCCGGTGCGTGAAGCCCCCATCGATGACCCGGCGCACCCCATCGGTCATGGCCAGGGCCGAGGCCGAGGACAGGGTCATGAACACCAGGCCCAAAACCAGGTCGACGGGATGGGCGCCGACGAAGGGCCCAAGACGCCTCAAGGGGCGAAGGTCTCCGGCGGCGGGGCGGCTGAGGGCGTCGTGAAGGAACTCGTCCTTCATCAGGGCGCCCAGACTGGGCCGATCCTGGCCGGAGGCGGGCTTGTCGCTCATTCGAAGGTCTTGGTCTCGCAATCTCGGGCGCCGAAGCAGCGCCGTCACAAAGTCTGCTCGACGCGGGGGGGCCAATTCGACTATAGGCGCGCGGCCTGATCGATGATGACGCACCCCGGCGGGCCGTGCATCATGGCCGTGTCCTTGGCCTCTTGGAAGCCTTTCAGCGGAACCTCCTGATTTGACTCCGACACCGACCGCGCCCGGACGCCTTGTCCGCAAGGGTGATTTTGCGACTCTCGCGGAGGCGCTGGATTATGCCGCGCAGCAGGAAAC
>DAIDGR010000058.1:2500-44753 GCA_027452265.1 Caulobacteraceae bacterium
GGCCTCCAGAGTGGCGTTTGGCGGGATGGTGAAAACGGCGTCGCCCTTGGCGGCGAGAACCTGAGACACGAGCATGGACATCCTCCACACCTTTGTCCGGTGGACGCTCTGCCCAATTGCCGCCGAAATCAAGAGTCGTTGCGTGGCGCCCCCGCCAAGCGCGCGAAGGGGCCGATCAGGATGAGGCCCACGGCAAAGCCCACGAGGTGAGCCTGCCAGGCGATTCCCGCCCCCTCGACCCCCGGGGCAAGGCCCGTCAGGCCCACCACCAGATTGACCACGACCCAGGACGCGGCAAGGCCCATGGACGACCGGCTCAGCATCGGCCCCAGGCGCGGTCGGCCCGGCGCCCCCGCGGCGCGCGGGGTTCGCCCCATCAGCCGCGATGCGGCCCCCATCAGGCCCGCGGCCGCCCCCGAGGCTCCGATCATGCTGTCCTCCACACCCCTTTGGCCCCCCGGGGGAAAGGCGAGATCGAGGCCGGCGAACCCCAGCGCGGCCATCACGCCGCAGACGACGAAAAAGGTCGAGACCAGTATGGCGCCGCGCACGTCCTGCCCCAGGAGACGCCCCACCGGGGCGCCAAAGGCGAGAATGAAGACGGCGTTGGTCACGACATGGGCCCAGTTGGCGTGGACCAGCATGTGGGTCAGCAGCGTATAGGCACGGCCGCGCCAGAGGTCGCTGGCGGCAAAGGCGAAGGGGTCGGCGCCGATCTGAAGGGCGACGCGCAAGGCGTGCAAGGCCACAATCCCTCCGGCGATGGCCAGGATGGCGCCCGGCGCGCGAATCGCGCGCTGATCCAGGGACGTGGCGTCCATGCGTGGCCTGCTCCCGCGCCCGTCAGGCCGCCGCCTGTTCCTCATAGGACGCCATATCGGGCGCCGGGGGCGCGCGGCCCGTGATCATGTCTGCGGCCTTTTCAGCGATCATGATGGTCGGCGCGTTGGTGTTCCCCCCCACCAGGGTCGGCATGACCGAGGCGTCGACGACCCGCAGCCCGCCAAGGCCAATAAGCCGCAACTCGGCATCCACCACCGCCCCGGGGTCGCCCGCGACGCCCATGCGGCAGGTCCCGACAGGATGATAGATCGTCTCTCCCGCCTGGCGGATCCAGGCGTCGATCTCCGCATCCGTGGCCACGCCGGGGCCCGGGAACAGCTCCGGGCCGCGCAGCGAGGCCAGGGCCGGCTGGGAGACCACGTCGCGGACCATCTTCACCCCCTCCCGCAGGGCGCGACGGTCCTCCTCGGCGGCGAGATAGTTGGCGAAGATCGCCGGATCGTCGAACGGATCGGCGGAACGCAGCCCAACCCGCCCGCGGCTCTCGGGACGCAACTGGCAGACGTGAACGGTAAAACCATCCTTGGCCACCTGGTCCTTGCCGTGGTTCTTCATGATCGCGAGCACGGTGTGAAGCTGCAGGTCCGGACGATCCAGGTCCGGCCGCGACTTCAGGAACGCCCCCGACTCCAGGAAGTTCTGCCGCCCATACCCCTTGCCGAACAGCAGGTAGTTGAGCCCCGTGACCAGCTGGTTGATGCCCGCGCTGTAGGAATAGGCGGTCTTCACGCCCTTGGTCTCCCAGCTCAGGCTGGCGTCCAGATGGTCCTGCAGATTGGCTCCGACGCCTCGCAGGGCGTGGCGGGTCTCAATACCGACCTCGGCCAGATGCTCCGGATCGCCGATCCCCGAAAGCTGAAGGATCTGAGGCGATTGCACCGCCCCCGCGCAGAGCAGGACCTCGCCGTCCGCGCGCACCTGACGGGTTTCGCCGCTCTGGACGAACTCGACCCCAACCGCCCGGCCCGCCTCGATCAGGATACGGGTGGTCCGCGCGCCGGTCAGGCAGGTCAGGTTAGGCCGGTTCATCGCCGGATGCAGGTAGGCCGAGGCGGCGCTCCAGCGGCGGCCATCCTTGATGGTCAGTTGATAGGGGCCAAAACCCTCCTGCTGGAACCCGTTGAAATCCTTGGTGGCCTTGTAGCCCGCCTCGACGCCGGCCGCGACGAATCGCGAAAAGACCGGATGCGTCGCCGGGGCTTTGGAAATGTGCAGGGGGCCCTCGCCGCCGTGCCAGTCGTCTCCGCCCCCCTCCAGCGACTCGGCGCGCTTGAAGTAGGGAAGGACGTCGGCATAGCCCCAGCCCGGCAGGCCCATCTGGCGCCACAGATCATAGTCGCGCGCATGTCCGCGGATATAGATCATGCCGTTGATCGAAGATGAGCCGCCCCAGCCCTTGCCGCGGGGCCACCAGAGGCGCCGACCATCCAGATGCGGCTCCGGCTCGGTCCAGAAGCCCCAATTGTACTCGCCCTTGGCCGAGATCAGAGACCCCACCCCGGCGGGCATCCGCACCAGCATGGACTTGTCCGGGCCGCCCGCCTCGAGCAGCAGGACCCGCGTCGTCCCGTCGGCCGTCAGCCGGTTGGCGAGGACGCAGCCCGCGGACCCCGCGCCGATGATCACATAGTCCCAGCTCTCGACGGCCATCATCACTCCCCATGGGCCTGGGCCCGGCATCGCCTTCGCGCCCGGGCGAAGCGCGGGGACTGTAGGGGGCGGCCGGCGAGCGTGACAAGCGTGTGCGCCGGCGTGTGCGCCGGATCAGCCCCTCCCCCGCCCCCCGGGCAGGCGGCGGCGGATCATGGCCCAGGCCTCGGCGCTCTCGCTCAGCCCCACGAGACGGGCAAACGCGAAGTAGCCCAGCACGCCGGCGCCCACGGCGGGGCCAAGCCGGACCCAGCGCGCCACGCCGAGCATCGCGAGGCGGTCATCCGCCGCCCAGGCGAGCGCGCCGCAGGCCGCGGCGGCCAGGAGGCAGCGGGCGAGAAATCCCAGCCAGGACACGGCCGAGCCGATATCCACATGCCGCCTCAGGGCAAAGGCGAGCTGGGCCATGTTCACCGTGGCGACGATCGAGGTGATCAGGGCGAGCCCCACATGGCCGAAGTGGAACACCTGCATGTTGAGGAAGTTGAGCAGGAGGTTGAGGCCAATGCCGATCAGGCTCACCACCAGGGGGATCTTCGGCCGGTTCAGCGCGTAGAAGCACGGCCGAAGCACGGTGATGGCGGCGTATCCGGCCAGGCCCAGGGCATAGGCCTGCAGGGCCGAGGCGGTCTGCACCGTGTCATGCAGGCTGAAGCGTCCGTGCTGATAGATGACGCCAATGATCGGCCGGGCGAGGACGGCCAGGCCCGCCGCCGCCGGCAGGGTCAGAAAGGCGGCCAGGCGAAGCGAGTCCTTGGCCGTGTGGCCAAAGGCGGCCATGTCGCCGCGCGCCGCCGCCCGGGTCACCGCCGGCAGGGTCGCGGTCGCCAGGGAGACGCCGAACAGGCCGATCGGCAGCTGCATCAGGCGGAAGGCGCAGTAGAGCCAGGACTGGCCGCCATTGATCTCCGAGGCGAACATGCCGTTGACCAATACGTTGACCTGAACCGTGGCCGAGGCGATCAGGCTCGGCCACATCAGCCGCCAGAGCTCGGCCAGTCGGGGATCGGTGAAGGCAAGCCGCCAGCGGAAGCGGAAGCCCAGGCGAAGCAGCGAGGGCAGCTGCATGGAGAGCTGAGCCAGACCGCCCAGAAGGACGCCAAGACTGACGCCATAGAGCGCCCGCTGGTCAAAGGCGGGATGACGCCAGTGGGCCAGGGCCTGCGGCTGAAAGGCGAAGGCCAGTCCGACGCCGGCGACCACACTGACGATGTTGAACACGGTTGAGGCCGAGGCGGGGACGGCGAACACGAAGCGCGCGTTCAGCATCCCCATCACCGCCGCGGCCAGCGAGACAAAGAGAATGAAGGGAAACAGGATCCGGGTGAGCTGAACGGCGAGGGCGAACTTCCCTGGCACGTTGTGGAATCCGAAATTGGTCACCTCGACCACCGCGGGCGCGAACAGGATCGCCGTCACGCAGATCACGCCCATGACCACGATCATGGTCGAGAGGATCAGGTTGGCCAGGGCCCAGGCCGGCGCTTCGCCCTCCTTTTCCCAGGTCCGGGTGAAGAGCGTCGTGAAGGCGATCGAGAGCGCGCCCTCGGCGAACATGTCGCGCAGGAGATTGGGGATGCGGAAGGCGGCGATATAGACGTCGAGCAACTCGCCCGCGCCGAACATGGCGGCGAACACCACCTCGCGCAGCAGGCCAAACAGCCGCGAGGCCACCACCGCCAGGCCGACCACTCCGGCCGCCCGACGCGTGCTCTTCTCCTTGGGAGCGGCGGATGCTGCGCTCATGGCCAGAGGCGGCGCGCCCGATAGGCTTGCCGGGGCTGAGGCTTCACTTGCCGGACCAGCGCGGCGGACGCTTCTCCGCAAAGGCGCGCGGCCCCTCGATGAAATCCTGCGAGCGGAAGAGAGCCGCCACCTCCTCATAGCGCGACTGGCCCGAAATGGCGGCGGCCAGGCTGGGTTCATCCAGTCCGCGCAGCACGGCGGCCTTGGAGGCGCGGACGGACATGGGGCTCAGCTCCAGGATGGCGCTCGCCCAGCGTCGCGCCGCGCTCATCAGGTCGGCCGGGGCCACCACCTCGTTGACGAAGCCCAGCTCCAGGCCCTCGCGCGCGCTGACCCGACGTCCGGTCAGGATCATGCCCATGGCGCGCTTGAGGCCAATGGCCCGGGGCAGACGGTGCAACCCCCCGGCCAGCGCCGCCAGGCCCACCCGGGGCTCGGGCAGGGCGAACACCGCCGTCTCCGAGGCGATGATCAGGTCGCAGGCGAGCGCGATCTCAAAGCCGCCGCCCATGGCCACCCCATTGACCGCCGCGATCAGCGGCTTGGCCAGATCGAAGCGCGAGGTCAGACCGGCGAAACCCGAAGGCGGGGTGCGCATCTCGCCGCCGCCGGCCTGCCACTTGAGATCGTTGCCGGCGGAAAAGGCCCGATCCCCAGCCCCGGTGAGGATCATCACCCACTGCTCAGGGTCATCGCGGAAGGCGTCCAGGGCGTGCGCCATCTCGGCATGAGCCGGCGCATGCAGGGCGTTCATCACATCCGGCCGGTTGAGGGTCAGGAGGGTGAGCGGGCCTTCGCGCGCCACGGTGATGAAGTCATAGGCCATGGGCGTCTTGCTCCTTCCAACGTGTCGCGATCGCCAAAAGCCGCGATCAGGCCAGGGCGGCCAGTCCGGCGCGGTAGCGCTTCCAGTTCTCTACATAGTGTCGCGCTCCGGCGGCGATCCCCGCCGCCTGCTCGGGGCTGAGGGTGCGGACCACCCGGCCCGGGGCGCCCATCACAAGGCTATGGTCCGGGATTTCCTTGCCTTCGGGAATCAGGGCCCCGGCGCCGATCAGGCAGCCTGCCCCGATGCGGGCGCCGTTGAGCACGATCGCCCCAATTCCGATCAAACTCCCATCGCCGATCGTGCAGCCGTGCAGCATGACCTTGTGCCCCACGGTGACATTGGCGCCGATCGTCAGGGGTTGGCCCAAGTCGGTATGAAGGACGCTGTTGTCCTGGATGTTGGAGTTCTCGCCGACGACAATCGGATCATTGTCGCCGCGCAACACCGCTCCAAACCAAATACTGGCGTTTGTCTTGAGGATGACGCGCCCGATCACCGATGCGGTCGGGGCAACCCAGTATTGCCCGTCGTCAGGAAAGGTTGGAGCCACACCGGCCAAGCTATAGCTCGTCATCCGTACACCCCTTATTCTTTCCCAGACCCACTTATAAACCTTTTGGAAATACGTTTAGATGACCATGTCTTGGCGATTCGAGGCGCTCGCCCCGGTCGCCGCCGCGTCTGTCACACGCGGTCGTCCTTGGATGCGGAGAACGGGGTGTCGCTCACGGCAGACGGGCGGTCAACACCGCCCCCCTTGATCGGTCCAGACCGCCCTGGCGGCGGCGCCGCCTGCGGCTTTTTCTTCACATCGACCTCGCGAACGGGCGGGCCTTGCGGCGCCGCCCTTTCTTTTTGCCTGTCCATTCTTGGATCGAGTCACCTGGAGGAGCCCTCATGACCAAGCGACCCCTGAAGCGTCTGGTGCGCGAAGGCGCGTTCGACGATCGGGAGTTTCAAGAGGACAGCAAGATTCGGCGCCTGCCGACCGCGCGGGGATGGAGCCCGCACGAGCCGGAGGAGCGGAGCCAGGGCTACCTCAAAACCGTCAAACCCAAATCCAAGGGCCAGGAAGAGCTTATGGCCGCCATCGACCAGCGCGCCCTGGTTCTGGCCCTCGGCCCCGCCGGCACCGGCAAGACCTATCTGGCCATTTCCAAGGCGGTCGAGGCCCTGGAGGCCGGACGCGTGGGGCGCATCGTGCTGTCCCGCCCCGCCGTGGAGGCGGGCGAGTCGATCGGCTTTCTGCCCGGCGAAGTGGAGGACAAGCTCGCCCCCTATCTGCGTCCGCTCTACGACGCCCTGTCCGATCGCCTCTCCATGAAGCGGGTCCGCTCGCTGATGGCCGAGGGGGCCATTGAGATCGCCCCGGTCGGCTTCATGCGCGGCCGGACCCTGAACAACGCCTTCGTGGTGATCGATGAGGCGCAGAACTGCACCTACATGCAGTTGAAGATGCTTCTGACCCGCCTGGGCTGGAGTTCGACCATGGTGGTGACCGGCGATCCGGCGCAGTCGGATCTGTTGCCGGAGCTCTCGGGCCTCAAGCCGGTCGCCGAACGGCTGGAAGCCCTGCCCACCGTGGCCGTGGTTCGCCTCACCGATCGCGACATCGTCCGTCACCCGCTGGTGGCGGAGATGCTCACCGTGCTCTGAGGGCGAAAGTTCCGGGGTCAGCCGCGCGACAGCAGCAGGAGGGCCCCGGCCCCGGCGGCGACGCAATAGAGGGCGAATGGTGCGAAACCGCGCACCTCCCGCGTCCGGAACCAGGTCATCAACGCCCAGACGCTGGCGAGGGCCGTGAGGCCGGCGGCAAGGCCGGCGATCAGGGAGAGCGGGCCCAGGGTCTCGTGCGCCTTGACCAGCTTGGGGGCCTCCAGGACCACCGCGCCCAGAATGATCGGCGTGGCGGTGAGAAAGGAGAAGCGCGCCGCCTGCTCGTGGTCAAAGCCGCGCAGATAGCCCCCGGCCATGGTGGCGCCTGAGCGAGACAGGCCCGGAATCAGCGCCAGGCATTGGCAGAAGCCGATGATCACGGCGTCGAGGACGCTCATCCCGCTGAGGGGACGGGAGGCGCCGTGGCGGAAGCGCTCGGCGGCCAGGAGCAGGATGCCGTTCACCATCAGGAACAGGGCCGCCAGGCGCGGCGCGCCGAACCCCTGCTTGAGCACCTTTTCAAACAGGGCGCCCAGGATCACCGCCGGGATTGTAGCGACCACGACGCGCCAGAAGAGCCGCCGATCCGCCGCGCCCGCCGGATCGCGAAAGCGCAGGATCGAGACGGCGAAACTCCACCAGTCGCGCCAGAAAAAGGCCAGGAGGGCGATGGCCGTGCCCAGGTGCATGACCGCCAGAAACGGCAGAAAGCCCGGCGCATTCTCATCGACATTTCGCCAGCCCAGCAGCGCCGGGGCGATCACCGCGTGGCCAAGGCTGGAGATCGGGAAGAGTTCGGTGACGCCCTGGAGCACCGCCATGACAAGGGCCTGCAGCAACGTCACGGGCGTCTCCTTCCCCATCCGCTCGCCCCGCGCGGGGCGTCAGGCCTCGATCTAGCGACGAAGTCTTGACGGGGAATGACCGCCGCGCGCCAGGCGGGCGGCCCCACAGGCCCTATGGCCCCCCGGCGCGGACCCAGGCCAGCCCCTCGTCCCAGTCCACCAGGGGCAGGCGATGACGATGGGTCTCCAGATAGGAGAAGCGCGCCGGCGCCAGCTCCGCACGGCAGTCGGCCAGGACGATGCCGGGCTGGGTCGGACGCAGGACCGCGACGCCATGGTCCATGGCGATCAGGCGAAAGGCGATGTCCGGGGTCTCGGCGAGTTCGAACGCGCATTTCCAGCCATCGCCGGTCCAACCCCGGCTCTGAATCTGCGGAACATGCTCTTCCTTCCAGTCGCGCGGGAGCATGTCGTGCATGGCGATCCAGCCGCCGGGCTTGAGGGCGGCGAGCGCGTGGACGAGGTCGCGCCGCACCTGATCATACAGATGCAGGCCATCGATGAAGATGACGTCGAACGGGGCCCCGGACGAGGATTCGAAGAAGGCGTCGCTCGTCATGCGGTGCGTGCCGCCACGCACCGGGTCCACCCCCACCTTCACCGGGGCCATGACCGCGTTGAACAGCTCATCCCCCGCGCAGCCGATCTCCAGATAGCGCGCCTCAGGGCGACCCGAGAGGAGCAGGTTCACAAGGGCGATGCGGTTATAGGGGATGGCGGCCCAGTCGTAGTCAAAGCGCGCCGCCCAGGCGTTGGCCCGCCAGCGCCGCTCCAGCGCGGCCTCCCGTAGGACCGTCCCGAGCCGGCGTGGTTTGCGGCGGCGCGGTGAAACAGGGGCGTTCACAGGTCCGGACATGTCACGCCTATGAGCGCATTGACGTCGCGACCGCAACCTGTCTCTAACCGGGCCGACGCGCCGCCGCGAGGGAGGGTCGCGAGGGGGTGGCATGGGTCCTGTCAAGCTGATCGCGCCCCGGCGCTTTGCCGACGCTCGCGGCTGGTTCACCGAAACCTGGAGCGCGCGCCACTTCGAAAAGCTCGGCGTCACCACCGGCTTTGTTCAGGACAATCTCTCGCGCTCCATTCCGGCGGGGGTGCTGCGCGGCCTGCATTTTCAGGCCCCGCCCCATGCCCAGGCCAAGCTGGTTCGCTGCGCCCGGGGACGGGTGTTCGATGTCGCCGTGGACCTGCGCCGGGGTTCGCCGACCTTCGGTCGCTGGGTCGGCGCCGAGCTGACCGCCGAGAACGGCTGGATGCTGTTTATCCCGGTTGGCTTCGCGCACGGGTTTCTGACCCTCGAGCCGGAGAGCGAGCTCGCCTACAAGGCCAGCGATGTCTATGCGCCCGAGACGGAGGGCGGCCTGGCCTGGAACGATCCAGACCTGGCCATTCCCTGGCCGCTGGCGGGCGCGGCGCCCCTGGTCTCGGACAAGGACGCGCAACTCGGCGCCCTGGTGGGTTTCGAGAGTCCCTTTGCCTATGACTGCGACCCTCTGACGCCGCTGGGCGAGACGCCCCTGACCCCATAGAGTTCCTCGTCATGACCTCGACCAAGCGCATTCTCGTCACCGGCGGCGCCGGATTCATCGGCTCGGCCCTGGTGCGTCGGCTGATCGCGGGCTCGCCCCACCAGGTGCTGAACCTCGACGCCCTCACCTATGCCGCCAGCCCGGCGGCCCTGGACGCCGTGCGGGGCCACGCCCGTTACGACTTCGTGCAGGCGGATATCCGCGATCGCGACGCCCTGCGCCGGGCCATCACCGCCTTCGCGCCGGACATCATCACCCACCTGGCCGCCGAGACCCATGTGGACCGCTCGATCGATGGCCCGGCCGCCTTCGTCGAGACCAATGTCGGCGGGACGCTCAACCTGCTCACCGAGGCCCTCGCCTATTGGCGCGGCCTGGATGGCGCCCGGCGCGAGAGCTTTCGCCTGCATCACATTTCCACCGACGAGGTGTTCGGGGCCCTGCCGGCGGTCGGCGTGTTCACCGAGACGAGCCCCTACGACCCACGCTCGCCCTACTCAGCCTCCAAGGCCGCCTCCGATCATTTGGTGCGCGCCTTCCACCACACCTACGGCCTGCCCGTCCTGATCACCAATTGCTCGAACAATTACGGCCCCTGGCAGTTCCCCGAAAAGCTGATCCCGCTGATGATCATCAAGGCGCTCGGCGGCGAGCCTCTGCCCATCTATGGCGCGGGGGATCAGGTGCGCGACTGGCTGCACGTGGACGACCATGTCGAGGCGCTCATCAGGGTGTTCGAGGCGGGACGTCCCGGCGAAACCTATCTGATCGGCGGTCGCGCCGAGCGCACCAATCTGCAGGTGGTGGAGGGCATTTGCGCCCACCTCGACGCGGTGCGGCCCCGCCCCGACGCCCAGCCCCATATCCGCGGCGTGAGCCATGTGGAGGACCGGCCCGGTCATGACCGGCGCTATGCGGTCGACCCCTCCCGCATCGAGACGCAGCTCGGCTGGCGCGCGGCGCACAGCTTCGCCTCCGGCCTGAAGGAGACGGTCGACTGGTATCTCGCCCAGGAGGCCTGGTGGCGTCCGATCCGGGAGCGCGCCTACGCCGGAGAGCGGCTCGGCGTCGCCAAGGCGGCCGCCCGATGAAAGGCATCATCCTCGCCGGAGGGGCTGGTACGCGCCTCTATCCCGCCACCCTGGCGGCGAACAAGCAGCTGCTGCCGGTCTATGACAAGCCGATGATCTACTACCCGCTCAGCGTGCTGATGCTGGCGGGGCTGCGCGACATCCTGATCATTTCCTCGCCCGACTTCCTGCCCGCCTATCGGCGCCTGTTCGGCGATGGCGAGGGGCTGGGTCTTCGCATCTCCTATGCCGAGCAGCCGCGTCCCGAGGGCCTGGCCCAGGCCTTCCTGATCGGCGAGACCTTTCTGGAGGGCGGCCCCGGCGCCCTGATCCTGGGCGACAACCTGTTCTTCGGCGCGGGACTGTCCGGCCTGCTCGCCCGGGCCCGGGCGCGGCAGGGCGGGGCCACGGTGTTCGCCTATGGCGTCGAGGATCCGCGCGCCTATGGCGTGGTGGAGATGGGGCCGGACGGCCGCGCCCTCAGCATCGAGGAAAAGCCCGCGACGCCGCGCTCCAACCTCGCGGTCACCGGCCTCTATTTCTACGACGATCAGGTCTGCAACCTGGCGCGGGCGCTGAAGCCCTCGGCCCGGGGCGAGCTTGAGATCACCGACCTCAACCGGCTCTATCTTGAGGCCGGACGCCTGCATGTGGAGACGCTGGGCCGCGGCCATGCCTGGCTCGACACCGGATCGCACGACGGCCTCTTGGAGGCGTCTCAGTTCGTCCACGCCCTGCAGCGGCGTCAGGGCGTCTATATCGCCTGTCTGGAGGAGATCGCCTTCGAGCAGGGCTTCATCGACCGGGACCAGCTTCGCGCCCAGGGCCAGAGACTGAAGGCGTCCGAATACGGCCGATACCTGCTGCGCCTCGCGGATTCGGCGCGGCCCTGACGCCAAGGCTCCGGCCCAGCCTGTCGCCCCTCAGGCCAGCGCGGCCTCGATCGCGCTGACCAGGCTCGCATCGAGCGGCTCGACGCGCGGGTTGAAGGCCGCCAGGGCCTCGCCGTCCCGGCCGATCAGGATCTTGTGGAAGTTCCACACCGGGATCGCGTCTTCGCCCAGGGCGCCTTCGGCCCAGGCATAGAACGGGTGGCGGCCCGCGTCCTTGACCTCGGTCTTGGCGGTCAGCGGAAAGTCGACGGCGAATCGGGTGGCGCAGAACTGGGCGATCTCCGCCTCGGAGCCCGGCTCCTGTCCGGCGAACTGGTTGCAGGGCACCCCCAGAACCACCAGGCCCTGGTCGCGATAGCGGGCGTGAAGGGCCTCAAGCCCCTCATATTGCGGGGTCAGGCCGCAGCGCGAGGCCGTGTTCACCACCAGAACCGCCTTGCCCTTGAGGTCGGCCAGGGGCAGGGGCGCGCCATCGATGGCGGTGAAGGCGAAGTCGTGGGCGTTGGCCATGGGGGCTCCGTCGCGTGGGGATCAGCAGCCCAGAGCGTGCTCCACCGCCAGGGCCAGGTCCAGAGCCCTCGCCCCATCGGCGGCGTCGGCCAGGGGCGCGCCCTCGCCACGGACCGCGCCGGTGAAGGCCGCGAGACTGGCGGCCAGACGGTCCTTGCCCATGGGCGTCTCGCCAAAGCGGGGATCGAGGTTGAGCTGCCGCGGCCCGCGCGCCACGCCCGCCAGAAGATCGATCTCCACCACGCCCGAAGCGAAGGTCAGGCGCAGGGTCCGCTCCGGCGCGTCCGCGGCGCGCGAGGCGGAAAAGCGCGCCACCAGGCCATCGTCGAAGGTCACCTCGGCGGTCATCTCGTCCGGCTGGTCGCTGAAGATGCAGCGTCCTTCGGCCTCCACGGCGAACGGGGCGCCGCCGCCAAGCCACAGGGCGAGATCCAGATCGTGGATCATCAGATCGAGCGCCACCGAGACATCGAGATTGCGCGGCGAGGCCTTGGCCCGGCGCACGGCCTCGAAGGCCAGCAGCCGATCCTGAGGCCGGCCAAGGCCACAGGCGATCAGGGCGGCGCGCTCGAGAAAGCCGCAGGCGACCACCAAGGACTGGCGCGCGGCGGCCGCGAGGATCGCATCGGCCTCCCTGGGCGTCGCGGCCAGGGGCTTTTCCACGTAGAGCGGCTTGCCGGCCTTGAGCGCGGTCAGGGCCCAGGGGCCATGCGCGGCGGCCGGGGCGGTGATCGAGACCACGTCCACCGTTTCAAGAAAGGCCTCGATTTCGGGGGTGGGGCGGCCCAAGGATCGCTCCGGCGGCGTCTGCGCGACAAAGGCCGTGATCCCGTGCTTGTCGGCGAGCGCGGCGGCGCGATCGGCGTCCACGTCCAGCACGGCCGCGAGCTGCGCGCCCGGCAACCGCGACCACTGGGCGGCGTGATAGCCGCCAAAGACGCCCGCCCCGATCACCCCCGCGCGCAATGTCTGGCTCATGGTCGGCCGCTAGCACGGCCAGATCGCCACGCGAAGGCCGCCCGGGCCTATGGCGGCGGCGGCGGCGGGGCTCTAAAGAGAGCGGCCCTGAACCTTGGTCCTTATCTTTGGGAGCCTGAGTTGGCCCGCCTGTTCAACGCCTATGTCGTGGTCGACTGGAGCGCCGCCGCCAAGCCGACCACCGGCGCCGATTCGGTGTGGATCGGCGTGCTGAAGCGGGACGTGCGCTTCCGCTTCGCTTTCGAAGCCCACAATCCGGCGACCCGGGCTGAAGCCGAGGCCCTGATCGGCGCGATTCTCGACGACCGCGCCAAGCGCCGGGAACGGACCCTGCTGGGTTTTGATTTCGCGCTCGGCCTGCCCCGGGGCCTGGCGAGCCGCCTCGCCCTGACCGAGACTCCGCCCTGGCGCGCGGTCTGGACGCAGATCGACAAGATGGTGAAGGACCGCAAGGACAACGCCAACAACCGCTTCGGCGCCGCCTCGGAGATCAATCGCCGCCTGACCGGCGGACCGTTCCCGTTCTGGGGCTGCCCCCCCAAGGACGCGCTCACCACCCTGCAACCCAAGCGTCAGCGGGACCACGGGCCGGACGACCTGCCGGAATATCGCTATGCGGAGGAGGCGGCCAAGGGCGCGGCCTCGGTCTGGAAGCTCTATTACAACGGGTCCGTGGGCGGCCAGACCCTGCTGGGAATCCCCGTGGCCCGGCGACTGGCCGAGGCGCGCGGCGATGGCCTCAAGGTCTGGCCGTTCGAGACCGGCTGGAAGACGCTCGGCGAGGCGGACCTCGAGGGTGTGGACGCGGTGATGGCCGAAGTCTGGCCGTCTCTGATCAAGCCCACGGTCCAACCGGGCGACGTCAAGGACCTGGCCCAGGTCCGCAGCCTCGCCGAGCACTTCGCCCGTCTCGATGAGCAGGGCAAGCTGGGCGCCCTGTTTGGCCCCCAGGCCCCGGTCACCGACGCCGTCCGGGCGACGGTGGAGAGCGAGGAAGGCTGGATCCTCGGCGCGGGTTAGAGCGGCGCGAGCCTACTCCGCCGCGCGCAGCGGGGTGGCGTGGCGCTCGGCCTTGAGCTTTTCCGCTACGAGGAAGGCCAGCTCCAGGGCCTGCTCGCCATTGAGACGCGGGTCGCAGTGGGTGTCGTAGCGCTCGGCCAGTTCGCCCTCCATCAGGGCCCGGGCGCCGCCCAGACATTCGGTGACGTTCTGGCCGGTCATCTCCAGATGCACCCCGCCCGGATGCACGCCCTCGGCCTGGGCGATCTCGATGAAGCTCTTGACCTCGGCCAGGATCCTGTCGAACGGCCGGGTCTTGTAGCCGTTGGCGGCGACAAGGGTGTTGCCGTGCATCGGGTCGATGGCCCAGACGACCCGACGTCCCGCGTCGCGGGTGGCGCGCATCAGCCGCGGCAGGCGCTGGCCGATCTTGTCTGAGCCAAAACGGCCATACAGCGTCAGGCGGCCGGGTTCGTCCTCGGGATTGAGCGCGTCGATCAGGGCGATCAGCTCGTCCGGCTCCAGGGTTGGGCCGACCTTCAGGCCGATGGGATTCTTCACCCCGCGACAGAACTCCACGTGGGCGCCGTCAAGCTGACGGGTCCGCTCGCCGATCCAGATCAGGTGGGCCGAGACGTCGTACCAATCGCCGGAGGTGGAATCGACGCGGGTCAGCGCCTCCTCATAGCCGAGCAGCAGGGCCTCGTGGCCGGTGAAGAACTCCACGCGCGAGAGGTCCGGATGGCTCTGCGGCGTGACGCCGATGGCCTGCATGAAGGTCAGGGCCTCGGAGATCTTGTCCGACAGCTCCCGATAGCGCGCGCCTTGCGGGCTGCCGTCGACGAACCCAAGGGTCCAGCGATGGATGTTGTGCAGGTCGGCATAGCCCCCGCCGGCGAAGGCGCGCAGCAGGTTCAGGGTCGCCGAGGACTGGGTGTAGGCCTTGATCAGTCGCTCCGGATCGGGCGTCCGGGCCTCGGGGCTGAAATCCATGCCGTTGATGTTGTCGCCGCGATAGGACGGAAGGGTCACGCCATCCACCGTCTCCACCGCCGCGGAGCGCGGCTTGGCGAACTGGCCGGCCATGCGGCCCACCTTCACCACCGGCTTTCCGCCGGCGAAGGTCAGCACCACCGCCATCTGCAGAATCAGGCGGAAGGTGTCGCGGATATTGTCGGCGGAAAACTCCTTGAAGCTCTCGGCGCAGTCGCCGCCCTGCAGCAGGAAGGCGCGCCCGGCGGACACCTCGCCCAGCAGGCTCTTCAGTCGCCTGGCCTCGCCGGCGAAGACCAGCGGCGGCATGCGGCGCAGTTCGGTCTCGACGCGGGCCAGATCGGCGGGGTCCGGGTAGTCGGTGGGAATATGTTTGGCCGGTCGCTCCCTCCAGGAGCCCGGCGTCCAACGGCGCGTCATGGCGGCGGATGCATCTAAGGTTGACGAAAAGCCCTCGCCCCTTAGCCCAGGGCGGGCCGCATGGCAAAGCCGCGACGCCTGACCAAGAGGTCAGGACAGGGCGTCGGCCGCCGGGTCGGGCGCGGGCGTGCGCAGGGTGACGAACTCCTCGGCGGTGGTGGGATGCACCGCGCAGGCCTCGTCCCACTGGGCCTTGGTGGCGCCCATCTTCACGGCGATGGCGGCCATCTGAATGATCTCGGGCGCGTCGGGCCCGACCATGTGGGCGCCCAGAACCTTCTGGCTTTCGCGATCCACCACCAGCTTGAGAAGCGCGCGCTCGGCGCCGCCATAGAGCGTGCCCTTCATCGGGCGGAAGGCCGAACGATAGATGTCCACGGCCCCGCCACGATGGCGGGCCTCGGCCTCGGTGAGCCCCACCGTCCCCACCGGCGGCTGAGAGAAGACGGCGCAGGGAACATTGGCGTGGTCGAAGGCGGTCGGCTTGCCGTGATAGGCCGTATCCACAAAGGCATGCGCCTCGCGGATGGCCACGGGCGTGAGGTTCAGGCGATCGGTGACATCGCCAATCGCGAAGATCGAGTCCACCGTCGTGCGCGAGGCGGCGTCCACCTCCACCGCGCCGGAAGGCGCCAGACGCACGCCCGCCCGCTCCAGGCCCAGATTCGCCGTGGCCGGCCGTCGGCCTGTGGCGAACAGCACCACCTCGGCCTCCTCCACGCGTCCGCCGGAGAGCCGGGTCCGGATCGTCTCGCCTTGCTTCTCCAGCGAGACCGGCTCCTGGCCGAGCACGATCTTGACCCCGCGCCGCTCCATCTCTTCGGCGAGATGGGCGCGCAGATCCTCATCGAACCCCCGCAGGATATTGGCGCCGCGATGGACCAGGGTGGTCTCGACCCCCAGGCCGTTGAACACGCCGGCGAATTCGACGGCAATATAGCCCCCGCCGACCACGGTGAGACGCCGTGGCAGGCGCGGCAGATCGAAGATCTCGTCCGAAACCAGCGCGTGCTCGATCCCGGGCAGGTCCGGGCGCCAGGGCGCGCCGCCCGTGGCGATCAGGATCTTGTCGGCCGTGAGGGTCAGGCCCTTGGACGGCAAGGCCACCTCGTGCGGACCCAGAAGCTCGGCCCGCGCCTGCAGGATATCGACCCCCGCATTGTTGAGATTGGCGACATAGAGGCCCGACAGCCGCGCCACTTCGCGGTCGCGCGCCTCACGAAAGGCGTCCCAGTCGAAGCGGGTCTCGCCCAGGGTCCAGCCGTAGCCGCGCGCACTGGCGAATTCGGCGGCGAAGGCGCTGGCATAGACCATGAACTTCTTGGGGATGCAGCCCCGGATGACGCAGGTCCCGCCGACCCGGTCCGCCTCGGCGATCGCCACGCGCGCCCCGGACTGGGCCGCCAGCCGCGCCGCGCGCACGCCGCCCGATCCCGCGCCCAGGACAAAAAGATCGTAATCGTAAGCGGCGGCCACGGCGGCTCCTTGCAAGACGGACTGTTAGATAGGCGACCGGCCGCAGCTTCGCAGCCCGGACTCGCTCACGCGTCCTTCGACCGCTTGGCGTTCTGCGCCGCCAGGGCCGCTTCGGCCTCCCGCGCACGCTCCGCCCGGTTCGCCTTCTCCCGCGCCTTGCGCGCCCGAAAGGCCGCGGCCCAGCCGACCTTCACCGCCTGCGCCCCGCGCTCGAGCGCCAGGCTGTCCGGCGGCACATCCTGGGTGATCACCGAACCCGAGCCGGTATAGGCGCCCTTGCCCACCCTGACCGGCGCCACCAGGGCGGTGTTGGAGCCGATGAAGGCCCCCTCGCCCACCTCGGTGCGGTGTTTGTCGAAGCCGTCGTAATTGCAGAAGATCGTCCCGGCGCCGATGTTCGCCCCCGCGCCCACCGCGCCATCGCCCAGATAGGCGAGGTGATTGGCCTTGGCCCCGTCGCCCACCGCGACGTTCTTGACCTCGACGAAGTTGCCGATGTGGGCCTGCGCCCCGATCACCGCGCCGGGCCGCAGCCGCGCAAACGGCCCGACGATCGCCCCGGCGCCCACCCGCGCGCCCTCGATATGCGAGAAGGCGCGAATGACCGCGCCGCCCGCGACCTCCACGCCCGGCCCGAAGACCACGTTCGGCTCGATCCGCGCGCCCGGCCCGATCTTCGTGTCCCAGGCCAGGAACACCGTCTCCGGGGCGGTGAGGGTCACGCCAAAGGCCATCAGGGCCGCGCGCCGCCGCGCCTGGAAGGCGCTCTCGGCCGCCGCCAGCTCCGCCTGGGAGTTGACGCCCGCCACCTCGTCTTCGTCGGCGAAGGCGCAGGCGACCCGTCCGCCCGCGGCCACGGCCAGGCTGACGATGTCGGTGAGATAATATTCACCCTTGGCGTTGGCGTTGGTCACCTGGCGCAGAAGGGCAAAGAGACGGCCAGCCTCCGCCGCCAGGATGCCGGAATTGCACAGGTCCACGGCCAGCTCCTCGGGGCTGGCGTCCTTGGCCTCGACGATTCGCAAAAGCTCCGCGCCGTCCTTGAGGATCAGACGGCCATAGGCTCCGGGAACGGCCGGGCGGAAGCCCAGCACGGCGATATCCGCCCCCGCCTCGCGCACGGCCAGGAGCCGCCGCGCCGTCTCCGCCGTCACCAGGGGCGCATCGGCATAGGAGATGATGACCTCCCCTTCGAACCCCTCAAGCGCCGCCTCCGCGGCGAGCACGGCGTGGCCGGTGCCGAGCGGCGGGTCCTGCACGGCCACGGCCGCCTCGCCCAAACGGGCGATTACATGGGCCCGCACGGCCGGCGCATGGGCGCCAGTGACCACCACCACCCGCGCGCAGCCCAGCTCCAGGGCCGTATCGATGGCATGGTCGAGCATGGCGCGGCCTCCCACCGGATGCAGGACCTTGGGCAGGGGCGATTTCATGCGCTCGCCCTTGCCGGCGGCGAGGATCACGGCGGCGCGCGCCGGGGACTTGGAGGGGTTCATGGTCTGGGCCGGGCTCAAGAGACAGGACGGGTCGGTCTGACGACGCGGCAAGCTTGCCATGGCCGCGCACGGCGGAGCAAATGCCTTGACCCTCCCCACACCCTTTAAGGAGCCTCCCGCTGTCGCCCCCATCCGGCCCGCTGTCGGGCGCCGCCATCGTGTTCGATCTCGACGGCACCCTGGTCGAAACCGCGCCGGACCTGGCGGCGACGCTCAACCACCTGCTGGTGCGCGAGGGCGTGCCGCCCCTGAACCCCGACGCCGCGCGCGAGCTCATTGGCGAGGGGGCCAAGGCCTTGCTGCGCAAGGGCTTCGCCGCGGCCGGGGAACCCCTGCCCCCTGAGCGCCTCGATGCGCTGTTCGAGGATTTTCTCGTGCACTATCGGGCCCATATCGCCGATCACAGCCGCCCCTTCGCGGGCGTGGAGACGGCGTTGGACGTGCTGCACGCGCAGGGCGCGCGCCTGGCGGTCTGCACCAACAAGCGCACCGACCTCAGTCTCGCCCTGCTGGATTCGTTGGGGCTCTCGCCGCGCTTCGCCGCGATTCTCGGCGGCGACGGCGCCTCGGCGCCAAAGCCCGATCCGCGCCACCTGCTCGAGACCATCGCACTGGCGGGCGCCGATCCGGCCCGCTCGGTGATGGTCGGCGATTCGAACAATGACGCTGAGGCCGCGCGCCGCGCCGGCGTGCCTCTCGTGCTGGTCAGTTTCGGCTACACCGCCATACCGGCCGCGGAGCTGGGCGCGGACATCCTGATCGACCATTTTGACGCCCTGCCGGACGCCTGCCATCGGCTCCTTAGACCCTGAAGACGACGCGCGACGCTTGTCGCCGCCGGGACCGGCCGCTATAGACCCCCACCCCGACCTGGGAGGGATGCGTAGCTCAGCGGGAGAGCACCTCGTTCACACCGAGGGGGTCACAGGTTCAATCCCTGTCGCATCCACCAGTTTTCCTGTGAAATTCAGATACGTCGTGATCGCCCCTTTGTCGCAAATCACGAGGCGGCATCAGGGGGCATGTTGGGCGAAGTCGGGGCGCCCGAACGACCCCAAAAAACCAGCCGATCTGCCCCCAACTTGGCCGCACCCAACGCGCTCAAGAACGACAGAATCGCCCGGATTTTCGGCGGGTTGACGGCCATCCTTCATCATCGTTTTGCACCCGGGATCAGGCCCTCGCTTTGCTCAGCGCCTGAAGGGCGGTCGCCAGAGGCAGGAACAAGGTCATCGGCCGGCTGAGGAACCGCCGAAACTGGAGATGTTCGTAGAAGGCGACCGCGGCGTCGTCCTTGGCGTCGACAATGAGCGCGAAAATCGCTGGATCGCCGCGCGCCGCCCGCGCGGCCGCGTCCATGACCAAAGCGCCGCCGAGGCGTCGACCCTGGAAACGGCGATCCACCGCAAGGCGGCCGATGAGACCGGCGGGCAACAGCGGATAGCGCGGCAGGCGCTTGGCTTCCTCGGGCGCCAACTCCGTCAAGGGCAGGCTCGTGGCGGCGAACGTGTAGTAGCCCGCGATCACGCCGTCGTCGCTCAGCGCCACGAAGCAGTTGCTGAGCCGGCGCTTGACGTCCTGGGTCGCCAGTTCCCGTAAGTATCGGTCGAGGGGCTCTACCCCGCTCGCGAACCCCGTGCGGTCATGCGACGACGACAAGGCCTCGACGCGAAACCTCGGCGTCACTCAGGGTCCTTGATCAGCGCCCGATGGGCTTGCGCGGCGCGCAGCAGAGCCGCCGACGGCGGGGACGGGTTCGCGATCGCCTCGGCGAAGGCGCGCTGATCCTCGACCGAAAGACGGATGATCTGCGCCTCCTCGATGGTGCGGCTGGCCGCCTCCTGGGCGGCGGCGACCACGAAATCACTGACGCTGCGGCCCTGAATTTCGGCGGCGCGCCGCACGATCACAAGGGCGTCTGGCGCGATCCGCGCCTCTATGCGGGCTGTGCGATTGGGTTCGGGAGGCATCATGCACCTGTCGTCGTCGCCCCAAGATGTACGGCAAATTCCCGGACATTTCAAACGACGCGGGCGCCCGCCCCGTGGGGGTTGTCAAATCGGGCGCGGGGCGGCGAGATTTAAAGCCGCCCATTCCGGCTCTGGAGAGTCACGCCCCATGACCCCGCGCACGCGCGAATCCTTTGCGACCCTCGCCATTCTGGCCCTGGTCGCCGCGGGCGGGACCGCCCTGGCTCAGGGCGCCGCCGCGCCGCCCGAACCGCCCCTGATGAACCAGACGCCGGCCCTGGAGGCGCCGCGCACGCTGGTGGTCACCTCAACCGCCTTCAAGGCCGGCGGCCCGATCCCGCTGGAGAATTCCGGCTATGGCGCCTCGATCTCGCCACCCCTGACCATCGCCCACGCGCCCAAGAGGACGAAGGCCTTCGTGGTGCTGATGGAGGACAGCGACGCTCAGTATCAGGGCGCGCCGATCCTGCACTGGATGGCCTATGATGCGCCCGCCGTCCTGCCGGGCGGCCTGCCGGCCGGCGAGAGCCTGACCGCGCCGGTCAGGCTGCGCCAGGGAAAGAACATCGCCGGGCAGTTCGCCTATCGCGGGCCGCACCCCTCGCGAACCTCGCCCGGGCCGCACCACTATCACCTTGAGGTCTTCGCCCTGGACGCGCCGATCGGACCGGTGAGCGACCGCGCCGAACTCGCCAAGGCCATGACCGGCCACGTCCTCGCCCAGGGCGAACTGGTCGGGGCCTTCAGCGCCCCGCCCGCTCCGCCCTCAGCGCCGCCTCAGGCCCCGCCTCACGGCTGAGGCGGAACGATCCCGCTGGGCGGATAGGCGGGAATCAGGGGCGGCGGGGCCGGCAGGCCGGCGGGTTTGCCGGCGATCGCCTTGAGCATCAGGTTGACCGCCGTCTCGAGCTGAACATCGCGATCGGCCAAGAGGTCGGCCGGCTCGTCCTCGATCTCCACGTCCGGATCGACCCCGTGGTTCTCCACCGACCAGACCCGGTCCTTGGTGTAGAGCGCGTCTTCGGGAATGGTGATGTATCCGCCATCCATCAGGCCCCAGTTGCCGCGAATCCCGCGCACCCCGCCCCAGGAGCGCGTCCCCACGAGGGGGCCCAGGCCGTAAAGCTTGAAGAGATAGGGGAAGATATCGCCGTCCGAGGCCGACATGTGGTTGAGCAGGGCCACCTTGGGTCCGTTCAGCACCGACTGCGGTTCGGTGGCGATGGCGCCCTCGCGGTTCGTTCCCAGGGTGACCAGCTCACGGCGCAGACGCTCCAGGGCGTAGGGCGCGATGAAGCCGCCGCCATTCCACCGGTCGTCCATGATCAGGGCTTGCTTGTCGAGCTGCCCATAGAACTGCCGGACGAATTGCTGCAGGCCCAGCTGCTCCATGTCGGACATGTAGACATAGCCGACCTTGCCGCCGGAGAGCCTGTCCACGGTCTCGCGGTTGTGCGCGATCCAAGCGGCTTCGCGAAGGGACAGCTCAGAGCTGACCGGCTTGACCACGACGTGGCGACGCGCGCCGCCGGGGCTGTCGGCGATCGTGAGGTCGACCGGCTCCTGAGCGTCGGAGAGCTGAAGGAGGCTGTCGGGCGTGGCCGGCGCGCGCAGTTCGGTCCCGTTGATCGCCAGGACATAGTCGCCCGCCTTCACCGCCAGGCCCGGCTCGGCCAGAGGGCTGCGATAGGCAGGCCGGGTGTTGTCGCCCGGATAGATCCTCGCCAGACGATACCGACCGCTGGCCGGATCGACCGCCCAGTCGACGCCGAGCAGCGCCTTGGGCGAGGACGGGGTCATGTCGCCGTCGTCGCCGCCGCCGACATAGGTGTGCGAGTTGCTCATCTCCCCGATCATCTGGCCGATCAGATAGTTAAGGTCCTCGCGCGAACCGAGCTGCGGAACGAGCTTGCCGTAGGCGGTGTGCACCGCATCCCAGTCCACGCCGTTCATGGCGGTGGAGAAGAAGATGTCCCGCTCAAGACGCCAGGCATTGTCGAACATCTCGCGCCACTCGGCCGAGGGCTCGACCACCAGGCGCATGTGACCAAGGTTCAGGGCGTTGCGCGCGCCCTCGTCCTTTTCGCCGTCGGGCTTGGCGTCGATCACCGTATAGGCGCCGCCCTGGCGGATCAGGACCCGCTTGCCGTCGCCCGACAGGTCGTAGGCGTCGACTCCCGAGGCCACCACCGCGTCCTTGCGCGTTTTGCCATCATAGACGTGCAGGGCCGAGCTCTCGCCCGGCAAGGCCCCGTCGATCAGGGTCAGGGGCTGGGTCAGGTAGAAGATCTTGTCGTCGCGCGCGTCGATCTGGGCGATCTCGGCCGGGGTGATGGGCAGGGCCACGGCGCGGGCCATCAGACCATCGAGGTCGATATGGACCACGGGCTTGGCGGCCGCCTTGTCGGCCTCGCCCCCCTTGGCCTTGTCCCCGGCCGGCGCGGCCGCGGCGTCGTCGCCGGCGCCCTCATCGGAGCGCGGCGCCACGGGCGAGGGCGTGTCCTTGGCGAGAGGCAGGGCGTAGACGCCGTTCGACTTCAGGATCTCGAAGTCGAACTCCACATCCGAGGGCACCGGGTTCTCGTGCCGGTTGGAGATGAAATAGAGATACTTGCCGTCCGCCGACCAGACCGGCCCGTAATCGACCTCGCGGCCATCGCCCAGACGCGTCAGGGTCCCCGAGGCTATCTCATAGAGATAGAGGTCGCGCCGGCCATCGAAGGCGGATTGGCTGAAGGCCAGCCAACGCCCATCGGGCGAGAAGCTCTGGTCGTGGATCTCGCCCACCTTGTCCAGGGCGACCTGGCGGGGCGCCCCGCCATCCAGCCCCACCAGCCAGAGGCGGTGCTCGGCGTCGCTGACCGCCAGGCTCTTGCCGTCGGGGGCGAAGACCGGCGTGTAGAAATAGCCCGTCTTGAACGCGGTCACGAGGCGCTCGGGCCCGCCTTCGGCCGGGCGAACCGCGATCTGCTGGGCGCCGTTGACGTCGGTCGTGTAGGCCACCGTCTTGCCGTCCGGCGACCAGGCGGGGTGATCCTCGTCGACGCCCGGCGTGCCGGTCAGGTCGCGCGTGGCGCCAAATTCCGTTGGCACGCTGAAGATATCGCCCCGGGCCGAGAACAGGGTCCGCTTGCCGTTGGGCGAGAGGGCGAAGTCGGGCTGGCCCGCCGGATCCACCGCGCGGATCTCGTCCTTGACCGCGCGTACATGCGGCCGCGTGCGGTCGTTGTCGTCCGGCACACTGACCGGGACCTCGCTGACCTGCTCGCTGGGCAGGTCGAGGCGATAGAGCTTGCCGCCCTGCTGGAAGGCGATCGCGTCGCCGCCGAGCGCCGGAAAATCGATGTCGTAGTCCGTGAAGTGGGTGACCTCGCGGGTCTGTTTGCTGTCCAGGTCATAGACCCAGATATTCGCCCGCCGGTGGGCATCCTGATCGGACAGGTAATAGATCTTGCGGCCGTACCACATGGGCGAGGTGTTGGTGCCCGACCAATGGGTGATCTGGGTCAGGGCGCGGCTGTTGAAATCGTAGGTGAACACCTGCTGCGCCATGCCGCCGTTGTAGCGCTTCCAGGTCCGGAAATTGCGGAAGATGCGGTTGTAGGCGATCGTGTGGCCGTCCGGCGCGAAGGTCGCCAGACCCACCCAGAGATCGATCGGCATGGCGATCGGCTCGCCGCCCTCGACCGGGACCTTGTACATGTTCTGGACGGCCGCGTTCCACTGGTCGGCCTTGCTCAGATACACGACGTAGCGGGAATCGGGCGTCCAGGTGATGACCATGTTGTCCGGGCCGTGCCGCCCGCCCGTGCCGTCTTCCGTGGCCGGATGATAGGTCAGGCGCCGGGCCGCGCCGCCGGCCGCCGGGATCACCCAGATGTCCGTCCCCGCCCCGCTCGCCTCGGTGTAGGCGATCCATTTTCCATCCGGCGACACGCGCGGGAACATGTCCTGGCCCGGCGCGCTGGTCAGACGCTCGGCCGTCCCGCCGGTCTTGGGCACGGACCAGACATTGCCGTCCGCGACGAACACGATGCGGTCGCCATAAGGTTGGGGGAATCTCGGCAGGGCGGCCTTGGCGGCGCCCGCGTTCAGGGAAAGGATCGCAGCCAGGGCGCTGGCGGCGAATGCGGCGGCGGCGTGGCCGCGGGTCTTGCTCATGGATCTCTCCGCACGCGGCCAAACCCATGCAGCCCCGCGAATGGCGCGCAGCTAACACCCGCCGCCCCCGCTCCGCCAGGGGCGCCAACATGACAAAGCGGCAAGGTTTGCCAGACCGGAGACGTAGCGCGCCGGGTCCAGAGGATGTCGCGCCTCGACTCTCCGCGCCCTCGGCGATGGCGGGGCGCCCTCAGCCCTGGCGCTGGCGGCAGCGTCAGCTATCTTGGTCAGGTCGATCGCCCGCCCGGCGTTCGGCGTCTCCCGGGCCCGGGGGCTCCCAAGATCATCGCGTCAGGCGATCCGGAGGCGGACGCCGCGCGCGCGCCACACGAGAGGACACGCCATGAAGTACAACCGCATGGGCCGAACGGGCCTTTATGTCTCCGAGATCTGCCTTGGGACCATGACCTTCGGGGGCAATGAGGATGCGGGGATGTGGAAGGCGATCGGCTCGCTGCCTCAGCCCGAGGTCAACGCCATCGTGTCCAAGGCTCTGGATGCCGGGGTGAACTTCTTCGACACCGCCAATGTCTATTCCTTCGGCGCCTCCGAAGAGCGGCTTGGAACCGCGCTCAAGGAACTGGGGGTCAAGCGCAGCGACGTCGTCATCGCCACCAAGGTGTTCGGTCAGATGGGCCCCAAGCCCAATGATCGCGGGGCCTCGCGCGGGCACATCATGGACCAGGTCAAGCAGAGCCTGGAGCGGCTCCAGACCGACCATATCGACCTCTACCAGATCCACGGCAATGACAGCGTGACCCCGATCGAGGAGACGCTGCAGGCGCTCGACGACCTCGTGAGGCAAGGCCTGGTGCGCTATGTCGGCGTCTCCAACTGGGCGGCCTGGAAGATCGCCAAGGCCCTGGGCCTGAGCGCGCAGCACGGCTGGGCCCGGTTCGAGACTCTGCAGGCCTACTACACCATCGCCGGGCGCGACCTGGAGCGTGAACTCGTGCCGATGATCACGTCCGAGGATGTGGGTCTGATGGTCTGGTCGCCCCTCGCCGGCGGCCTGTTGTCAGGCAAGTTCGGCCCGGGATCGAACAATCCCGAGGGCGCGCGCCGCACCACCTTCGACTTCCCGCCGGTGAACCTGGACCGGGCCTGGGACTGCATCGGGGTCATGCGCGAGATCGCCGACGTGCACGGCGTCTCCGTGGCCCGCATCGCCCTCGCCTGGCTGCTGCACAAGTCGCACGTGATGAGCGTGATCATCGGCGCCAAGACCGTGGAGCAGCTCGAGGACAATCTGGCCGCCGTCGACGTCACCCTCTCGCCGGAGGAGATGGCCAAGCTCGACGCCGTGAGCGAGCTGCCGGCCGAGTATCCTGGCTGGATGTTTGCTCGCCAGGGTGGGGCCCGCGTGCCCGCGCCGTTCAAGCCTAAGAGCTGACCCGGGCCTAAGAGCTGACCCGGGCGGCGCGTCCATAGAGGCGGTCCAGACGCTCCACCGTCGCCTCGAACTCGGCGACCGTCTCCTCGAGGATCTGGGCGGCCGGCTTGATCTCGTCGATCCGGCCGGCCACCTGGCCGCACAGGGCGATCGAGGCCTCCATGTCGCCGCCAAAATAGAGGTCCAGCGCCCGGGCGAACTCGCCCATGATGTTCTCCGGCGGGGTCTTCTCATAGGCCGTGGTCTTTTCGGTGCGCAGGGCGCGCAACGCCGGGCCGGGGCCGAAGCGGTTGAGGAACACCGTGTCGGTTTCCTTGGCCTCAAGGATGGCGGTCTTCCAGGCCGGGTTCACCGGGCTCTCGGCGGCCGAGACCATGCGTGTCCCCATCTGCACGCCCTCCGCGCCCAGAGCGAAGGCCGCGGCCATGCCGATCCCGTCGGTGATGCCGCCCGCGGCGATCACCGGCACTTCGACCTTGGAGCAGACGAGCGGCAGCAGCACCATCGTGGCCACCTCGCGCGCGTTCTTGAACCCGCCGCCCTCGCCGCCTTCCACCACCAGACCATCGACGCCCGCCTCGACCGCCTTCAGCGCGGCGGCCAGGGACGGCACGACGTGATAGACGATCAGGCCCTCGTCCTTGAGCGCCTGGCAGTAGCGGTTGGGGTCGCCGGCCGAGGTGGTGACAAAGCGCACGCCCTGATCCGCCACGAAGCGGACGATGTCCGGGTCCCGCACGAAGGCCTGGGCGATGTTCACGCCAAACGGCTTGTCCGTCAGGGTCCGCATCTTGCGGATCTCCTCGCGCACCTCGTCCAGCCGCCCCGAAGAGGTCTCGATGATCCCCATGCCCCCGGCGTTGGAGACGGCCGAAGCGAGCTGGGCCCGTGCAATCCAGCCCATGGGGGCCTGAACGATGGGATAGGCGACGCCAAGCTGCGCGCTGACCCGAGTATGGATCGCCATGACTGTCCTTCCGCGATGACGGCTTCCATACCCTAGCCTGAACCGGGCGGGGTGAAGCAAGGCGGAGTTGGCGAGTCGGAGTTGGAAGAACGGACCTGGAGCGCGTTGCGTTTGTACGGAACTAACCCGGCGCTTCGCAACGCGCTCAGGAACCTAAAGATAGAGCACGATTCAGCGTCTTCGCCGATTCCACGAAAACGCATCGTGCTCTGGCAGGGCGGATTTGGCGAAAGGTCTGTCGCCGGATGCGCCGAGCGCGAGGCGGGGCCGCCCCTCAGGCCGCGTGTAGCTCCGGCGAAGGCCGTCGACTGCTCAGGCGCGAGGCGCTGTTGCGAACCACGCCCAGGGCCTTGAGCATCGCGGCGCGCGCGGCGACGCCGTCACGCATGGCGATGGCGGTGACAATGGCCCGATGGGACTGCATATCGCCGATCAGCCGCGCGGCGCTGTCTTCAGTCGGCAGGGTCGCTACCCAGACCCGGGCGGCGCGGTGCTGCAAGGGCGCGATCAGTCCCGCGAGGGCGGGATTGCCGCTGGCCGCGGCCAGACGCGCGTGAAAGGTCTGGTCCATCAGCACAAGGGCGCGCAGATCGCCGCTCTCGATCGCGGCTTCGGCTCCGTCAAAGGCGCGGGCCAGGGCGTCGACTTCCTCGGGATCGGCGTTTTCGGCCGCCAGAGCGGCGGCATGCGGCTCCAGAAGCGCCCGCACATCCAGGGTCTGGCGCGCCTCCTGGGCGTCCAAAGGGGCCACCAACGTCCCGGAGCGGGCGCGGCGGATGACCAGACCCTCCAGCGCCAGGCGGCCCAGGGCTTCGCGCACCCCGGCCAGTCCCGTGTCGTATCTCTGCACGAGGTCCTGTTCATCCAGCCGCGCGCCTGGCTCAAGCACCCCGAGGATCACGTCGAGAAGCAGGCTTTCATAGGCGCGCGCCTTGATCAGGTTCGGCGACCAGCCCGGCACGAGGCTTGCCGTCGAGTCGAAGGCGAGACGGCGGGCGGTTTGATGCGGTTGTTGAGGGCTCATGAGCGGATTTCCGGGCCGAACAGCCTTGCGCCCTAAGAGCGCTCGCCCCCCCTTCGTCGCAAGGGCTAAATCAATTCAAATTGTTAACATTCGCCAATTTTGGCACACTGGCGGCGAATATTGCCGGCTCAGGCCGCCTGGGCTGAAATCGAGGTCCGCTTCTCGGCCAGCAGCCGCTGATACAGGGCGAAGAGATCGGTGAAGTGCGCCTCGGAATCGCCGGGCGGCGCGCCGGTGGGACCGCCCCTCGCCCCCGTCTCGAGTTCGGCCAGAAGATCGAGGATCGCGACCCCGCAGGCCTCGCCATGGCCCGTGCGATAGAGGCGCGATCGCCCCCGCCAGGCCAGGTCCGCCGCGCCGCCGCTGTCGGGCGCCACGACCGGAAGACCAGAGGCGATCGCCTCGGCGACCACCAGGCCATAGGTCTCCGCCCCCGAGCCGTGCACCAGAAGATCGGCGCTGGCATAAATGCGGGCGAGGCGCGCGCGATCGGCGATCGGCGCGAGGAGCGCGGCTCCGGGGGTTTTGGCGACCTGCCGGGCCACCGCGGCCTTTGCGGGGCCGTCTCCGATCACCGCCAGGGCGAGATCTGGCCTGACGGCGCGAGCGTGGGCAAACCCGTCCAGGATGGCGCCGTGGCGCTTTTCCGGGTGCAGGCGCCCGACCGCGATCAGAAGCTTGTCCGTCGGCGCCGCGCCGCAAGCGGCGAGAAGCTCGCGCCTGACGCCCTCGTCCCGGCGCGAGGGGGAAAAATGGGCGGTCTCGATGCCGAAGGGCACGGCCACCGGATTGTGCAGGCCGAACCGTCCGAGGCGCTCGGCCAGCCACTCGCCCCCGGTGACGGTGACGTCGAACCGCGCGCTGAGCCGCCGCACATAGGCCCAATAGGCGCCAAACAGGCGATCAATGCGGGGCCGGGGCAGAACCCGATCCAGGAGGGTGTAGGGGTAGCCGGCGATGAAGTCCTGATGAAACACCAGGGCCCGCAGGGTGCTGGGGGGCGCGGGGGCCTTGGCCGCGATCCACCCGCCCCGCCAGGGCGAGGAGCCCTCGATCACGTCCGGCGCCTCGTCCGCGACCACACGCCAGGCGGCCTGGGCGCGGGTGAACACGTGATAGTTGGAATCGAAGGGCATGGGCGGCGCCTCGACCCAGACGATCCGTCCGCCCACCCGGGACTCCACGTGCGCCCGCGCGCCAGGGGCGATGATCACCACCTCGTGACCACAGCGGGACGCCGCCGCCAGCTTCTGGCGGACATAGCTGGCCACCCCGCCGCCGGTCTCCGAGTAGAAACCCGAAATATCGACGATCTTCACGCGCGGCCCTCTGACGCCGCCGCCGGCGCGCGTCCGCTGAGGCGCTGATAGGCGTCGAGGACGATGGCCATGGCCGCGTCCCAGGAAAAGGTCAGGCTGCGGGCGCGGCCCGCCTCGCCCATGCGTTGGCGAAGCGCCTTGTCTCCCACAAGCCGGGTGAGGGCCGCCACATAGGCCTCGACGTCCCCGACCGGCGCGACGAACCCGGTCTCGCCGTCGACCACCAGGGACCGGCTTCCGGTGGCGTCAGCGACGAGCGCCGGAAGCCCCGAGGCCATGGCCTCCAGGGTAACATTGCCAAAGGTCTCGGTGTCGCTTGGAAACAGGAAGATGTCGGCGCTGGCATAGGCGACGGCGAGGTCGTCTCCGGTCAGAAAGCCGGTAAAGATCGCGCCGGGAAGGCGTCGGCTCAGGGCCTCGCGCTCGGGGCCATCGCCCACCACCAGGGCGCGCACCGGAAGGCCGGCGCGGCTCGCCCGCTCCACGGCCTGGGCGTAGTCCTCGATGCGCTTTTCCCGCACCAGACGGCTGACAAAGGCCACCGCGATCTCATCGGGCTTGAGACCGAGCCTGTCCCGCCAGGCCATCGAGCGCCGGGCGGGGTCGAACCGGGCGGTATCCACGCCGCGGGGCCAGAGGCGGATCTTCGCCTCCACCCCGTCGGCGACCAGGGCGTCGGCCATGGAGGCGGAGGGCGCCAGAACCTCGGCGCACGCGCCGTAGAAGCGTCGGGCGATCCCATCGGCCAGGGGCTTGAGCGCGGTCAGGTGGTAATAGCTCAGATAGGTGTCGTAGCGGGTGTGATAGGAGGCGAGGACCGGCCAGCCCCGGGCCTGGGCCAGCTTCAGCGCCCCATGGCCCAGAAAATCCGGTGTGGCGATGTGAACGATGTCCGGCGAAAAGGTGATGAGGCGTTCGCGGATCGCGGCGGGAAGGCCGCGGGCGAGGCGATATTCCGGACGCAGAGGCACCGCGATCGAGGGCACGGGGACCAGGGTCCCGGCATGCTCCAGGGCCGGCTTTGGCCCGACCGGCGCGAACACCTCCACCTCCACGCCGTGTCGCAACAGATAGGCCACGAGGCGGTTGAGGGTCAGGGCGACGCCGTCGCGGATATAGTTGTAGGAGCCGGTAACCAGGGCCACGCGCAGCGGGCGCGTTGGGAGCGTCGACGTCGCCTGATGGGCGGCCCGGCGCGCGCCGCGCGGTCTGCGGGTCGGGGTCTCGCCGTCGGCCAAGGCCTGCTCCTGAGGCGCCCCACGCGCCGGGGCGGGCGGCTTATAGACCATTCCCGGGGCAAGCCGCCATGCCGGCCCTGGGAGTGCCCAGGGCGATAACCCGAGCGCAAGATCACCCCGGGGGCGCGGCTTCGGCCCGCGCAAAAGAAAGCCCGCGCCGACGCCCATTGAGGCGCGCCGACGCGGGCGTTCGAAAGATCCGAAGAGTCGGTCGAGGACCTACTTCGAAAGGTGCTTCGACAGGTGCTTGTTCATCTCGAACATGGTCACCTTGTCGTTGCCGTCGAACACCGGCTTGAGCTTGGCGTCAGCCAGGATCTCGCGCTTGTTCGCCGGGTTCTGCAGATTGTGCTGCCGGATGTACGCCCAGACCTTCGACACCGCATCCCCGCGGGACAGCGCCGCCGGACCGACGACAGCCGCCAGGGCCGCCGAGGGTTTCAGGATCTGCTGCAAGCCGTTCGGCTTCTTGGTATCCGCCATGTGGACCAATCGCTCCCTCTAGATTTTGACGCCCGTTTCGGCGCGCAATCCGCGCACAATGGCGGTTTTGACGACGGCGCCAAGTCTCAGGGCGGCGATTTCGCCCTGTAAAGGCCGCCAGACGGCGTTTTTATCGGTCAGGAGCGGCAATCAGGGAGGCCGCGGCGTCGAGAACGGCCTCGGCGTCCAGCCCGTAGGCCCGATAGAGGGCGGGAATATCGCCCGACTGGCCGAATCGCTCGACCCCCATCGGCGCGGTGCGATGGCCGAACACGGCGCCCAGCCAGGACAGGGTCGCCGGCGGCCCGTCGATCAGCGTGACCAGGCGGGCGTCCGCCGCCAGGGGCGCCAGCAACCGCTCCGCATGGGCCCCGTCGCGACCGTTGGCCCGGGCCCGCCAGTCCGCGTGCAGGCGGTCCGGGCTGGTCACCGCCAGCAGGCCCGCGTCGGGGAAGTCCTCGCGGATCTGAGCAAAGGCCTCCTGAGCCTCCGGGGCCACCGCCCCGGCATAGGCCAGGACCAGCCGGGCCCCCGGCGCCGGGGGCGCCAGCCAGTAGGCGCCCTGAAGCATGGGCTCGACCCAGGCCTCGCCTGCCTCGCGGACCGGCTGCTCCAGCGGCCGGGTGGACAGGCGCAGATAGACCGACCCGCCGTCGGGAGCCTGCATGTGCGCGAAGGCGAAGCGCAGGATCTCAGAGAGCTCGTCGACAAAGGCCGGCTCGAAATAGGTCAGGCCCGGCTGGGCCATGCCGATCAGCGGGGTGTGGATCGACTGGTGCGCGCCCCCCTCGGGGGCCAGGGTCAGGCCACTGGGCGTGGCCACCAGCAGAAAGCGGGCGTCCTGGTAGCAGGCATAGTTGAGGGCATCGAGACCGCGGTTGATGAACGGGTCATAGAGCGCCCCGATCGGGATCAGCCTCTGGCCGAACAGGCCGCCGGTCAGGCCCAGCGCCCCCAGCAGGAGGAAGAGGTTGCTCTCGGCGATGCCGAGCTCGATGTGCTGGCCCTCCGGGCCCATGGCCCACCGCTGCGGCGAGGCGATGCTGGCCTCGCGAAACCGGTCGTGGCGGGGAACGGTGGAGAACAGGCCCCGCTGGTTCACGAACCCGCCCAGATTGGTCGAGACCGTGACGTCCGGAGAGGTGGTGACGATGGCGTCGGCCAGGGCCCCGCCCTCACGCGCCAGATCGTTGAGGATCTTGCCGAACGCCACCTGGGTCGATTGCCGCCCCTTGGGCCTGGGAAAGCGTCCCGCGTCCGGCACGGGCAGGAGGGCCGGCTCGGGCGGCGGCTGGCGGGCGAAGAAGGGGGTGCTGGCGATGAAGGCCCGATAGGCCTCTCCCGAGCGGGGAAGGCCCGCCCAAGGGTCCCACTCCTCGCCCTCCGGCACGCCCATGCGGGCGCGGAACGCCTCCATCTGCCCTGGGGTCATCAGACCGGAATGGTTGTCCTTGTGCCCCTGGAAGGGCAGGCCGAAGCCCTTGATGGTGTAGATCAGGAAGAATTTCGGCCTGTCGTCTCGCACGGCGGCGAAAGCGTCGAGCAGCACCTCCAGGTCATGGCCCGCGAGGTTGGTCATCAGGGCTGCGAGCGCGGCGTCGTCATAGCCGGCCAGCAGGTCCGCAATGGACGGTTCGCCCTTGAGGTCTTCGAGGATCCGCGCCCGCCAGGCGCCGCCCCCCTGGAAGCAGAGCGCCGCGTAAAGATCGTTGGGGCAGTCGTCGATCCAGGCCCGCAGCGCCTCCCCGCCCGGCTGGGCGAAGGCAGCCTCGAGCTTGCGTCCGTATTTGAGGGTGATGACGTCCCACCCCACGGCGGTGAAGATCTCGGAAAAGCGCAGGAACATGCGCTCGGAGGTGGTCGCATCGAGGCTCTGGCGGTTGTAGTCGACGATCCACCAGCAGTTGCGTAGGCCGTGCTTGGCCCCCTCGATCACGCACTCATAGATATTGCCCTCGTCCAGCTCCGCATCGCCCAGAAGGGCGATCATCCGCCCGGCCTTCTCCGGGGCCAGCCAGCCCTTGGCCAGGAGGTAGTCCTGGGCGATGGAGGCGAAGGCGGTCATGGCCACGCCCAGCCCCACCGACCCCGTGGAGAAGTCGACGTCGTCCTTGTCCTTGGTGCGCGAGGGATAGGATTGCGCCCCGCCCAGGGCGCGAAAGTTCTGCAATTGGTCGAGGCTCTGTCGGCCGCTGAGATACTGAATGGCGTGGAACACGGGGCTGGCGTGCGGCTTGACGGCCACCCGGTCCTCGGGGCGCAGGACGCCGAAATAAAGGGCCGAAAGGACGCTGGCCAAAGAGGCCGACGAGGCCTGGTGCCCGCCGACCTTCAGCCCATCCCGGCTCTCACGGATATGGTTGGCGTGGTGGATCGTCCAGGCGGACAGCCAATGGACCTTGGCGTCCAGTTCGCCGATCAGCTCAAGGACGTCGTTGGGGCGCGAGGCTTTGGGGGACATGGAGGACGGGCGTCACCGGGACGTGGAGGGTCTCACCCTCTATCCTGCGACGGCCCAGGGCGAAACCCGCCCTCCGCATCCGTCAGGCGGCGGCCGAGGTCGCCTCGGGCGCGGGATAACGCCACAGGCCGCTGCCGCCGCGGGCGGCGAACTGCGCCTCGGCGAAGCTCCAGTCAGCCAGGGAGTCGAACCAGCCGGCCAGGAAGCCGCGGCGGTCGTTCTGATGGTCGAGATAATAGGCGTGCTCCCACAGGTCGCAGACCAGGAGCGGGGTCTGATCGACCCGGTCCGCCGGCGTTTCCGCGTCGTGGGTCGAGAACAGCTTCAGGCCGCCGCGGCTGTCGGCCGCGAGCCACACCCAGCCCGAACCGAAATGTCCCGTCCCCTCGACGAGCAGGGCCGAGCGCAGGGCGTCGAGCCCGCCGAAGGAGGCGTCGATCGCCTCCCGCAACTCCCCGCCCGGCTCGCGATGGGTCGGGCTCATGGACATCCAGAAGAACCCGTGGTTCCAGGCCTGGGCCGCGGCGTTGAACAGCTTGGCCTCGCCCTCGGCCCTGGCCCGCGCGATCACCTCCTCCAGGGCGCCGGGCTGAGCCCCTGAGGCGGCCAGGGTATCGTTGACCGTCTTCACATAGGCGGCGTGGTGGCGGCCGTGGTGAATCTCGAGCGTGCGCTGGCTGAGGATCGGCGCAAGGGCGCCCGCCGCGTAAGGCAGGGTGGTCAGGGTGAACATGGCAATCTCCGTGCGGTCGCCCCCCGCACGCCCATCCATCGGGTCTGTCCCGGCCTAATAGGACAATTGCGACGAGAGGTCAGCCTGGCGGCGCGCTTTCGCCAAAACGTGATCGCCCGCCCGACAGGATCTCCAGGATGGCGTGGTCGGCCCCTTTGCGAACGACAAGGTCGCTGGCCTCGCGCACGGGCGCAATATTCTCGCGCAGATTGGGCAGATTGACGCTGCCCCAGACCGCCCGGGCGAGCGCGGCGGCGCCGGCGGCGTCGAGATGCGAAAAGCGCGCATAGAACGAGCTAGGATCGTCCGCCGCCGCCCGCCAGAAGCCGAGAAACCGCTCGACGAACCAGGCCTCCAGATCCGCCTCGTCCGCCTGCAGATAGATGAGCAGATCGACCGGCGTATCGGCGAACAGGGCCAGCCCCTCGACGATCAGAAGGTCAGGAGGATGCAGGCGCCGGGCGAGCGCCGGATCGACGTCATAGGTGACGTGCGAATAGACCGGAAACTCCGCCGGCCCACGCCGGATCGCGATCAGCGCGCGGTCGAGCGCCGCCAGGTCATAGGTCTCGGGAAATCCTTTGCGCCGGGTCAGGCCGGCGGCGTCGAGGTCGGCATTGGGCCTCAGAAACCCGTCGGTCGAGACGATCTCCACCGTCTGGCCCCCTGCGCCGATGGCCTCGGCCAGGGCCGCCGCCAAGGTGCTCTTTCCGGCCGCCACCGCTCCCGTCAGCCCCACCAGAAAGGGCCGCCGCCCACCGGCCCGCCCACCGGCCCGCCCACCGGCCCGGGCGACGATCTGCTCGGCGAGGGCGGCGACGCTCACCCGGCCTGCTCCGGCAGGGCCAGGATCGCCCCTCCATAGGGCGGCAGACCGATCTCGCCTCCCGCGAGGCGCTCCTGCCCGCTCAGGGCCAGGCTGATGGCCGCGGGGCTGGGAATCGGCGCCACGGCGGGCGCATCGTTGAAGTTGAAGACGCCGAGAAGGCGCTCGCCTGGCGCGCGCCGCTCCAGGCCCAGGACCCCCTCGCCCAGGACATGGGCCTCGATCTCGCCCAGCCTCAGGGCCATCGCGCGTTTGCGAAAGGCGATCAGCCGGCGCGTGAAGGCCAGCATGGAGCCGGGGTCGCCCTCCTGGACGTCGGCGGCCAGGGGCCGGTGCGCCTCATCCAGCGGCAGCCAGGTCTCGGCGGCGTCGGAAAAGCCCGCCTGACGCGCCTTGGCGCTCCAGGGCATGGGCGTCCGCGCACCATCGCGAAACGCGCCGCCGGTATAGGCGGCGATGGCGAAGGGGTCCTTCAGCCTGTCGAACGGCACCTGGCCCTGGGGCAGGCCCAGCTCTTCTCCCTGGTAGACAAAGATCGTCCCGCGCAGGCACAGGAGCGCAGCCATGAGCAGGCGGGTCAGGGCCGGATCATCCTTGGCCAGGCGACTGGGAAAGCGGTCGACATCGTGATTGCCGAGCGACCAGGAGGGCCATCCGGCCGCCCCGCGCCAGGCCTCCACCGCGGAGATGAAGAGCTCAGGACTGGCCCGGCGCGCATCCAGGAAGTGGAAGGCGTAGGCCGTGTGCAGGCGGTCCGGCGGCTCGGCATATTCGCGCTGCCGCGCCAGGGGATCCTCATCGCCGATCTCGCCCACGGTCATGCGCGCGTCATAGCTGTCGACCAGGGCGCGCAGGCGCTTGAGAAAGGCCAGGGCCTCCGGCTGAGAGCGGTCGTGAATGTGGCGCTGATAGAGCATCGCCACCGCCGGGGGACGGGGCCGCTCCGCCGGCGGATTGTCGCGCAAGAGGCGGTCGTGGAAGATGTAATTGATGACGTCGAGGCGAAAGCCGTCGACCCCGCGATCGAGCCAGAACCGGGCGATGTCCAGGATTTCGTCCTGCACGGCCGGCGTCCAATAGTTGAGGTCCGGCTGCGTCGGAAGGAAGTTGTGCAGGTAGTATTGCCGGCGCGCCGGCGACCAGGTCCAGGACGGACCGCCGAATGTCGCCTGCCAGTTGTTGGGCGGCGAGCCGTCGGGTTTGGGATCGGCCCAGACGTACCAGTCGGCCCGGGGATTGTCGCGCGAGGCGGCGCTTTCCTTGAACCAGGCGTGCTGATCGGAGGTATGCGACCACACCTGGTCGATAATCACCTTCAGGCCCAGCTTGTGGGCCTTGTCGAGCAGGGCGTCGAAGCGGGCCAGGTCGCCGAACAGGGGATCGATCTGGCGATAGTCGCTGACATCGTAGCCGAAGTCCTTCATCGGCGAGGCGAAGACCGGCGAGAGCCAGATGGCGTCGACGCCCAGCCGGGCGACGTGGTCAAGCTTTTCGATGACGCCCGCGAGATCGCCGACGCCATCGCCGTTCAGGTCGCGGAAGCTGCGCGGGTAGATCTGATAGATCACCGCGCCACGCCACCACTCGCTCATGCCGCCTCCCGATGCGTCTCGCCGCCGGAGCGCGGCGCCCTGAACCCAGACAGGGGGTGTAGCAGGAGGCCGCGCCGCGTCCCAAGCCCTCCCAGAGCCCCGTCACGTCGCGGAGCCGAGGCGTTTGCGTGGCCTGAGCGGACGGGTTGGCCTGCTCCCAAGGCTGATGACCTCGAGCGCCTCTCGCACCTCCCTTGCGGGTCGGCCTGATCGCAAGCTGCACGGCCTTTCCCTCGTTTCCGCTTGCCAGACGCGAACAAATCGGCTGGACAGGCAGGAAGATCAAACAAGCGTTTCAATCGTGTCGGGCGTCCCGGGGCGTGAGGGAGCGCCGGGCGCGACACAAGCCAGGAGGATGCAGCCGCCGATGGACAGAGCCCTGCCTCAACCCACTCCGGAGACCCAGCATTTCTGGGACGGGTGCGCGGCCCATGAGCTGCGCCTGCAACGCTGCATCGCCTGCCGTGACAGCTACTTCCCGCCCCGGCCCTTCTGCCCCAAATGCGGCAGTCGCGAGGTTGAGATCTACCCCGCCAGCGGCAAGGCCACACTCTACAGCTATGTGATCAATCACCGACCGCGGCCGGACATGGGAACCGAACCCCACTCCATCGCCGTGGTCGAACTGGCCGAGGGCCCGCGCATGATGACCAACATTGTCGGCTGCCCCCAGACCCCGCAGGCCCTGGTGCTCGACATGCCCCTGGAGGTCACATTCGAGAGCTTCGGCGCCATCACCCTGCCCCTGTTCAAGCCGGCGGAGGCCCCCGCGCGATGACCCCCAAATCCATCGCCATCGTCGGCGCCGCCGAGACCACCAAGATGGGCAAGATCCCGGACGTCTCCGTGATCGGCCTGCATGCCGACGCCGCTCTCAACGCCCTGGCCGACGCCGGGCTGAAGGCGACCGACATCGACGGCGTGGCCACCGCCGGGATCAGCCCGGTGGAGCTGGCCCATTATCTCGGCATTACGCCCACCTGGGCCGACGGCACGGCGGTCGGCGGCTGCTCGTTCATGCTGCATGTGCGCCATGCCGCGGCGGCCATCGCCGAGGGCCTGTGCACGACCGTGCTCATCACCCACGGCGAAAGCGGACGTTCGCGGGTCGGCGCCGGGGGCTTTGGCCGCTCGCCGTCGAGCCTGATGGGCCAGTTCGAAATGCCCTTCGGCGTCACCTCGCCGCCGACCATGTTCACCATTCCGGTGCTGCGCTACCTCAAGGCCCGGGGCTACACCGAAGAGGATCTGGCCCAGGTCGCCGTCGTGCAGCGCGAGTGGGCGGCGAAGAACCCACGCGCCAGCTTCAAGGACCCGATCACCATCGCCGATGTGCTGGGCTCGCCGATGATTGCCTGGCCCTTCCGCATGCTGATGTGTTGCCTCGTCACCGACGGCGGCGGCGCCCTGATCCTGACCCGGGCAGACCGCGCCCGGGATTTCCCGCAAAAGCCGGTCTATATTCTGGGGACGGGCGAGAGCGTGGAGACGCCCATGGTCAGTCAGATGGAGGATTTCACCACCTCCCGGGCCTTCCGCGTGTCGGGCCGCAAGGCCTTCGCCGAGGCGGGCGTCACCCACGCCGACGTCGATCACCTGATGATCTATGACGCCTTCGCCCACCTGCCGCTCTACGGCCTGGAGGATCTCGGCTTCTGCCAGCCGGGCGAGGCGGCGGCCTTCGTGCGCGAGCGTCACACCGCGCCGGGCGGCAAGCTGCCGGTGAATACCAATGGCGGCGGCCTCTCGTACATGCACTCAGGGATGTACGGCATGTACGCCTTGCAGGAGAGCGTGCGTCAGATGCGCGGCATCGCCCCGGCCCAGATCCCCGGCGCGAAGATCTCGGTCTGCCACGGGGTCGGCGGCATGTTCGCCGCCTCGGGCACGATCATCTTCACCAACGAAGCCTAGTTTACCAACCAAGGCTGGGAGCTGTGGGCAGGCGCCTCAGCCATAGAGCGGGGCGCGGCGGTCCTTCCAGGGCAGTTCGCGCTCCAGCTGGCCGGCGAGGCGATAAAGCGTGGCCTCGTCGGCGAAACGGCCGCTGAACATCATGCCGATCGGCAGACCCGCCTCCGACCGCCAAAGCGGCAGCGAGACCGAGGGCTGGCCGGTGAAGTTGAACGGCGGGGTGGTGGCGTAGGTGTCGGCCTGGCGCCGGTCGAACTCGCGCAGCTCCACGGTCAAGGGGTTCAGCCAGTCGATCCGCGGCGAGGGCCGCGACATGGTCGGGGTCAGAAACACATCGAAGGTCTCGAACCGCGCGAGGATCTGGCGACAGAACAGGCGCAGCTCCTGGAGGGCGTGAAAGGTCGCCTGGCCGCCCATCCGCTTGCCCGCCTCGTAGGCCCGCCGCGCCAGGGGGCCCAGCTCGCCCTCCTCCGGCTCGCGGCCAAGCGCCTCCACCCAGCGCTGGATATTGGCGGCGAAGTTGGAGGCGCTGGCCTGACCCTGGGCCCGGTACAGGGCGCGATAATCGATGCCCAGGCCCTGCTCGAACACCTCATGGCCAAGGCCCTTGAGCAGGTCGACCGTGCGGTGGAGCGCGGCCTCCACCTCCGGATCGATGGGCCGGCCGCTGGGGGTCTCCGCCGACCAGGCGATGCGCAGACGGCCCGGGGCGCGGCCGACCTCGTCGAGATAGGGTCCATCCTTGGCCGGGGCCTGAAAGGGATCGCCCGCCTGGGCATAGCCGGTGGCGTCGAGCATGGCGGCGCTATCGCGGACCGAGCGGCTGACGACATGGTGAACCGAGAAGCCGAGGACCCCGTCCGTGACCTCGCAGATGGGCGTGCGGTCGCGGGTGATCTTCATGCCCACCAGGCCGCAATTGGCGGCGGGAATGCGGATTGAGCCCAGGCCATCGCTGGCGTGGGCCATGGGAACCATGCCCGAGGCCACGGCCGCCGCCGCCCCGCCCGAGGACCCGCCGGAAATGTGCTCAGGGTTCCACGGATTGCCGCAGGGACCCAGTCGCTCGGATTGGGTGACCCCGGGAATGCCGAATTCGGGGGTATTGGTCTTGCCCAGAAGCACGACCCCGCTGGCGCGATAGCGGGCGACCAGCTCACTGTCCTCGACGTCGGCGGCGACCTGGGCGAAATGAGAGCCCGACGTCCGGGGCCAGCCCTTCACCTTGGCGCCGAGATCCTTGATCAGGAAAGGCACGCCGGCGAACGGGCCCTCCGACAGGGGCGCGGCCGCCACCGCGCGGGCCTCGTCATAGGCCTTGTGGACCACCGCGTTCAGCGCCGGATTGCGCCGCTCGATCACCGCGATGGCGGCCTCGACCAGCTCCAGCGGACGAACCTCCTTGCGGCGCACAAGCTCAGCCAGGCCCAGGGCGTCATATTCGGCATATTCGGCGAAGCTCATGGCGGGCGGGTCCTGATCTGAAGGCGTCCACGCGACGCTAGGACGATGACCGGGCTGGGGGCAAGCGGCCCCCGCCGCGAACCGTCGCGAAGCGCGGCGAATGGCCCTATGGTCGCGCCCGTGCTCGACCGGTTCGACCCCCGTCTGGATCCCATGCCGCCGCCGGTGGACCGGCGGACCCTGATCGCGCGCCTGGAGAGGGTGCTGCCGCGCGAGGCCCTGATCCACAAGACCGAGGGCATGCGGGTGTTCGAAACCGATGGCCTGGCCGCCTATCGCGGAATGCCCGCCGTGGTGGCCCTGCCGGCCAATGTGGCCGAGGTGCGGGCCGTCCTGAAGGTCTGCCGCGAGCTGGGCGCGCCGGTGGTGGCGCGGGGGGCGGGTACGGGCCTTTCCGGCGGGGCCCTGCCGACCCCCGGCTGCGTGCTTCTGGGCCTCTCACGGATGAGCGCGATCCTCGAGATCGACGCGGCCGCGGGCCTCGCCAGGGTCCAGCCGGGGGTGCGCAACCTCGCCATCTCCGAGGCGGTGCGGCCCCTGGGCCTGTTCTACGCCCCCGACCCGTCTTCGCAGCTCGCCTGCAGCCTGGGGGGGAATGTGGCGGAGAACGCCGGCGGGGTGCACTGCCTGAAATACGGCCTGACGGTGAACAATGTGCAGGGCCTGGAGATCGTCACCCTGGACGGAGAGGTCCTGAGGCTGGGCGGCGAGACCCTGGAGGCGCCGGGCTTCGACCTGATGGCCCTGATCACGGGCTCGGAGGGCCTGCTGGCCATCGTCACCGAGATCACCGTGCGTCTGACGCCCCTGCCCGAGGCGACCCAGGTCCTGCTGGCGGCGTTTCCGGAAACCCGTGCGGCGGGCCAGGCGGTGGCCGACATCATCGCGGCGGGCCTCATTCCGGCCGGGCTGGAGATGATGGACAGGCTCGCCCTGACGGCGGCCGAGGCCCATACCGGCGCCGGCTATCCTCTGGACGCGGCGGCGATCCTGCTCTGCGAGCTCGACGGGGCGCCCGAGGACATCGGCGCGGATCTGGAGCGGGTGCGGACGATCTGCGAGGCGGCCGGTGCGAGTCTTGCCCGGATCGCCCGGGACGAGGCCGAACGCGAGCGGTTCTGGGCCGGCCGCAAGGGCGCCTTCCCCGCCATGGGCCGGATGGCTCCCGACTATTACTGCATCGACGGGGTGATCCCGCGCCGCGCCCTGCCCGAGGTGCTCGATGCGATCACCCGCCTGTCGGACCAGTTCGGCCTCGCCGTGGCCAATGTGTTCCACGCCGGAGACGGCAATCTGCACCCTCTGATCCTGTACGACGCCCAGGCCCCGGGCGAACTGGACCGGGCTGAAGCCCTGGGCGGGGCGATCCTTGAGCTCTGCGTCGCCAAGGGCGGAGCGATCACCGGCGAGCACGGGGTCGGGCGCGAGAAGATCAACCAGATGTGCGCGCAGTTCACGCCGGAGGAGCTGGAGACCTTCGCCGCCCTCAAGCGCGCCTTCGACCCCGAGGGCCTGCTCAATCCCGGCAAGACCATTCCCACCCCGCAGCGCTGCGTCGCCCACGGCGCCATGCATGTCCATGCCGCAAGCCCGCCCTTCCCCCACCTTGACCGCTTCTGAGGACGCCGACCTTGGTGCGGCCCTGTCGGCGCGGGTGGCCGAGGCGGCCGCGCGGGGCGAGCCTTTGCGCCTGGTCGGCGGCGGCTCCAAGGACGCCCTGGCCCAGGCCCTGTCCGGCGCGCGGCTCGACCTCTCCGGCCATCGCGGCATTCTCGACTATGCGCCCTCGGAGCTGGTGATGACCGCCAGGGCCGGAACGCCCCTCGCGCAGATCGAGGCGGCGCTTGCGAGGTCGGGGCAGCGCCTCGCCTTTGAGCCGCCGATCATGAGCCCCGCCAGCACCCTTGGGGGGGTGGTGGCCGCGGGTCTTTCCGGGGCCCGGCGCCCCTTCGCCGGCGGGGTGCGGGACGCCGTGCTGGGCGTGAAGATCCTCGATGGGCGGGGACGGATCCTGCGCTTTGGCGGCACGGTGTTCAAAAATGTCGCCGGGTTCGACGCCTTTCGCCTGATGGCCGGCGCCTATGGCTGTCTGGGCGTGCTGCTGGAGGTCTCGCTGCGCGTGGCGCCGGCGCCCCAGACCACGCTGCATCTCGCCTTCGAGGAGGCCTGGCCGCGGGCCAAGGCGCGGCTGGAGGCGCTGTTGCGCCGTCCGGTCCCGGTCACCGGCGCGGTGCATGACGGAGCCGGATTGCTGCTGCGTCTGGAGGGCCCGGACCACGGGGTGCGCGCCCTGGCCGCGGAGCTTGGCGGGGTCGTCGACAATTCAGAGATCTGGGAGGCGCTGCGACAGCGCCGTTACGGGCCGCACCAGGCGGCGCGGCTCTGGCGGGTCCTGATCCCCCGGCGCGCGGATACGGCCGAGCTGGAGGGGCTTGCCGAGGCGCCCCTGCTTCGCGACTGGGCCGGAGCGGAGATCTGGCTGGCCAGCGAGGCCTCGGCCGACCGCGTGCGCGACGCCGCGCGCCGGATTGGCGGCCATGCCGCCCTGCATCGTGGGGCCCGCGCGGGTGAGGCGGTGTTTCCGCCCCTCGCCCCCGCGGTCCTCGCCCTGCACCAGCGGTTGAAGCGGGCCCTCGACCCGGCCGGCGTGCTCAATCCCGGCCGTCTCTATCAGGAGCTTTGAAAGGTCATGCGCGCGGAGATCGTCAGTCCGTGGCGGGACACCCTGGCCGGCGCCCGGGCCGAGCATGTGCTGCGGGCCTGCGTCCACTGCGG
>DAIDGR010000059.1 GCA_027452265.1 Caulobacteraceae bacterium
AGCCGGGGCTCGGCCGGCCCCTCCGCCGCCTCGTCCGCGGCCACCCAGACCTCGCCCGCGATCCAGGGCAGGGGCCAGGCGTGAGCGTCGGCGCGCAGGGGGAAGTCGGCGTTGCCGAAGAAATGGGTCCAGACGATCCCGCCGTGCTCGGTGGCCCAGTAGGAGTTGATGTACCAGGGGGTCACCAGGTCCATGCCAAACTGCTGCACGGAGGGCGAGGTGGGCTCGGCGCAGAAGGTGGCGACGCGCAGGCTCGACAGGTCGTGGGCGCGCACGTCCTCGGCGTTCTGCGAGTCCTGCATCACCGCCTTGAGGAAGGTTACGCCGGCCTTGAAGATGTCCACGCCATAGCGGGCGATGGTGGCCGCGAAGCGTCCCGCATTGGGGAACAGCGGCGCCCCCTCGGCCAGGATGCTGGTGACCCCCGCGCCCAGGGCGCCGGCGATCATGTAGCTCTGGCCGGTGATCCAGCCGGGATCGGCCACCACATAGAGGACGTCGCCCGGGCTGGCGTCGAAGGCGACGCGCAGGGTCTCGATGACTCCCGAGAGCCAGCCGCCGTGGACGTGAACCACGCCCTTGGGCTTACCCGTGGAGCCGCTGGTGTAGATGATGAAGCAGGGGAACTCCGCGTCCAGCGGCGCGGCGGGCGCCGCGGCCCAGACGGCGCGCACGAAGTCCTGATCGGGAAGGGCGAGGAGCGCGGCTTCGTCGGTTGCGGAATGTCCCTGGGCGCGGGCGGCGTCCAGCAGGCGGGCGGTCGCCGCGGCCATGAGTTCGTGGCTCCAGCGATCCCGGTCGGCCCGCCACTGCACATCGGCCTGGCCGGTATGCCGCACCACCACCACCGCCTCCACGCGCGGGGGCGCGGCCACCAGGGCGCGGGCGACGGCCGTGCGGACCCCGCTGGCGGCCTCGGAGTCGAGAGCGGCGCGATCCACCAGCTCGGCGAGGGCGGCGCCGACGCCGCGCATCACGTCGCTGCGCTCCACCGTGATCTCGCCGGCCAGGGCCTCGCGGGCATGGCGCAGCACCACCGCGGCGGCGTCCGGCGCCATCAGCCGGCCGAGCTCCGCCTCCAGCACCATCAGGGCGTCGGCCACGGGGACGTAGTTGTCCAGCGCGGCGTCCGTATAGACCTTCTTGAACGGGATGATCTGAGCGTTGCGGAACCCGCCGTCGGCGGTGATCACCACCCGGGCGCCCGAGTCATGGATACGGTCCGACAGGGTCTTGTCGGAAAAGCCGCCGAACACCGGCGTGTAGAGGATGCCGAGCCGCTTGGCCGCCTCGGTATAGTAGAGCTGCTCGGGGATGTTGGGCATGTTGAGCGCGATGCGGTCGCCGCGCTTTAGCCCCAGGCTCTGCAGCACGATCCCGGCCCGCGCCACCTCGAGGAGAAGGCGCTTGCGGCTGACCGTGATCTCGACCACCGGCCCACCCCGTCCGCCATGCAGGGACTGGTCCCAGCGGTCGCCTTCGAAGATGAAGGCGGGCTCGTCCCCGCGCCCCGCCAGGACATGGCGGTCCACCTCGTTGAAGCCGGCGTTGGTGAGGCCCCCGTCGAACCAGCGGAAGATGGGGGCGTCGTCGTCCACGAAGGCGCGCGTCCAGGGCGCGAAGTCGGCGGGCAGATCCGGCGCCACCGGCTCGGCGGTGACCGCGTCCCAGCCCGTCCAGCGCCGCGCGTCCGGATCGAAGCGGATCCAGGCGCCCCGCGCGCCGAGCTCGGGGACGAACCAGTGCAGGTTGCGGCGGGCGATCTCGCCGTGGAAGGCGCCCGGGTCAGCCTGGCAGGCGGCGCGTGCGGCGTCGAACGCGGCCCGATCGGCGATCGGATTGACCGTGGCGGAAGGCGGCGCAACCGCGACGGGGGTATCCTCACCCCTGTGAAGGGCCTTGTTCATCGCGTCTCCGAACGTCGTGGCGTCAGTCGGTTCGAGATGGAGCGCCGGTCACGCGCCGCCGAGGCGGGCGGGAGGGTCGGCCAGATCTCGTGAGAACCATCGGAGGAGCCTGTGGCGGGTCACATCGCCGGACAGCACGATCCAGCGTCTCGTCAGAGTGACCGTTGATGGCATGGCTCTGATCAAGCCTTGCTCCTCTCCCAAGAGGGAAGGAATGCACAGGAAGGGACAGGGCACAAGCGAGGACGAATCAGGCGTCAAGACTTGAACGCTTTATTCGCGCCTGCGTCCGGCCGCTTCAGAAGACGGCGTGATCCCCGCGCTCGGGCGCGGCGCCCCCCGCGAGGATGGCGGCATAGCAGTCGGCCAGGGTCTGAGCGCCGGTGGAGGGCGTGGCCTCCGCGTCATAGCGACCGGCGACCGGGTCCCACACGAGCATGGAATGGGTGGCGTAGTAGCGGCCGATCCGCGCCAGCTCCGCCTTGTCGGCCAGGGACGGCACGAGACGGCCGCCGCCGGCCAGCCCCGCCACGATCAGGTCGAGCAGGGCCACGGGCACGGACCGAAAGCGGGCGGGACGGCCCAGCCTGGCGAACAGCATCTCGCCCTGTTCACGCGGGGTGATCGCCTTGCCCGGCCCGCCGATGGGGAGGATCCGGTCCCAGCGGCTCTCGTCGGTGAGGCAGTCGGCGAGATAGTCGCCCAGATCGTCATCGCCGATCGGTTTGCAGGCCGTCAGGGTTCCGTCGCCGAAGATCAGGAACGGCCGGCCCTGCCGAACCCGATCGATCTGACCGGTGAGCGACTTGAAATAGGCTGTGGGGCGAACGATCGAATGGCGCAGGCCGGAAGCGATGAGGGCCGCCTCGAAGGCCAGCTTGGCGTGCTGGAAGGCGAGGCTCGGCCTTTGCACGCAAATCGCAGAGAGCAGGACGAAATGGCCGACGTCGGACTGCTGCGCGGCCCTCAGGGCGGCGAGCTGCGCGTCATGGTCCACGGCCCAGGCGTCGCGGGGCGCGCCGGTGCGCGAGGCCATGCAGGAGATGACCGAGTCATAGCGGGCTCCGCTGAAGACCTTGCGCGTCCAGGTCTCGGGGGCGTCGGCGGGATCGACCAGGTGCAGGCGGGCGCCCGGGAAGGGGCGAGGCCCCCCGACCTGTGGGCGGTTCCGGGCAATGGCCGTCACCTCGTGTCCGCGGCGGACCAGGGCGGCGACGGCGGCACGTCCGATCGTGCCCGTGGCGCCCAGGACGGCGACCCGGAGGCGCGGCGAGGCGGACGAGGCGGCGCGGTTCACTGAGCGGCCATGGGTTCGGCAAGGCTCCGCGGCGTCCGGCCATCCATCATGGCCGATCACGATGCGGTATCCTATCTCTTGGCGGGCCTTGAAGGGGAGAGAGCATCATGGCGCGGGTTTTGGTCACGGGGGGCACAGGGTTCATCGGCGCCCACTGCCTCCTTCAGCTTCTGGCCGCCGGGCACGAGACCCGCACCACGGTGCGTGATCTTTCGCGCGAAGGCACGGTGCGGGCCATGCTCCGCCAGGGCGGGGCGAGGGATCCCGGCGAGGGATTGCGCTTCGTTCAGGCCGATCTGACCTCCGACGCTGGCTGGGCGGAGGCCGTCCAGGGATGCGATTTCGTGCTGCACGTGGCCTCGCCGTTTCCCAGCACCACGCCGCGCAACGAGAACGATCTGATCGCACCGGCCCGGGACGGGAGCCTCCGGGTGCTGCGCGCGGCCCGTGACGCCGGCGTCAAACGGGTGGTCCTGACCTCGTCCTTCGCCGCGATCGGCTATGGCGCCGGGCCGCGCTCGACCCCGTTCACCGAGGCGGACTGGACCGACCCGACGGCGCCGGGGGTCGCGCCCTATCAGAAATCCAAGACCCTGGCCGAGCGCGCCGCCTGGGATTTCATCGCCGCGGAGGGCGGGGGGATGGAGCTCGCCGTGGTCAATCCGGTCGGGGTGCTGGGGCCGGTCCTCGGCGCGGACTATTCGACGTCGATCCTGCTCGTGAAGCGCCTTTTGGACGGATCCATGCCGGGTTGCCCGGACCTCAGCTTCGGCGTGGTCGATGTGCGCGATGTGGCGGACCTGCACCTGCGCGCCATGACCGATCCGGCGGCCAAGGGTGAGCGGTTCCTGGCCACAGCCGATGAATTCGTCTCGATCGTCGACATCGCCCGAATCCTGAAGGCCGGCGCAGGCCCGATCGGGGCCAAGGCGCCCACGCGCGTCCTCCCCAACTGGCTGCTGCGCGCCGTGGCGATGTTCGATCCCGAGGTGCGGGGCCTCCTTCCTGAACTGGGCAAGCCCAAGACCGCCTCGAATGACAAGGCCCGGCGTCTGTTGGGCTGGAGCCCGCTCAGCGTCGAGGACTCAGTCCTGGCCACGGCGCGCAGTCTTGAGGCCCTCGGCCTGGTGAGCGCCTAGGGGCCAAGCTTGGGCCCAGATCAATCCGCTTGGCGCCACAGCCAAGCTCAAGTTAGTTTCGGGTCGGTGTGTGGTTGATTTCGGGGGCCGTCAACGGGAGTGGCCGCGGTGGTCTACGCCAATCTGGCCGGAGGGTTAGCCGCGAGCCTCGTTCTCGGAGCGACCGCGTTCGCCGGGCCAAAGTCGCCGCCTGCGCCGCCAACCCGGCCCGCCTCGTGGGGGATTTCCGCGCGCGACGTCTCGGCGTCTTGGCTCAGCCGGGTCGACGCCGGTCATTATGCGGAGAGCTGGGCCGCGGCCGGCGCCTTGTTTCAAGCCAATATGGCCAGCCGGGACTGGGTCGCCCGCATCGGCGCCGTACGGCCGCCTCTTGGCCCTGTGCTCTCGCGACGCCTGATCGAAGAGGAGGTTGTCCACGCCCTGCCGGGGGCTCCGGACGGGGATTACGAGTTGATCACCTATCGGACCGATTTCGCCCGCAAGGCCGCCGCCCTGGAGACGGTGGTGCTGGGCCGCGAGCCGGGCGGCTGGCGCGTGGACGGCTATTTCGTGCGATGAGCCCGGGCCCCTGGACCCTCGGCCGGTCGCCTTAATCCGCAAGACCCAGGGACTTGTACCGCGCCACCAGCTTGGGGGCTTCCTTGTTGGCGGCGGCGAGATCGATGTCCGCCTGGGCGATGGCGCCGCCGCGCCGCTCCAGAAGGCTGCGACCGTAAAGGGACGAGGCGAGCTTGGGCTTGATCGCCAGGGCGGCCTCAAAATCGCGCAGAGCGCCGGCGGCGTCGCCCGCCTTCAGACGAAGCCAGCCCCGGCTATCCAGAAGGCTCGGGTTCTTCGGCAGGTCATGCACGGCGGCGTCGCAGGTGCGCCGGCCAAGGCCGGGATCTTCCGCGCCAAGGGCGTCGACCCAGCAGAGCTCGGCCAGGGCGACGGGACGGAGCGCGTCGTCAGGATGTTCGCGGAGCCAGGCGCGGTCGATGGGCGCGGCGCGCTTGGGCTCGTCAGCCTGTTCATAGAGGTCGGCCAGGGCAAGTTGGGAGCGGCCTGTCGCCGCGAGAAGCGGGGCGGCGGCGTCGAGATCAGACCGGGCGCCCTCGCGATCCTCCAGGCGCAGGCGCAAGGCCGCGCGCATCAGGCGGGTTTCGGCGTCCTTCGGCGCCAGGGTGATGGCGGCGTCGAGATCGGCCAGGGCTTTGTGCAGCTCGCCCGTCTGGGCGTAGGCCTGGGCGCGCTCGTACAGATAGAGGGCGTTGGTGGGGTCAAGGTCGTGGGCCCGGGTGAAATCGGTGATGGCCACGGCCGCCTCTTGGCGCGCATACGCGGCGGCGCCGGCGTCTGACGCGAGCCGGGCCTGAGCGGGATCTGGGCCTGGCGGGGGGCCTGCCTGGGTGCGGGCCTCGCGTTTCGCCTCGCTTGAGGCCGCCGTGGGCGCCGCGGTTCTGGAGGGCTCGCCCGCCTCCGCCGTGCTCGCGGGCGTTGGGGTCGCGGGCGCCGCTTGGGGGCTTGGGGGAGCGAGCGAGAAGACAGGCCCGCCTTCATAGGTCGCGTAGACCTTGCCTTGGCTGCGCGCGATGTAGACGCGATGCGAAAGGAAGAAGTCCTCGCCGAGCAGCATATCCTCGTCTTCGCCTGCGATCAGATGATCCACGGCGATGAGGTGGGTGTGCAGGATCTTTTCTCCGCCAATGTCGACGGAGTCCACTTGGACCAGGCGAGACGCGGCGAAGTGAGAGCCGAAGCCGAATTCGGCGCCTTTGGTCCCGGCGAGCGGTCCGTTCGGATCAATCCCGGCCCTGCGCGCGGCGGCGTAGCTGATCACCGTCCGCTCGGCGCCGGTGTCGAGCACCGCACGCAGCTTGACGCCGTTGACCCCGATATAGACCACCGCCCCCTGACCTCTGCGCTCTCGGTCCGTGAGGTCCATCTCCAGCAGGGCGTCGCCCGGCTTGGCCCAGTAGGCGAGGGGCCTCTCGCCGCACCCCTTTGGCTGAACAAAGCGCAAGGCGCCGTGACTGAAGTCGAGCTCCAGATCTCTGATCTGCCAGAAATTCTGACCCAGGAGACCTGCAGCGTCGCCGGACACATCGGTACCCCCGACGACGAACTCCACGTTCGAGGTCTGGGCCCCGTCGATCCGCAGCTTGGCGACCCGCGCCAGTTCGGGTTTGAAGCCGCCGCCGACGCCTTCGAAGGTGAGCCAGTCGGGCGCTGGGTAGATGGGGAGGTGCAGGGCGTCGGCGCTGGCCTTGGGCAGGATGCTGTAGCCTGCCCCCGTATCGACGATAAACCTGACCGGCGCGCCGTTGATTTCGCCGCTCACCATGGGTCTCAACCCCTCCATGTGCACGGACATGGCGGCCACCGAAATCTGGCAATGCGAAGGGGCGGCGGCAGTCCCGCCCGCGAGGGATGCGGCGGTCAGGGCGGGCAGGATGGCGCGCAGGACCAGGCGCAGTGCCCGCGCGCGGCTTTTGATCCTCCCCCGCCCCATCTGCCGCCTTTTCCCGCACGCCCGTTCTTGTGGGACAAGACGGCCCTCACGACGGCAAGACAATAGACCCGCATGACATTCGCGCTTTTTTCATGCGGGCGAGGCGCCAGATCGTCTCAGCGCGGGGATCAGACCAGCAGTCCGCCGCCGTCCACGGGCAGGACCTGACCGGTCACATAGCTGTTGAGCATGGCGTAGATATAGGCCTGAGCCGCCTCCGTGGCCGTGGCGGCGCGTGGGACGGGCAGGCGAGACGTGGCCGCCGCCACGCGCTCCGCCGCCATGCTGAGGACGGGCCCAGCCAGGGTGTAGCCTGGACAGACCGCATTCACCCGGATCGGGGCGAGGTCCATGGCCAGCGCTTTGGCCAGGCTCTCCACCGCGCCCCCCACGGCCAGGACGGCGCCCTTCTGGGGGCGATGGGTGAGCATGCCGCTGGTCAGAGTGATCGAGCCCTCCGGGGCCAGGTGCGGGACCGCGTGCTTGACCGCCGCCAGGACGCCCCAGAAGCGCACCTCGAAACGCGCCCGGGCCGCATCGAGGTCGAGATCGCGTGTGCTGGCGGCCATGCCTCCGGCCCAGTCGCCAGCGGTGATCGCCAGGTGATCCAGGACGCCCAGGCTTTCGAAGAAGCCGGCGACGCTCGCCTCGCGACGCAGATCCACCACCTCGCCAGAGACGGCGCCGCCCGGCGACTCCCGCAGCCGCGCGAGACCCTGGGCGACATTGTCCTCGCGGCTGGAGGCGATGAGAACCTCCGCGCCCAGCTCGCGGGCCAGGGCGGCGACCGCAAAGCCTATGCCCGAGGCTCCGCCGATCACGACAACGCGGCGGCCTTTCAGTGAGAGGGTGGCGGAGCTCATGGACATTCCTTCCGGTGACGCTCTCATATGACCTCCGATCCCTGGCCCCGCCAACTCTGATCGGTGCGCGTAAGACGAGGGATGCGCGCGTGAGGCGAGGCCGAGCTAGGATGACGAACGCGACCCGGAGGCCATATGCCAAAGCTCGACCTTTCGACGATCCCGCAACGCCAGGGTTCTGGATACCCCAAGCCGTTCGACGCGCCCTGCGCCCAGCGCACGCGCCAGAGACTCGGCAATGCCGGCGGCCTCAGCGACTTTGGCGTCAATCTGATGCGCCTGCCGCCGGGCGGCTGGTCGAGCCAGAGGCATTGGCACTCGCACGAGGACGAGTTCGTCCTGGTTCTGCAAGGTGAGCTGGTCCTGGTGGAGGATGAGGGCGAGACGCGCCTCGTCGCGGGCGAGGCGGCGGCCTTTCCCAAGGGCTCTGGCAATGGCCATCACCTGATCAACCGATCGGCGATGGATGCGGTCTATCTGGAGGTTGGCTCTCGACATCCCGGGGACCTGACCACCTGTTCGGACATCGACATGATGAGCGCCCACGCCGACGGCCGCTTCGTGCACAAGGATGGAACCCCCTATCCGGACGGTTGAAGCCCATGGCGACCCCAGCCGTCATCAAGCCGTCGGGTTCGACGTGGTAGGGGCGGGCGTGCGACGAGGGGCGCGACATGGACATCCATATCGGCAAGATCGCCTATCCGCCGACCACGGGCGCGCGGCGGCGCTTCGAGGTTCCTGTGATCGAGGCGACCGCGCAGACCCTCCGGGGCTATGGCGATCTGGTGGAGGGCGATCCGCGCGACCACGCCATCGAGATCGTGCGCTGGCCGGCGCAGGGCTGGCGGCCAATCGACCCGGGATCTGGCGACCAGGGCGGGGTGACGGAGGGCGAATTCGCCTTCTGGTGGCGGGGTCAGACCCTCTATGCGCGCAACCGGGCCGTCGGGGATTCCTATCTGTTCGGTTGGAGCGATTGGCCCGAGGTCGCCGCGACGGAGGGGGCGCCAGCGCCCCGCGACACGGCCCTGATCTGGCGCGCCAACTATCACCCGGACGGGGGCCAGCTGTTCCATCCATTGGGTGAGGGGGCATTCATCATCCCCCTGGCCCTCCCAGGCGATGACGTGACGCCGGACCGCTTTGTCGCCTTCCGCTGCCAGGGGCGAGGCCTCTACATCCACCCCAATGTCTGGCACGGCGCCTTGATCCCGCTGGAGGATGAGGCGCGCTTCCTCGATCGCCAGGGCCGGGTCCATGCCCGGGTGTCGGTGGATTTCGCCAAGGAGTTCGACGGCTATCTTGCCGTGCCCCTGACCTGAGCCCGTCAGCGCGCCAGGATGCGGCGTATCTGCCCGGCCAGGGTCAGGGGGGCGAAGGGCTTGATGATCACGGCCCGGGCGCCCAGGGCCAGAAGCCGGTCAAGCTCGCCGTCCAGAGCCCGTGCGGTGAGAAAGATCACGGGCGTATCCGCCAGGTGGGGCCGGGTGCGGATTGCGGCCAGGGTCGCGGGACCGTCCATGTCGGGCATCATGACGTCGGTCAGGATGAGATCGGGGATCAGGCCCTGGTCGATCAGGCTTAGAGCCTCGCGGCCGCTGGCGGCGGCGTGCACCCTGAACTCCGGGTCGCGCCGAAGGGACAGGATGACGACCTCGCGGATATCCGGATCGTCTTCCACATAGAGGATCTGCAGCGCGTTCACCCAAGGGCCTTTTCGATCTCACCCGCGACAACAGACCGACACGCGCGGGTCGACTCGCGAGACGCCGGGACAGGCTGGGGCTTCGCCACGCCCATAGCCGTGTTCGGGAGGATTTGCAGAGGGCATGTGGATTTCGTCACGACCCACGCCATCTCTCTGGTCCATGACCATCGGCATTGACTGACATCCTGTTTCGGCCGCTTCGCCCGGCAAATCCGGTTCGAGGCCGCGTTGTTCGATCACGATATCCGCAAGGAAGGCGTAATCGGGACCCTGGACTCAGAACAGGACCCCCGCCTTGACTGCAACCCCCAGGTTTTGGGGGGGGCGCATGTCTATGCCGGCGCCCGCTCCTCCCGCCTTCCGTCGCGGCTTTTCAGAGTCCGGCTGCGCGATGCGGGTCATCGGGCCGTCGGAGGGCGCAAGGCCTCTCGCCTCAACTGTCAGGGGCGCATCGGCGGCGCCAACGTCACCGAATCGCACGCTTCAGTGCAGCTTGGACCGCTCCACCGCCTTGTCGGTCCTACCGATCATCCGGTGGTCGAAGGAGTAATCGCGCATGAGCCCACCTCGCCCCCCACGCCTGATTGAGGACGGCGCCGCGCTCCAGGTCGACCTCGCGGAGGGCGCCGCGCGGTTCCACGCGCTTTGGCTGCGCGACAACGACCCCGGCCCGAAGACCCGCGATCCGGGGAGCGGTCAGAAGCGCATCGGCGTGTGCGATCTCGACTTGGAGACCCGGATCGTCGCGGCCGCATGGGAGGAGGATCGCCTGCAGGTGCGTTTTGCGCCCGGGGATTTCACGTCCGTCTTCGAGGCCGGCTGGCTGGCCGCTCACGCCTATGACCGTGTCCGGCCCCGCACGCCCGGGTGGACGCCGTCGCACCTGAAGCTCTGGGAGGCGAAGGACGCGGAGAACCTTCCGGTGGAGACCTTCACCCGCTTGCGCCAGGATGAGACCCGGCGCCTGGCCTGGCTGGATCAGATTCGCCGCTACGGATTTGCGCGCCTGTCCGGCGCCCCGCTCGCCGATGGTGCGGCCCTGGAGGTCGCCACCCTGGTCGGCTTTGTGCGCGAGACCAATTACGGCCGAAGCTTCGACGTGCGCGTGGAGGTCGCGGCGCGCAACCTCGCCGACACCGCCCTGGGTCTCGAGGCGCACACGGACAATCCCTATCGCGATCCTCCGCCCGGGGTGCAAATCCTCGTCTGCCTCGCCAACGCCGTGACGGGGGGCGGGTCGATCCTGGTGGACGGCTTTGCGGCGGCTCAGGCATTGAGGGCGGAGGACCCGGACGCCTTCGGACGGCTGGCGCGGTATCCGGCCCGGTTCGAATATGCCGGAACGCCTGGGGTGCGGCTCCAGGCCAAGGCGCCGATGATCGCGCTCGGCGCGGACGGGGAACTTCTCGGCCTGCGGATCAACAACCGCTCCACCGCCGCCCTGACCGACATCCCCTATGACGAGATGGCGGCCTATTACGCCGCCTGGCGCCGGTTCGCCGAGCTGATCGCCACGCCCCGGTTTCGCCTGGGCTTTCGGCTGGAGCCGGGCGAGGCCATGGTGTTCGACAACCTGCGGATTCTTCACGCGCGGGAGGCCTTCACCGGCGCCGGCGCGCGCTGGCTGCAAGGCTGCTATGTGGACCGCGATGGGCTCTATTCGGCCCTGGCGGCGGCGCGAGGGGAGAGGGCGTGGGCGACGTGATCGATGACCTGGAGGCCCTGTTCTCCGCGCCGCGCGCCCAGGCGCTATATCTGGGCGAGGCGGTCAGTGTGGCCGGACATATGCTGCAGTGCGCGGCTCTGGCCCGGGTGGACGGCGCTCCCGACGCCCTGGTGGCCGCCGCCCTGCTCCACGACATCGGCCACCTCGTCGATCCTGACGTCGCGGAGACGGACGCCGACACGCAGAACCGTCGCCACGAGGAGATCGCCGCCGCGACCCTGGCCGCCCATTTCCCGCCCGAGGTGGTGGAGGCGGTGCGCCTGCATGTGGCGGCCAAGCGGTATCTCTGCGGGGTGAAGCCCGACTATCATGACGCCCTGAGCCCGGCCTCGCGTCACACCCTAGTCCTGCAGGGCGGGCCAATGTGCGCCGACGAGGTTGCGGCCTTTCGCGAGACCCCCTTTCATCAGGGGGCGGTGCGGGTCCGTCTGTGGGATGACGCGGGCAAGGTCGCCGATGCGCCCATCCCGACCTTTTCCGGCTTTCGCCCCGTTCTCGAACGCCTCGTCCTTTCAAGGAGCCGCTGATGATCCCGTCCGACGCCCTCGACCGCGTGGATCCGGAGCTGCGCGGGGCCCTGGCCGCCTATCTGGCCCTGCAACCCGACGAGAGCGGGGTCCCGGTGAGCGAGCGGATCGCCGCCTTTCGTGCGCGCTTTGCCCTGTTCGCCAAGCCGTTCCTGGCCCAGCCTACGGTGCAGAAAAGGATCATTCCGGGACCAGCAGAGGCGCCGGAACTGGTCGTCTTCGTGATCAATGCGGGGACGCCCGGCGCCAATCGGCCGGCGATCCTGCATATGCATGGCGGCGGCTTCATCGTCGGCTCGGCTGAGGCCAGCGTGGCGGATCTGCAGGTGCAGGCCGCGGCCCTCGACTGCGTCATCGTCTCGGTCGAGTATCGGCTTGCGCCCGAGACCCCGCATCCCGGGGCCCTGGAGGACAATCACGCCGCCCTGGTGTGGCTGCATCGCCAGGCTGAGGCCCTCGGGGTCGATCCCGCACGGATCGCGGTCCAGGGCGAGAGCGCCGGAGGTGGGCACGCCGCCATGCTGGCCCTCGCCGCGCGCGACCGGGGCGAAGCGCCGATCATCTTTCAATCTCTCACCTATCCCATGCTCGATGACCGCACCGGCGCCACGCGCGACCCGGCGGCCCATATCGGGGCCTTGCTCTGGACGCGGGATCTGAACCGGATCGGCTGGGGCGCGCTGCTCGGCTATCCGCCGGGTGGGGACGGGGGGCCGGCGCCTGGGCGCGCATTGGACCTCAAAGGCCTGCCGCCAGCCTTTATCGGCGTCGGAGACATCGATTTGTTCGTCGAGGAGAACCTCGCCTTCGCCGCGCGTCTGGTGGAGGCCGGCGTCCCGGTGGAGCTGATCGTGGCGCCAGGGGCGCCGCATGGTTTCCAGGCCCTCAACCCCGATGCGGGAGTCAGCCGCCGGTTTCGCCTCGCCCATATCAATGCCCTGGCCCGGGCGCTTGGCCGTCCCGAACTGGACGCGCCCCCACCCGTGCCGCCGCTGGGCGACCCGGGCTGAGGCGGCCGGCGAGGTGACTGTGACGGAGGGCGCCCTGGGCGGCGGGCTGGCGCAATGGGGCGTGTTCCTCGCCCTGACCGGGGCCATGGCTGCGGCCACGCTCTGGCAGGTGCGCCGGATGGGCGGGCGATCGGCGGACAGCAATAGCGAATACTTCCTGGCCGGCCGCAACCTCACCTGGCCGTTCATCGCCGGCTCGATCACCCTGACCAACCTCTCCACCGACCAGCTGGTGGGGATGAACGGCAACCAGATGCTGCTTCTCTCCTGGTGGGAGCTGTCGGCTCTGGCGGGCCTCGCCATGCTCGCCCTGGTCTTCCTGCCGATTTATTTCCGGAACAGGTGCGTCACCACCACCGAGCTTCTTGAGCGCAAGTATGGCTCGCGCGGTCTCAGGGCCACGGTCTCGATCCTGTTCCTGCTGGGCAATGTGATCATCTATCTGCCCATCCACCTCTATACCGGCGCCCTGTTCCTCAAATCGATGTTCGCCACGGGAACGCCCCTGATCGTCATCGCCGGAGCCCTGGCGGCGGTGGGGGCGGCCTACGCCATGTCCGGCGGCCTGCGCGCCGTCGCCGTCTACGACACCTTCGCCGGGGTCGGCATCCTGGCCATGGCGGCCCTGGTCACGGTGCTGGCGCTGAAGGCTATCCACTTCGACTTTTCCGGAATCCCGGCCGAGCGTCTCACCATGCTGGGCGGGCCGGGCTCGCCCATCCCCTGGCCGACCCTGCTGACGGGGATGATCTTCATCCAGATGTTCTACTGGAGCACCAACCAGACCATCACCCAGCGGGCCATGGCCGCCCCGACCCTGCGCGAGGGCCAGAAGGGCATCCTGGCCGCCATGGTCATCCGTCTGCTCATGGTTCCCGCGATCGTCGTGCTGCCGGGGGTCGCGGCTTACAAGCTGTTCGGGGTGGCCGGCGATTCCACCTATGGCCGGGTGGTGGCCGCGGTCATGCCCAGCTGGCTGTCAGGGGCCTTCGCCGCCTTCATGGCCGCCGCGGTGCTGACCGGCTACATCTCGCTCCTGAACTCGTCGGTGACGCTCTATGTCTGCGACCTGCACGAGAAGTTCCTGACCTCGAAGCCCAATGTGGGCCGCCTGAACGCGATCATTTCGGCCCTGTTCATGGTCGCCTCCATCGCCCTGGTGCCCGTCTATTCGGGGGCCAAGTCGATCATCAATCTGGTGCAGCAACTCAACGGCCTGCTCTCAATGCCCATCCTGTCCGCCTTCATTCTGGGCCTGGCCTTCGAAGGGGTCGCCGCGCCGGCGGCCGCGAGCGCGGTGGTGTTCGGGGTGGCCCTCTACGCGGTGTTCACCTTCGTCTGGACGCCGCTGCACTACATCCACCTGATGCTCATCACCCTGATTGCCTGCATCGGTTTCGGCCTGGGGGTGAACCGCCTCATATTCGGCGGGCGGGCGCGCCTGAGCGTGGCGTGGCGCCGGGCCGCGGCGACCCTGGAGGGCGGCGCCTAACCTCGCAGCGCCTCCACAAGGCGCCGGGCCTTGGCCAGGGTGTCGGCCGGGGCCTGGCCGGGACGATAGAGCTCCCCGCCAATGCCGAAGGCGGCGGCCCCGGCGGCGCGCCAGGCCGCAAGATCGTCCGGGCCGACTCCACCGACGGCCCAGAACGAAACCTCCGGGGGCAGAACGGCGCGAAGCTGACGCAGATGGCCCGGCCCGTAAGACGCCGCCGGAAACAGCTTCAACCTCCTGGCGCCGGCCTCCAGAGCGACGAAGGCCTCGCTGGCGGTGGCGAAGCCTGGCGCGGCCTCGAGGCCATGGGCGAGGGCCGCGCGGATCACCCGAGGGTCGGTGTTGGGCGAGACCGTGAGGCGTCCGCCCGCGCTCGCCGTGGCCGCCGCCTGATCGGGGGTCAGCACGGTTCCCGCGCCGACGAACATCGTCTTGGCGAACGCTTCGGCGAGGCGCGCCACGCTGGCGAACGGATCCGGCGAGTTGAGCGGGGTCTCCACCACCCGCACCCCCGCCGTGAGCAGGGCCTCGCCGTGGGCGAGGACCTCGTCGGGACGCACCCCGCGCAGGATGGCGACGATCGGGCAGAGGTCGAGGGCCTCATCGAGGGTCACGGCGCGTCTCCCTTTTGGCTCAGGATGGAGATCGAGCCGAGGCCGGCGATAACGGCGGCCTCCCCATCGTGAATCTGGCACGCCGCCCCGTTCCGGGCCAGGGCGGCGGCGTAGCGGTCGCAAAGCGCCGGCTCGCCCAACAGATGCACGGTGTGGGGCGTCTCGCCCAAAAGGGCCGGCGCGGCGGCGACTTCGGCCCCGATCAGGAGGCCTGAGACATAGGCGGACGTCTCCCGCGCCGGCGCGCCGCCGGCGACGACCCGGGCGCGGGCGGAGAACAGGCGCGCCGCCAGGGCTCCGCCATCGCCCGCCGCCTCCAGGCCGGCGCAGAAGGCGGCGTCATCCTCGGCATCCGCCGGATCGCCGCGCAGAACGCTATGGCGCATGAGAAGGGCGTACAGCTCGCCGGTCATGGCGGTGACGAAGGAGATGATGCGGCCCTCCTCGACCTGGACCCATTTGGCGTGGGTGCCCGGCAGGCAGAGGAAATGGCGGCCGCGGGTGCGCGCGGGATCGTCCGCCATCCAGCCAAGGATCTGGGTTTCCTCGCCGCGCATCACGTCCGGCGCTCCGGTCAAGACGCCTGAGGTCCGCAGGCCCGGCGCGATCCGCACGCCCGGGGCGACCTCGCAAAGGTTCGCGGCGATCTCCCGCGCACCCACGGGGCAGGCCAGGTACGCGACCGGCGTCCAGCCGAGATTGGAGCCGACCATGCCGCAGAGAAGGGCAGGAAGGCCCGCGGCGCGGAGGGCCGGCTGAATCTCCTGGCGGAACACCGCCTCAGCCTCACCGGGGGCAAGGCCGCGGACGCCCCGCGCCAGGGTAAGGCGGCCGACCACCGCGCCGTCCGCGTCCAGGGCCCAGGCGCGCAGATGGGTCGTGCCCCAGTCCGCGATCAGGCGCGCCGCGACACCCGCCATCAGGTGCGCCCGCCGTCGACCACGAGGTTCTGACCGGTGATCCTGCGCGCGGCGCCGGAGGCCAGGAACAGGACCGCGTCGGCGATGTCGTCCGGCAGGATGCGCCCGGCAAGCGCGGTCTGGCGGGCCCACTCGGCCTCGGCCTCGGGGGTGAGCCACAGGGCGAGCTGGCGCTCGGTGACCACCCAGCCGGGCGAGATCGCATTGACCCGCACCCCGTCGGGGCCCCATTCGCGCGCCAGGGACTTGGTCAGGGCGAGGATCGCGCCCTTGGCGGCCACGTAGCTTGCCATGCCAGCCGGGCCGATCAGGGCGTTGATCGAGGCCAGGTTGACGATGGCGCCGCCGCCAGCGGCCTTCATTCCCGGATAGACGGTCCGCGCCGCCAGGAAGACCGGGTCGAGATTGACCGCCAGGTCCGCGCGCCATTGGGCCGCGTCGAGGCGCGCCGCCTCGCGCCGGGCGTCATGGGCGACGTTGTTGATCAGAAGGGTGATGGCCCCCAAGGCCGCCGCCGCCTCGCCGATGGCGCGCTCCAGATCGCCGGCGTCGGTGACGTCGCAGGCGCGGAACCAGACCCGCTCGCCCAGGCGGTTGGCGAGCGCCTCGCCCGCCGCCGCGTCGAGGTCGACAAAGGCCACCGCACAGCCCTGGGCGTGAAGCCGCGCCACGAGGGCCGCGCCGATGCCGCTGGCCCCGCCGGTGACCAGGGCGACCCGGCCCGCCAGATCGGGATAGTGGGCCCCCGTCATCAGTGCGACTCGCGCTCCACATCGGCGCTGGAGCGGCCCACCAGGAAGTCGAGGTCAGCCCCCAGATCGGCCTGCTGCACGGTCTCCACATAGAGGCGATACCAGCCGCGCTGATGGGGCGAGGCGGGACGCGCCGCCTCCCAGGCCGCCTGCCGTGCGTCGAGCTCGGCCTGATCCACCAGAAGATCGAGCCGCCGCGCCGGGCCGTCGAAAACGATTTCGTCGCCGCTGCGCACCAGGGCCAGAGGGCCGCCATCCTCGGCCTCCGGCGAGACATGCAGGATCACCGTGCCATAGGCCGTGCCGCTCATACGTGCGTCGGAGATGCGAACCATGTCCGTGACGCCCTTGGCCAGGAGCTTGGGGGGCAGGCCCATATTCCCCACCTCCGGCATGCCGGGATAGCCCTTGGGCCCGCAGCCCTTGAGCACCAGGATCGAGCTGGCCTCGACCTCCAGGTCCGGATCGTCGATGCGGGCGTGATAGTCCTCGATGGTCTCGAACACGACGGCGCGCCCCCGATGGATCAGGAGGTTTGGAGAGGCGGCGCTGGGCTTCAGGATGGCGCCGCGTGGGCAGAGATTGCCGCGAAGCACCCAAAGGCCGGAGTTGGGGCCAAACGGCGAGGATCGCGGGGCGATGACCTCGCGGTTCCAGACCTCTGCGCGGTCGGCGATCTCGCCCTGGGTCTGGCCGGACACGGTGAGGGCGTCGCGGCGGTAGAGGTCCCCGAGTTCCCGGGCCACGGCCGGGGCGCCGCCGGCATAGCAGAAGTCCTCCATCAGGAATCGGCCCGACGGCATCAGATTGACCAGCAGCGGGACCTCGCGCCCAAGGGCGTCGAAATCGTCGAGGCTGAGCGGCACGCCCAGGCGTCCGGCGAGGGCCAGGAGATGCACCACGGCGTTGGTCGAGCCGCCGATGGCGGCGTGCATCAGGATGGCGTTCTCGAAGGCCGCGCGGGTCATGATGTCCGAGGGCTTGATGTCCGCCTTGACCAGCTCGACGATGCGCCGCCCGCTCATATGGGCCAGAACCTTGCGTCGGCTGTCGACCGCGGGCAGGGCCGCGTTCATCGGCAGGGCGATGCCCAGGGCCTCGGTGAGACTGGCCATGGTCGAGGCGGTGCCCATGGTGTTGCACACTCCGGCCGATCGGCTCATGGCGCTTTCCGCCGCCATGAAGGTCTCCAGGCTAATCTCGCCGGCTCGCACCGCCTCGGAGAAACGCCAGACATCGGTGCCCGAGCCCAGGTCGCGGCCCTGGAACTTGCCGTTCAACATCGGCCCGGACGAGACGAAGATGGCCGGCAGGTCGACGCTGGCCGCGCCCATGAGCAGGCCCGGCGTGGTCTTGTCGCAGCCACCCAGCAGCACCACCCCATCGATCGGGTTGGCGCGGATCGACTCCTCGACCTCCATGGCCAGCAGGTTGCGGAACAGCATGGCCGTGGGCCGCATCTGGGTCTCGGGCAAGGACATGGCGGGGAACTCCACCGGCACGCCGCCAGCCTCCCACACCCCGCGCTTCACATATTCAGCGAGATCCCGCAGCCCGACCTGGCAGGTGACCAGTTCCGACCAGGTGTTGGCGATGCCGATGATCGGTCGCCCGTCAAAGGCGTGATCGGGCAGACCCGTGGCCTTGATCCAGCTGCGATGAATGAAGCCGTCCTTGTCGGTCTTGCCATAGCTCTTTCGGCTGCGCAGGGGTTTGTCGGCCAAGGCGGGTCTCCAGACAGGGGCTCAGGCGCGCCAGGCGGCGAGACCGCCAGGCGGCAGGACGGCGTCGCCAAGGACGAAGGTGGCTTGGGCGGGAGCGGGGGCCGCGCGCGGCTCCGGAGCGAAGTTGAAGGCGAAGGTCAGATCGCCCCGGCGGCGCAGGCGCACCCCTTCGGCCAGGGGCGTCGTCTCAAGCCCCGCCTCCCTCGCGAGATCCGTGAGGATGCGGTCGAGCAGGTCCGCCTCCGGCCAGAAGCCCAGATAGCTCCATCCCTCGTCCTCAACCCAGGCCGGTTCCCCGTTGGCGTAGGTGGCGCGCGCCGGAAGGCGCGTTTCCAGGTCCTCGCGCCAGAGCCTCGCCTGGAAGGTCGTCTCGCCAAGCCGCACGGCTGTTTCGACCCCGGGTCTCAGGCTTTCGACCCGCGCCACCTTGAGCTTCAGCCGCGCCTGCAGCGGTCCGGGCGGCAGTTCGGCGGGGATCTTCCCGCTGACGTCGCGCGAACCGGCGCGGGGACCGAACAGGACGCGGGCGCCGGTGGCGGCGAGGCGGATCAGGAAGGGTGTTTCGAGATACGGAAGGCAGGGCGCCACCACCAGGGCATAGCCGGCGAGGTCGTCGGCCGGGCTGACCATATCCACGTCCAGGCCAAGCCGGCGCAGGGCGCCATAGGTCTCGAACACGATCTCCAGGTGACGGAAGGCCGCGCCGTGCGGCTGAATGGCGATGCGCCAGTCCGCTTCGTAGGAAAAGACCAGGGCGACCTTGGCCTTGGCCGCGGAGGGCAGAGGGCCCAGGCGGGCGATCTCCCGCGCCACCTCCGCCGCCTCTTCGCCCCCTCGGTCGAGAATGTTGTCGGGGCGGTTCAGTCCGGCGTGCATCTGCTCCTGGGCGAAGGGGGCCTGGCGCCAGCGGAAATAGCTGACCGTCTCGGCGCCGTGGGCGAGGGCCTCCCAAGACCATGTGCGCACCATGCCGGGAAGCGGCGCGGGGTTGTAGTGCGCCCAGTTCACCGGCCCCGGCTGTTGCTCCATGACCCAGAACCGTCCCCTCCCGACGCCGCGATAGAGATCGTGGTGGAAGGCGGCGACATCGGGGTGACCCTGGCGCAGGTAGCGGCGCTTTTCCGCCTCGGAGAACCAGAAGCTCTCGAGAAATCCCAGGGGGTAGGAATCCCAGCTCGACAAATCGAGGTCCTTCGCCACCTCGCCATGGTCGAAGCTGGTGGTGAAGCCCATGAAGTTATGGGTGATGTCGCGTCCGGGCGAGCGCGCGCGCAGGATGTCGGTCTGGATGCGGTTGAAGCGCGCCACCTCGTCCGAGGCGAAGCGGCGAAAGTCGAGGTGCAGCCCGGGATGGGGCTCGGTCACCGTCAGGTTGGGCAGGTCGACCGCCTCGAAGCTGGGATAGTCCTGCGACCAGAAGACCGCGCCCCAGGCGGCGTTCATCGCCTCCACGGTTCCATAGCGCGCCGCCAGCCAGCGCCGAAAGGCCGTCTGGGCATTGGGCGAGTAGTCGAGGGTGGTGTCGTGGCAACCGTATTCGTTGTCGGTCTGCCAGGCGCCAATGGCCGGGTGGTCGCCATAGCGCGCGGCCAGGGCCTCGACGATGCGTGCGCTCTGCCGGCCATAGGTCTCGCTGGAGAAGCTGTAGTGGCGGCGCGAGCCGAAGCGGCGGGGCCGGCCTTCCACGTCCCAGGCGAGGATGTCGGGATGGGCGTCGATCAGCCATTTGGGCGGCGTCGCAGTGGGCGTGCCCATAACGAGCTTGAGCCCGGCGGCGCCCAGGGTCTCCACCGCCTCGTCCAGCCAGGCCCAGTCGAAGCGTCCCGGCTCAGGCTCGATGCGGCTCCAGGCAAACTCGCCGATCCGCACCCAGGAAAGGCCCAGCTCGACCATCCGCCGGGCGTCATCAGCCCACATCTCGCGCGGCCAGTGTTCGGGGTAATAGCAAACGCCCAGCTTCACGCTTTACTCCGGCGGCTCGGTCCCGCCATGGCCTAGGGAGGATCGCGCGGGACCGCAAGCACACTTGCGCCCGCTCAGGGCGGCGCCACCCTGGTCGGGAGCTGAAGTCCCGGCCTCCAGCCGCTGGCGGCCAGAAAGGCGTCGGGGTCGTTCATGGCGAGGATGGCGCGTACGGCGCCGCGCTTGTCGCGGGCATGGACATAGTAAGCCTTCACGATGCGATAGCCGACCCAGTAGCCCAGGTCGCCGGGCGTCGTGAGCGATCCATTGTCGATCCACCTCGACAGATCCCGATCGTGGATGTCGGCCAGGAACGCCGTCTCGATCTCCGATTCATGACCACGGGCCTGCGGGGCCACGCCAGGATTGCCAACCCCGCCAGAAATCATCTCGCCGACGAACTCGGCCGCGCCTTCGATGAGGGACCGTTCCAGCACGGTCGGGTGGTCATCGTTGTTGAGCGCCTGGTCCTGCTGCACGTGGACGTATTCGTGGGCGATGACGTGCACGAACCGATCCGTCACGTCGGCGTCGAAATAGGGCACGGCGCAGAGGGCCTCCAGGCCGATCCTGACCCCGCCCGCGTCGCCCATGGCCACCGGTTTGCCGCGGCTGACGGCGATGGTTACGGGAGGAAAGACCGCGTGCGGGTCGAGCGCGGCCAGCTTGGCCAGGTCCGTCTCCAGCCGCCGTTTGACCTGGGGCAGGGGCCGCTCGCAGCGCCGGGCCTGGGCGTAGATTTCGGGGTGAGCGCTCATCTCCCGAAAGATCGCCTCGCCGGTGATCCGCCGCGCCGCCGCGAAGGCGTGCAGGCCAGGCGTGCCCGCATCCAGATAGTCCCTCTGCAACGCCTCCGCGGTCGGATGAGCCTGGGCGGCGTCGTAGACGCGGTAAAACCGGGCGGCGTCCTCGATCTGGATAACAGGCCTGATCGTCGCGCCGGCGGCCCCGTCCGCGGCGGCAAGAGCGATGAGCGCCAGGGCGAGCGCGCCTGTCACGACGCGCGGAACGAGGTTGACGGTTCGGCGGCGGAAGGGGCGAGGCGCCGATCCGCCATCCTGAGCGATGAAAACAGGCCGTCCTCGCCGCCCCGCAGCCGCCCGAAGGCCTCGCTCCAGCCGCCGATGTCGAGGCCATTGGCGGAGAGCCAAGCATCGTCATAGACGGTGTCGGCGTAGCGCTCGCCGCTGTCGCAGGCCAGGGTGACGATGGATCCGCGCTCATCCTGGGCGCGCATTCGCGTCGCCAGGGCCAGAACGCCGACCAGATTGGTCCCGGTGGAGGGGCCGAAGCGGCGGCCGGTCCGTTTCGCCAGCCAGCGGACGGCGGCCACCGAGGCGGCGTCGGGAACCTCCACCATGCGGTCCACCACCTGGGCCATGAACGACGGCTCGACGCGCGGCCGTCCGATCCCCTCGGTGACGCCGGAACAGCCGTTCGCCGACGGCGGCTGGCCCGAAAAGGCTGGGAAGAAGGCCGAACCCGGCGGGTCGACGACACAGAGTCGCGTCCCGGCGAGATCCGGACGATAGCGGATATAGCGGCCGATCGTGGCGCTCGTCCCTCCCGTGCCCGCGCCCACGACGATCCAGGACGGCAGGGCGAAGCGCTCCCGGCCCATCTGGGCGAACAGGCTCTCGGCGATATTGTTGTTGCCGCGCCAGTCGGTGGCGCGTTCGGCGTTGGTGAACTGATCCACGAAGTGGCCGCCCAGCTCGACCGCCAGGGCGCGGGCGAGATCGCTGGCGTCTTCGCCCGGCTGGGCGAGCCTCAATTTCCCCCCGGCCGCCTCGATGGCGGCCAGCTTGGCCGGGGCGGTGGAGGCGGGAACCACGGCGATGAAGGCCAACCCCACCAATCTGGCGAAGAAGGCTTCGGAGATGGCGGTCGAGCCCGACGAGGCCTCGACCACGGTCATGCCTTCGCGAAGATCGCCGTTGCAGATGGCGTGCAGGAACAGCGATCGCGCGAGGCGATGCTTAAGGCTGCCGCTGGGATGGATGGACTCGTCCTTCAGATAGACGTCGATATCGGGAAATTCGGGCAGGTCGAGGCGGATCAGGTGCGTGTCCGCGGAGCGCTGCAGATCGGCCTGGATGGCCATGACCGCCTGGCGAACCCAGGTGCGGTCAGAGGCGTGTCCGAAGGTGGGGGCGGGGGCGTTCGACATGCGCGCGGACCCTGGCCCGCCTTGCGGCGCGATGTCCAGGGGCGCTTCAGGGCGCGATCGGCGCCATGACCTCGTTGCGGCGCAGGAACCACAGGGTCCAGGGCGGATCATACTGCGCCAGGGTCACCGGGCCCGTGACGCGGTAGCCTTGGGCGTGGGTCCAGGCCAGAAGCTCCGCCGAGCGCGTCTTCACCGCGTTCTGCAGGGCGTAGCCGGAGAAGCGCAGGACCGCCATGCGGACCGGCGCGACCTCCACCAGACGCACGCGCGGATCCTTGGGCCTTGGAAGGGTGGCGAGGGTCCATTGGCGCGGCATGGTGAAGCGGATCGTCCAGGCCCCGCCCGAAGCGGGGATCTGAGAGACCGGGGCGGTCATGTCGATCTTCTCGCCGCCGCTTTGCCCCTGCGGCGACGGAGCCTGCGACACGGGGGCGGTCATGGCGATCCGCCCGCGCGTGACATTGTCGCCGAAGATGTAGGCCGCGAGAATGCGAAAGCCACGATTGGCGGCCGCCGAAGGGTCTCCCTGCACGGTGGTTTCCGCCGCCACGAGAGCCGGATAGTCGCGAACCTCGAACGCACCCGCCTGGCGCACGAGATGAAACGGCGGCTCCTCAACAGCCATGGCGCGACCTCCCAGGGAGCTGAGGAAAAGAGCGGCGAAAACGATCCGTATCACGGTCATGCACAGGATGTGGGGCGATGACAGGGTGGGCGCCAGGGCTGGCCTTGAGGGCGAGGGCTCGGGCGGCGGCGCAATCGCTCCTAAAGCACGCTCACCGTGTGCCCGCCGTCCACGGGCAGCACCACGCCCGTCATGTGGGCGGAGGCGTCGGACGCCAGGAGGAGGAGGGGGCCGTCGAGGTCCCGCATGTCGCCAAAGCGGCGCTGGGGCACGCGCTTCCGCATGGCCTGGGCGAAGTCGGAGGCCAGGAACTCGCGGTTGAGGTCGGTCTCGATATAGCCGGGCGCCAGGGCGTTCACCCGGATTCCGTGTCGCGCCCATTCCATGGCCAGGGACCGGGTCAGGTGGATCAGACCCGCCTTGGAGGCGCCGTAGGCGGCCACGGTCGGGCCCGGGCGCAGGCCGGTGATCGAGGCGATGTTGATGATGGATCCGCCCCGGCCGGCGGCGATCAGGCCGCGCGCGGCCGCCTGGGC
>DAIDGR010000060.1 GCA_027452265.1 Caulobacteraceae bacterium
AGGCCCCCGCCCCGGCGGTCCGGACGGTGGTGCGGGCGGTCGGGATCGAACCGACACTCTGTCGCCAGAACCGGATTTTGAGTCCGGCGCGTCTACCAGTTCCGCCACGCCCGCATGCGACGCGCGGCCATGCCACGGCGAGGCGGGGGCCGTCCAGAGGCGGGGAGGGGCCAGGGCCGATTCCGTATGGGCGACATTTCGGGCTTGACCGAAATGAGGAACCCCGGCGCCATCTAGACTGAAGCTGGAAGGCGCCCCGCCTTCGCCTTAGGATCGCGCCATGGCGAGCACCACCGACATCGCCAGCCTGGCGGCCCTGATCGGCAATCCGGCCCGGGCCGCCATGCTCCTGTCCCTTCTGGGCGGCCAGGCCCTGACCGCGGGCGAGCTGGCCGAGGTCGCCGGGGTCACGCCGCAGACCGCCAGCGGGCATCTGGAGCAGCTTCGCGCGGCGGGCCTGATCCGGGCCTGGGCCGAAGGCCGCCGCCGCCGTCACGCCCTGGGATCGGGCGAGGTCGCCCAGCTTCTGGAGGCCCTGCACCTCGCGGTCCCATCCCTGGCCTCGACCCCGCCTCAGGCCTTGGCCGCCGCTCCGGATCCGGCGCCCCGGCGGCGGGCCCCGCTCGCGCTGCGCGAGGCGCGAAGCTGCTACGACCATCTGGCGGGGCGCGTGGGCGTCGCGCTCGCCGAGGCCCTGGCGGTCGAGGGAGACGTCGGCGGCGCCCTCTCGGCCCGGGGCGAGGCGGCCTTGCGGCGTTGGGGCCTGGATCTGGACACCCTGAGAGCGCCCGTCCAGGGCCGTCGCCCGCGCGTCTTCTGCCGGCCCTGTCTGGACTGGAGCGAGCGCCGCCCGCACCTGGCCGGGGCCCTGGGCGCGGCGATCCTCACCCGGGCGCTGGAGACAGGCTGGCTGCGTCGCACCCCCGGGGCCCGCGCCCTCAGCGTCACGCCGGCTGGCCGCGAGGGCCTGCGCCGGGTGTTCGGGGTCGATTAGAAGGTCGCTCCAGCGCGCCCATGGCGGCCGCTCGCAACCGCCTGGCCATTGACGCGCGGGCCCGGCCAAAGAAGAGGCGAGCTCTGGCCCCCGCCCTGAAACCTCAGCCGGGCCGTGAACCGTTCTAACCGGCGATGACGGTCTGCTCGATGGCCCCGAAGAGGGCGTGGCCGCGGTCGTCGCGCATCTCGATGCGGACCTGATCGCCCGGAGCGAGAAAGGGCGTGCGCGGCGCGCCGTAACGCAGGGTCTCCACCGCGCGAAGCTCGGCCAGGCAGCCAAAGCCGACCCCGCCCTCGGAGATGGGCGCGCCCGGGCCGCCGTCGGCGCCCAGATTGGACACCGTGCCCGAGCCGATGATCGTCCCGGCGCACAGATCGCGGGTCCTGGCGGCGTGGGCGATCAGGCGGCCGAAGTCGAAGGTCATGTCGCGCTCGGCCCGGGCCGCGCCAAAGGGGGCGCCGTTGAGCGTGATTTCCAAAGCGCCGGAGAGCTTGCCGCCGGCGAAGCGGCCGGCCAGGTCGTCGGGCGTCACCGCCACGGGGGAGAAGGCCGAGGCGGGCTTGGACTGGAAGAAGCCGAACGACTTGGCGATCTCGCCGGGGATCAGGCCGCGCAGGGAGACGTCATTGGCCAGCATGACGAGCCGGATATGACCGAGGGCCGCCTCGGGGCTGATCCCGCGCGGCACATCGTCGGTGATCACCGCGACCTCGCCCTCAAAATCCAGACCCCAGTCGGGATCGCCCAGAGGGATCGGGTCCCTCGGACCCAGAAAGCCGTCCGAGCCCCCCTGATAGAGCAGAGGGTCGGTCCAGAAGCTCTGCGGCATGTCCGCCCCGCGGGCGCGCCGGGCCAGGGCCACATGGTTCACATAGGCCGAACCGTCCGCCCACTGATAAGCGCGGGGAAGCGGGCTGGCGGCCTCGCGCTCGTGGAAGCGAAGACGCGGCACGGCGCGATGCTCCAGGCCCTCGGCGAGGCCCTCAAGAAGGGGCGCGCAATGATCCCAGTCGTCAAGCGCCGCCTGCAGGGTGGGGGCGATGGCGGCGGCGTCGGCGCACCAGGCGAGGTCCCGCGAGACGACGACGAGGCGTCCGTCGCGCCCGCGCCCCTCCGCTCCGACCTTGAGTGAGGCGAGCCTCACGCCGGGCTCTTCCAGCTGTCGACATAGGCGGGGTTTTCCACCGCCTGGGCGGCTTCGCCGACCTCGAGCGGGTCGCGCGTATCGATCATCACCGCATATTCGTCCGTCGCCGGCTTGGGCTGGACCAGCATGTTTTTCAGCGCCTTGGGGTGCGGGCCATGGGTGAAGCCGCTGGGATGCAGGGTCATGGCCCCGGCCGAGATGTGATCGCGGCTGAAGAAGTCGCCGGCGTGATAGAAGAGGACCTCGTCGTAATCGTCATTGTTGTGGAAAAACGGTACTTTGAGCGCGCCTGGATCGGTCTCGAACGGCCGGGGACAGAAGGTGCAGACGACGAATCTCTCACCGAGGAACGTCGTGTGGACCGAGGGCGGCAGGTGATAGCGGTGGCTGGTCACGGGCCGCAGATCGGCGACGTTGATGCGCGCGGGGGCGAGGTCGCCGTGCCAGCCCACCGCGTCCAGCGGGTTGTAGGGATAGGTGATGCGCGACACCGCCCCGCGCTTCTTGACCTCGACCACCACCTCGCCCGCCGCCGCCTGATGGGCGCGGAAGGCCTCGTCCATGGACGGGATGTCCAGGAGGGCCGGGTCGAAGAAGGCGTGCGGCCCCAGAAGCCCCCGGTCGGGCAGGGTGAAATGGCCGTTGGTGCACTGGATGGTTAGAAGGCTGGCGGCGCCGTCGGGCGCCAGGCGCCACATCGTCCCGCGCGGCAGATAGACATAGTCGCCGGCCCGCACCGCCAATCGGCCGAAGTCGCAGAAGAGATCGCCCGCCCCGCTGTGCAGAAACAGGAGCTGGTCGCCGTCGGCGTTGCGCGCCAGAGCGCGCATCGGCCCCGCCAGCTTCCAGAAGCGGATCTCCACATGGGCGTTGCTCAGCACCACCGGCGCGTCCCAGGGCGAGGGGCTGGCCTCGTTCAGGGCGGCGAGGTCGAAGGCGCGCGGGCGCAGGGGGCCTTCGAAGGCGGTCCATCCCGTGGGCGGGCGCGGGTGGTGGAAGAAGGCGGCGGGGCCGAAGAAGCCCTCCTTGGACATCTCCCGCTCGAAGGTGCCCTCGGGCAAATCCGCATGGGCCTGGCGCGAATGGCGCCCGCCGGCGCCGCGAACCGGGATCCAGTGACGCTCACTCATGCCAAAGTCCCTTTGTCAGGCCCCTGTCAGGACGCCTTGGGCGGAATCACGCCGCGACGGATCTGGTCGGCCTCGATGCTTTCGAACAGGGCGCGGAAATTGCCCTCGCCAAAGCCCTCATTGCCCTCGCGCTGGATCAGCTCGAAGAAGATCGGGCCGATCATGTTCTGGGTGAAGATCTGCAGCAGAAGGCCCTGGCCTTCGGTTGGGGCGCCGTCGATCAGCACGCGGTTGGCCGCCAGCCGCGCGACATCCTGGCCATGGCCGGGAAGGCGGGTGTCGAGGGCCTCGTAATAGGTGTCGGGCGTGTCCTGGAACACCACCCCCTGGGCCTTCATGGTCTCCACGGCGAAATGGATGTCGCGCGTCCCGAGCGCGATATGCTGGATGCCCTCGCCTTTGTAGTCGCGCAGGAATTCCTCGATCTGGGAGTGGTCGTCGCGGCTTTCGTTGAGCGGGATGCGGATCTTGCCGCAGGGGCTGGTCATGGCCTTGGAGAGCAGACCCGTCTGCGCGCCTTCGATGTCGAAATAGCGGATCTCGCGGAAGTTGAAGATGCGCTCGTAGAAATCGGCCCAGTGCGCCATCTGCCCGCGATGCACGTTGTGGGTCAGGTGGTCGAGATAGTCGAGGCCATAGCCCTTGGGCCGCTCGGTTGCGCCCGGCAGGGGAACGAAGTCGACGTCATAGATCTGCTGCGCGCCATAGCGGTCGACCAGATAGAGGTTGGAGCCGCCGATGCCCTCGATGGCGGGGATGTTCAGCTCCATGGGCCCGACCTTGCCGGTGACCGGCTTGGCGCCGCGCTCGACGGCCAGCGCGAAGGCCTTGGCGGCGTCCTTGACGCGGAAGGCCATGGCGTTGGCGCTGGGGCCATGGGCCTGGCGAAAATCGGCCGGCTGACCCTGCGGCTCCATATTGAGGATGAAGTTGATGTCGCCCTGGGCGAAGCGCAGCACGTTCTTGGAGCGGTGCCGCGAAACGGCGGCGAAGCCCATGCGCTCGAAGAGCTCGCCAAGGCGGCCCGGCTCGGGTGACGTGAACTCGACGAACTCGAAGCCGTCGGTGCCCAGGGGGTTGTCGAACAGGTCCTGATTGAGCTTGGTCGGGGCGTTCATGGCGTGTCCTTTTCAAGGGCTCCGGACCGGCGCGGGGGCCTGCGCCTGGCCTGGAGTGTCGGCCCTCGGCATTGTCGCAGCCTGCGGGCCTTTGCGGAAGATGGGCCGCGTCTGCTAGCAGGTCCCTGCGCCCCGCACGAGACCCCAGAAGACGGCGCGCAAGGAGTTTTCATGCTGCGCGGTCTGTATGAATGGGTGATGCGGCTCTCAGGCTCGCCCAGGGCGATCTATGCCCTGTTCTGCATAGGGTTTGCGGAAAGCTCGTTCTTTCCCGTGCCGCCGGATGTGATGCTGGCGCCCATGGTATTGGCGCGGCCGGAACGGACCTGGCGCTATGCCCTGGTCTGCACCGTCGGATCGATCCTCGGCGGCATGCTCGGCTATTGGATCGGCTATACCCTCACCCCTCTGGCGCGAGAGCTTCTGAGCCTCGCCGGGATGCCGGGGGCCGAGGCGGCGCTGCGGGCCGGATTCGCCCGCTGGGGCGCGGGGATCATCCTGATCCAGGGCCTGCTGCCGATTCCCTACAAGCTCGTGACCATCACCACCGGCCTCGCCCACTTCACCTTCTGGCAGTTCGTCCTGGCCTCATGCGTCACGCGCAGCGCCCGGTTCTTCGGCGTCTCGGCCCTGGTCAAGCGCTTCGGGCCGACCCTTCTGCCGGTGATCGAGCGCCGCCTCGCCGCCGCGGCCGTGGCCGTCGTGATCCTGGCGGTCCTCGTCTATCTCGGTGTGCGCTATATCGCCGCCCATACATGACGAGGCCGGGAGGGCGGCTTGAACCCCGCGCGGGGATGACGGCATAAGGGGCCGTGTTGAACGCCGTCCACAAACACTGGCCTTTCGTCGCCGCCCTGGCGGCGGCGGCGCTGCTGGGCGTGGCCCACGGGTTCGAGACCTTTGGCCACATGGCGCCGTGCGAGCTCTGCCTCAAGGCGAGAGAGGTCTATTGGGTCGCGCTGGCGGCGGGCCTGTCCGGGGCGGCGGGGATGCTCTACGCCCCGCGCCTGCGGCCCTGGATCTGCGCGGGCCTGGCCCTGATCTTCGCCTCAGGCGTCGCCCTGGCGGCCTATCATACCGGGGTCGAGCGGCACTGGTGGCCGGGTCCCGCGGCCTGCACCGGCGGCGGAGGACGGGTCACGGCGGCGGACCTCGCCAACTTCCTCAAGGGGAGCTCGCACCCGGTTCCGCAATGCGACCGCCCCGCCTTCGTGTTCCTGGGCCTCTCCATGGCGAGTTGGAACGGCGTGGCGGCCCTGATCCTCACCCTGGGCAGCGTCTGGGCCGGGCGTGGCGAGCCCGTGAACGGCAGGACCGCGCCATGAGCGATGCGATGACCGACGCCTTTATCGACCCGCCTCCCGCCGCCTCCCGGCGCGTCCCGCCCCGGCCGGGGCCGGGGACCATGGCCGCGCGCCTGGCGCAGATGCTGCGTGTGGACCACGCTGGCGAGCTTGGCGCCGTTCACATCTATCGCGGCCAGCGCGCGGTTCTGGGCGCGGCCCCCCGGCACGAGAACCTCGCCGCCGTCCTGGCGGACATGGAGGCGCACGAGGCCCGTCACCTGGAGCGCATGGAGGCCCTGGTGCTGGAGCGGCGCATCCGGCCGACGCTTCTGGCGCCCCTCTGGCGCGCGGCGGGCTTTGCGCTCGGCGCCGGCACGGCCCTGATCGGGCCGCGCGCGGCCCATGCCTGCACCGAGGCGGTCGAGAGCGTGATCGAGGGCCATTACGCCGACCAGATCGCCGAGATTTCCGAGCTGGAGCCGGATCTCGCCAAGGAGCTGGCCGTGTTCCGCGAGGATGAGCTGGCTCACAAACGCGAGGCGGTGGAGGGCGGCGCTCTGGAGGGGCCGGTCTCGCGCCCTCTGCGGGCGGTGATCCGGGCCGGATGCCGCGCGGCGATCAAGATTTCGGAGCGCCTCTGATGGACCTCGACCGCATCCGCCAAGAGGCCGAGACGCCGAGCGTGGCCGGCCCGGGCGACAGCGATGCGGTCGCCGACGATCTCGCCGACGCGTTCACCGATGACGTGATGTTCGACTGGTTCCTGCGCAACGACGCCCGCCGCGCGGACGGCCGCACCCGCTTTTTCCGTCACATCATCCGCCATATGAGCCAGGGCGCGCGGATCGACCGGCCCGCCAGCGGCGGTGCGGCGGCGGTGTGGATGCCGTTCGAGGCGGTGGGACCGACGCCCCTGCGCGACATGATCCGCGCGGCCCCGACCATCCTGGCGGCCACGGGCTTCGGCCGCATCGGCCGTCTCCTGGCGGTGATGGACGACATGGAAAAGCATCATCCCATGGACCGCCCGCACGCCTATCTCTGGTTTCTGGGCGTACGCCATGCCGCTCAGGGCCGCGGCGTCGGCTCGCGCCTTCTGGCGTCGGCCACCGCGCGGCTCGATGCGTCAGAGACCCCCGCCTATCTGGAGACCCAGACCGAGCGCAACCTCGCCCTTTATCGCCGTCACGGCTTCGAGGTGATCTCCGAGCACAGGCCCCGCCCGGATGCGCCGATGTTGTGGAGCATGTGGCGCGAGCCCCGCCCGCTGGAGGACTGAACCGGGCCAAGCGGATCTTCTGTGAAGCCGACCCGGGGCGAAGCGGGTTGGCGCCGCGGACGCCTCAGGACGAGGGCGAGGCCGATGGTGGGCCGGGCCTCGGCGGCAGCCCAGACGAGGCGCCCTTAGGGCCGGTTCGTCCGGGAAGGCTGCTGGGAGGAAGGACGCTGGGAGGAAGGACGCTGGGAGGAAGGACCTGGGGGGGACGGGCGCCGGGCGGCGGCGGCATGCGTCTGGCGAGGGCCTGAGCGAGGGCCTGACGCTGATCCGGCGGCAGGGTCGCGGCATAGTCCACCAGAGCGTCCTGCACCCTGCCGGAGGCGGCCGAGCCCAGTTGGCGGGCGCGGGCCAGTTCGGCCTTGAGCTGCACCGGATCAAAATTGGGGGACGCCATCTGACGCCAGACATCGGCGCGCAGGGATCGGGCTTCCAGATTCATCGGCCGGACGGCCCGGCCGTTTTCGCGCAGGACCTCGACCAGAGCCTGGCGATGCGCGGGGTCCAGGGCCTGGGCCACCTGCCTCAGAGGTCCCGGCGGCGGGCGGCGTGGCGAGGTGAAATGGGCCAGCAGCAGGACGCTGAGCGCCCCGGCCAGGAACAGGTTGACCGCCAGGGAGACGAAGAGGATCGGGCGTCCGGTCACGCGTTCCAGCTCCCCTCGCTCTGGTCCGGGGCGCCGTGCAGCAGCTGAACCGCTTCGACGCCCGGGTCCTGCGCCCGGGCGCTGGGCGTGTTGGCCAGTCCCTCGGCGTTGGCGATGATCCCGGCCAGGACGCCGGCCGCGCAGGAGGCGGCCAGAGCCGCCCCCATGGCGAAGCCCGCGGCCCCGCCCCGGAGGCCGGTCCAGGCCAGAA
>DAIDGR010000061.1 GCA_027452265.1 Caulobacteraceae bacterium
GCGCCGCGCGTGGCCAGCGGCGTGATCGCCTCACCCGTCGGCGCGATCTGCGGCGCCGCCATCGCTCGCCCCACCAGAGCCAGGGTCAGCGCGACCCCTACCCGCCATGTCCGGAACGTCTCAGAGCTCACCCTGCCCCCCGTTGAAATTGCAACCCGGTTCTCAACTTCAGCTTGTCAAATTCATGTTGCGAAACGAAGACGAAATGCGAGAGCGGCCTTCGATCGCGCGGGCGGGGGATCAAACATGACGCCTCTGAGACGGAGCCTGACTCTCGCGATCCTTGGCGTCCTGATGACGACGCCGGTTCCTGTGTGAGCCGCCTGCCAGATTCAGCAGCTTGCCCAGCTCGACCTTATCGGTCGACCGCTTCGACCGGCCGTGAAGGCGACGATCAACGGCCACCCTGTCACCCTCGGCCTCGACACGGGTTCCTTCCCGTCGCTGCTTTTCGAGTCGGGCGCGGCGCATGTCGGACTGCAGCCCGGCGCCCATGTCGGCTATGCCTATGGCTTTGGCGGGCGCAGCAATCTGTCGGTCGCCACAGCCGACACGCTCAATGTCGGGGGCGTGATCGGCCGGCACGTGGTGTTCCTGGTTCCGCAGCAGACGTCAGATTTCGAGATCGACGGCGTTCTGGGCGCCAGCGTCCTACTGAACTCCGATCTGGAGTTCGACATGCCCGAGCAGACCGTGCGCTTCATGCGGTCCCACGATTGCGTCGGCGATTCCGTGGTCTATTGGCGCCAGCCCTATGCGGTCCTTCCGCTTCTGGGGGCCGCGGACCGGGGACTGATGGTGATGGTGCGGGTCAACGGCCATCCGGTGCGGGCGATCATCGACTCCGGCAGTCCGCGCTCCTCCCTGGACGTGGATGCGGCGCGTAGCGTCGGGGTGCCCTTGCCCGACAGTCGATCCGGAAACGGGCAAACCATGGGCGGGATCGGTCCGGGCGAGTTCCAGGCCGTCCTGGGCCAGATGGCCAGCTTCGCCTTTGGCGACGAGGTCATTCACGACACCAAAATCCTGGTCGCCCCGCTTGATCGGTTCCTGAAGGCGCAGGCCTTCGGCTCCAATGTTCCTTCAGCCGCCGTCGGCTACGGCGAAGAAATGTATCTGGGGGCCGACTTCCTGCGCGCGCACCGGGTTTACGTCTCGGAGAGCCAGAGACGCGTCTATATCTCCTACGAGGGAGGTCAGGTGTTTGACATCTCCGACCTCACCGCCCCGAAGAGGCCCGGACAGCCCCGTCCGCGACCAGCCCCGGCGCCGATCCCCTCGTCCCCGCCCCCAATTCCGCGGCCGCCTCCGCCCCGCGCCGCCGAGGGCTCAGACATCCCGCCTTGGGTCTCGTCCCCGCAGCCGGAGGCCGCAACCACGCCCAAGTGACCGCCCGCACCTCGTCGATAGCGAAAAGGCCGCCCCCACGGAGGGGACGGCCTTGGACGCCCAGGCTCGCTTGATCAAGACGGATCGTCTGGGGAGTCCGCCGTCAGGCTGTGCGGCGGGCCGTGGTCTTGGCCGAGCGGACGCGGTGCGCGGCCACGCGGGTCACGACGTGGCGCTTGGCGGAGATCCGATGATGCGTGGCGTGCATCTGGACCGCCGGGCGAGCGGCCGCGTTCGTCGCCGTTTGAGTCTTGGTCTGGGCCAGGGCGCCGTTGGCCAGGCCAAGGCCGATCACCGCACTCAGAGCCGCCGCGAGATAGGTCGTCTTCATCACTGTCATCTCCAAAGGCTGGCCGGACGGGATGCCCGGCGGGGCCTTGCCTCTTTCGACGGAGCCGGTTGGGTCCTCGTCGTCCGATGAGGCGAGATAATCAGGTCGTGGATGACAGGACCCTGAAGGCCGTCGGGGGCGTTCGTTCATCTTCGTGAAGACGGCCGCGCCGGCGCCCAGATGGTCCGTGTGCGGCGGGGCGTCCGCGATGCGGGCCAGGATCCGCTCTCCCGGCGCTTTAGCCTCTCAGGTCTCCACAAAGGCCCGTTCAAGAACGAAGTCGCCGGGGCTGGCGATGGAGCCTTCCTCATAGCCGCGATCGAGCAGCAGGGTCTTGAGGTCGGCCAGGACCGAGGGGCCGCCGCAGAGCATCAGGCGGTCGCGCGCGGGGTCGAGCGGCGGGAGCTTGAGATCCTCGAAGATCTTGCCCGAGGAAATCAGGTCGGTGATCCGCCCCTGCGTGTGGAAGGGCTCGCGCGTCACCGTGGGATAGTAGACCAGCTTGGGGGCGATCATCTCGCCCAGGTCCGGGTCCATGGGCAGTTCGTGGCTGAGGAACTCGCGATAGTTGAGATCGGCCACCTCGCGCACGGTGTGGGTGACCACGACCTTGTCAAAACGCTCATAGACGTCCGGATCGCGCACCAGGCTGAGGAAGGGGGCGAGGCCCGTGCCCGTGGCCAGAAGATAGAGGGTCCGGCCGGGGCGCAGACCGTCCAGCACCAGGGTTCCAGTGGGCTTGCGGCCCACCAGCACCTCGTCGCCTTCGCGCACCTTCATCAGGCGCGAGGTGAGCGGGCCGTCCTGCACCTTGATCGAATAGAACTCCAGGTGGTCGGCATAGAAGGCGCTGGCGATGGAATAGGCGCGCAGCAGGGGCCGGCCCTCGACCTCCAGGCCCAGCATGACGAACTGGCCGCTGGCGAAGCGCAGGCCCGCATCGCGCGTGGTGCGAAGGGTAAAGAGGCTGTCGGTCCAGTGGTGGACATGGGTGACCTGCTCGACCGAGAAGGCGCCCCGCGCCTTGGCCGGGGCCGCGTCGGCCTGGGACATGCTCATGAAGGACTGTCTCGCCTCTCTTGATCGATCGCCGCGCGCCGCGCCCGTGGGGTCTGGCGGCGCGAGCGGGGTGTCAGATGTCGCCGCCCAGAAAGGGCGCGGCGCCTGGCGCGCGGGCCGTATGTATGCCGCATTCGCTCTTTTGCGAACCCGCCCAACGACCGGAACGGGCCTCGCCCCCCTCCGCCACCGGAGAGGTGCAGGGCCAACAGCCGATCGAGGGGAACCCGTGGGCGCGCAGCGGATGGGCCGGTAAATCGTGCCTTTTCGCGTAATCTTCAAGCTCATTTTTGCCCCAGGCCGCCGAGGGGTTGAGCTTGATCTTGCCGGCTGCGGCCTCGACGGCGCGCAGATGCAGCCTCTGGCCGCCGTGGAAGCGCTTGCGGCCTGTGACCCAGGCGTCGAACCCCTCAAGGGCGCGGTCAAGGGGCGCCACCTTGCGGATGCCGCAGCAGGCGTCGGGGTCATGGCGCCAGAGCTGAGCGTCGGGATCGGCGAGGGCCAGGTCCTCGAAGCGGGGGCGCAGGTCGCGCACGTCCTTGAGGCCCAGCCGCGCGGCCAGATCGCGGCGATAGTCCAGGGTCTGGGCGAAGAGCTGTCCGGTGTCGAGGAACAGCACCGGAATGTCTCGCGAGATCCGCGCCGCCAGGTGCAGAAGGACGGCCGACTCGGCGCCGAAGGACGAAACCAGGGCGAGGCGCGGACCGAAGGTCTCCAGCCCCGCGCGCAGGATCGTCTCCGGCGCGGCGCGGCGCAGGGTCCGGTTCAACGCTTCAGCCTGGATCAGCACGCGGTCCGCGGGAGCCAGATCATAGGGCATGTCAGGCGCCCTGCCCGACCTTGGGCGCCCGCAGGCGCTCGGCGCTGGCGGGGTCGCGGGCGTCCGCCGCGCGCTGATAGACGTGGCGATAGCGCCGCGTCGCCGCCGCCCAGGCCTCGGGCGCGGATCCGTCGGCCGGCGTCACCGCGTCAAAGCCGCAGCGCACCAGGATCAGGGCCTGCTCCACCAGGGCCTCGCCCACGGCGCGCAGCTCGCCGGTAAAGCCCAGCCGTTCGCGCGCCAGACGCGCCTGACTGTAGGCGCGGCCGTCGCGAAACTTGGGCAGCTCCAGCGCGATCAGGTCCAGCCGTCCGGCGAAGGGTTTCAGCGCCAGCACATCCTCGGCCGGGCCAAGCCGCACGCCGAGGCGTCCGGAACGCGCCGCCAGAGCCGCGCCTTCGGTCAGAAGTCGCGCGAGGCTGACCACGACATCGCCGGCGACGGGAAGCGGGTCGGCGTCGTCGAGGGCCTGATAGGGGTCGGCGGCGGCCCGGGCCTGGCCGCCCTCAAAGCGGATGAGCATCGGCATAGACCGCGGCCTTGAACGGGGCGAGACCGGCGCGCCGCACGGTGTCGATGAAGCTCTCGCCGTCCTGCCGCGCGGCCAGATAGGCGGCGACAAGGTCGCCCACGGCCGGGGCGACCCGGGCAAAGGGCAGGGCCGGACCGAGGATCTGGCCGATCGCCGCCTCGCCCTCGCCCGGCGCGCCGCCGGAGCCGCCCAGGGTGAGCTGGTAGAATTCCTCGCCTTTCTTATCGACGCCGAGAATGCCGATGTGCCCCACATGGTGGTGGCCGCAGGCATTGATGCAGCCGCTGATCTTGATCTTCAGTTCGCCCACCGCCTCGGCCTCCACCGGATCGGAAAACCGCCGCGCGATCTCCTGGGCGATGGGGATGGCGCGGGCATTGGCCAGGGCGCAGTAGTCGAGGCCCGGGCAGGCGATGATATCGCTCACCAGGCCGATATTGGGCGTGGCGAGACCCGCCGCCTCGAGCCCAGCGAAGACCTCGGGGACGTCGTCCAGACGCACATGCGGCAGGATCAGGTTCTGGTCATAGGCGACCCGCACCTCGCTCTGCGAATACCGCTCGGCGAGGCTGGCCACGGTCTCCATCTGCTCGGCCGAGCAGTCGCCGGGCGTGGCGCCGATCGCCTTGAGTGAGATGTGGACGATGGCGTGGCCGGGGACCTTGTGCGGGGCGAGGTTGCGGCGCGCGAAGCGGGCCAGGGCCCGGCTGTCGGCCTTGGCCGCCTCAAGCCGGCGCGAGACGGCGGGCAGAGGGGTCAGGCCCTGCGGGAGGAAGCCGGCGCGAATGCGGGCCAGCTCGTCCAGGGGCAGGTCCGCCGCCTTGTCGCTGGCCTCCCACTCCGCGTCGACCTCGCGAGCGAAGGCCTCGATCCCCAGTTGCGCCACCAGGATCTTGATCCGCGCCTTGTGCAGGTTGTCGCGCCGGCCGTGCAGATTGTAGACGCGCAGGATGGCCTGCAGATAGCTCATCAGGTGGCGCACGGGCAGGCGCTGGCGGATCGTCGCGCCCAGATGCGGGGTGCGCCCAAGGCCGCCTCCGACCCCGACCTCGAAGGCCAGCTCGCCCTCCGCGTCGCGATAGAGCCGAAGGCCGATGTCGTAGATGCGGGTCGCCGCCCGGTCGGCCGGAGAGGCGGTGACCGCGATCTTGAACTTGCGCGGCAGGTAGGAAAATTCCGGGTGCAGGGTCGACCATTGGCGGATCGCCTCGGCCCAGACGCGGGAATCGTCGATCTCGTCCGCGCTCGCCCCGGCATAGGGGTCGGCGGTGATGTTGCGCACGACATTGCCCGAGGTCTGGATGGCGTGCAGACCCACCTGGGCCAGTTCGTCCAGAATGTCCGGCGCGTCGGCCAGGCGGATCCAGTGCAGCTGCAGATTGGTCCGCGTGGTGAAGTGGCCATAGCCCCGGTCATAGTCCCGCGCGATCCGGGCCAGGGTGCGAAGCTGGGTGGGATTGAGCGTGCCATAGGGAATGGCGATGCGCAGCATGTAGGCGTGCAGCTGCAGATAAAGGCCGTTGATCAGGCGCAGGGGCTTGAACTGCTCCTCGGTCAGCTCGCCCGCGAGGCGGCGCATCACCTGGCCACGGAACTCGGCCGTGCGGTCGGCCAGGAAGGCCGCGTCGATATCGTCCTGACGATACATCGCCTTCCCCCCTATTTGCGGCGGATCAGGGCCGTGCGGCCGGATGAGCGGGCCGCGCCTTCGGCCAGGGCCAGGGCGCGCACGGCCTCGCCGCCTTGCGCCTGCTTGCCGTGGTCGGGCCGGTTGCTGGGCCCAAGCGCGCGGATGCGTTCGCGGAAGCTCACCGGCGCGTCGCGCCCGGCCATGGCGGCCACCTCGATCAGATAGGGATCGATCACCCGCGTGACTTCGCCGCGGGCCTTGGCCTCGGCGGCCCGGGCCTCGGCCTCGCTGTCATAGAGCCGCGCCTCGGCGAAGGCGCCGACCCAGTCCGCGCCGGACCAGAACACGACCTCGCCGTCGGAGAGGCGATTGGCGGTCAGGGCGTGTCGCATCACAGGCCTCCCACGGCGTGGCGCAGGGCGGGGCCTGGCGCGGCGGTCGAGGCGTCGCCCGCCCCGTCGCGAGCCCCGTCGCGAGCCCCGTCGCCAGCCCCGTCGCCAGCCTGGGCCAGGGCCATGGCCTCGCCGATCATCAGAAGGGCCGGTCCGGCAAGGCCCGCGGCGACGTCCGCAAGGTGGCGCAGGGTCGTGACGATCCGGCGCTCGTCCGGGCGGCTGGCGTTCTCGACGATGAGCGCCGGCGTGGCGGCGGACCGGCCCTTGGCCAGGAGCTGAGCGGCGATGGCCGGCGCCTGGGCGAGGCCCATATAGATGGCCACCGTCTGGTTGGGCCGGGCCAGGGCGGTCCAGTCCAGATCTGGCGCCTCGCCCGCCTTGGCGTGGCCGGTGACGAAGGTCACGGCCTGGGCCGCGCCGCGATGGGTCAGGGGCGCGCCCGCGGCGGCGGCGGCGGCCAGGGCCGAGGTCACGCCCGGGATCACACGGCAGGCGACGCCCGCCGCCCGGCAGGCCTCCAGCTCTTCCCCGCCCCGGCCAAAGATGAACGGGTCCCCCCCCTTGAGGCGCACGACCTCGAGCCCCTGGAGGGCGAAGGCCACGAGCATCTGGTTGATCTCGTCCTGGCCATAGCTGTGGTGCGCGCGACGCTTGGCGACGCTGATCCGGCGCGCCCGCGCCGGCGCCAGGTCGAGGATCGCCTCGGATACCAGGCCGTCATGGACCACCACGTCGGCGGCCTTCAGGGCCTTGAATGCCGCCAGGGTCAGAAGGTCCGGATCTCCGGGCCCCGCCCCCACCAGCGCCACCCGCCCCGGGCGCGCGGCGGCCGTGGGGTCGAGCGCCACCAGTCCGGGGCCTTGGCGCCCTAGCGAAGCGCGGGCAGGCGTGGCGCGCCTCTTGTCTTGCGGGCTCGACTTGGCCATGTCCGGCTCCGAAGCGGCTTGAAGGGACTCTAACAAGGCGCCGGTCAGGGGCCCGTTCGGCTCCGCCCTGCGCCTTCATCCGGGAAGTGGCCCTCGGAGGCGGCTTTCACAACGCGAAGAGTTCTGAAGCAGGCTATAGGAAATCTCATGGACAGCCGTCGTCGCCTGCCGCCGCTCAACGCCCTGCGCGCCTTCGAGGCGGCCGCGCGTCACCTGAATTTCAGCCGCGCCGCCGATGAGCTGTCGGTCACCCCCGGCGCGGTGTCGCAGCAGATCCAGAACCTCGAAGACTATGTCGGAGCGCCGCTCTTCAAGCGCACGCCGCGCGGACTGCTGCTGACCGATTCCGCGCAACTGGCCCTGCCCGCCCTGCGCGAGGCGTTCGACCGCCTGTCCGAGGCGGCCGCCCTGCTCACCGCCGCCGTGGATGGCCGACGCCTGACCCTGACCGCCCCGCCCTCCTTCGCCGCCAAGTGGCTGGTGCCCCGCCTGAGGCGGTTCGAGGAGGCGCACCCGCAGGTGGATGTCTGGCTCTCGGCCGATATGGACCTGGTGGATTTCGCGGCCAGCGATGTCGACCTCGCCCTTCGCTACGGGCCGGGTCCCTATCCGGGCCTGGAGACCCTGCGCCTGTTGAGCGAGACGGTGATCCCGGTGATGAGTCCGGCCCTGATGGCGGCCAACCCGGTGAGCGCGCCCGAAGACCTCTCGCGCCACGTCCTTCTGCACGACGGCTCGCCCGACGCCGACGAGCGCTGCCCCGACTGGCCCATGTGGTTCGCCGCCCGGGGGGTGAAGGGCTTCGACGCCTCGCGCGGGCCGCGCTTCAACCAGTCGAGCCTGGTCATCGAGGCGGCGGTCAGCGGCCGTGGCGTCGCCCTGGCCAAGCGCACCCTCGCCCAGGACGACCTCGACGCCGGGCGCCTGATCGTGCCCATCCCGATCTCCACCGAGATCGATTTCGCCTACTTCCTGGTCTATCCCAAGGCCAAGGGCCGCCTGCCCCAGGTCAAGGCCTTCCTCGCCTGGATCCAGGCCGAGGCGAGCGCCCACGAAGACGCCATGGCCACCCTGAACAACGGCGCCGGGATCTGACGCCCTCGAACCTGCGTCCCGCGGCTTAGGAGACCTGGTCGATCTGGCCGATCCGCCGGGCATGGCGGGCTTCGCCAGGGAACGGGGCGGCTAACCATCGGGCGATGGCGGCCTTGGCCTGGTCGAGGCTCAGAAAGCGAAGGCCCAGCGACAGGGCGTTGGCGTCATTGTGCTCGCGGCACGAGGCGAGGATGTCCAGGCGCTTGCCCGACGCATCGATCTGATCCTGCCCCGGATCGCCATAATAGAGGGCGCAACGCACGCCCTTGAAGCGGTTGGCGACGATCGCCTCGCCCTGACCCGACCCACCGGCGACGATGGCGCGGCTGGCGATCCCGGCGGCGACGTCGTCCGCGAGCTTGCGGACGGCGACCGCGATCAGCTCCGGATAGTCGTCCTCGGGGTCGTTCACATGGGCGCCGCAGTCCTCGACCTCGTGGCCGAGTTCGTCGCGGACATAGGCGACAAGCTTCATCTTGGCCTCGAACCCCGCATGGTCCGACGCGAAATAAACCTTCATGGGGATGTCAGGGCCTCTCGTGCTCAATACCGCCAGCTCGTCAGGTCCGCGCCCTTGGGGGCGGTGGCCTTGATGCGCGCCAGGATCTTGGGAAGGTACTGGACCTCGTAGTGCAGGCGCGAATAGGCGTTGGCAAGCTTCGGGTCGCCATTCCAGCAATGCTCGGCCCGGTCGCCATAGGCCACCTCGCCGCCCCAGGCGGGCTTGAGGGCCTCCAGCCGATCCTGCGCGTAATAGACCGCGTCGGTCAGGTAATAGGTGTCGGCGCTGCCCACATAGATGTGGATCTTGCCCTGCAGCTTGGGGGCCAGGGTCTTCCAGTCGCGGGCGATGATCCAGGACAGGTCATAATGGTCGCGCCAATAGGCGGCGATCTTCGGATCGATCTGGCCGGTGACCTTGTCGAACAGCGGCGCCGGATAGCCATCGGCGCCGGCCGGGCCGAACACGGTCTCCCAGATGTCGTACTGCTCGCCCGAGCGGCTGTGATCGCCGCGGGCCAGCTCCATGGCGTTGATCTGCCTCTGGGTGATCGCCACGCGTCCCAGATAATCGCGCTCGGCCGGCTGCTCGACCTTCAGGGCCTCGCCCTCCAGGGCGTAGAGATTGGGGTCCTTGTAGATGTTGATGTTGGTGAAGCCTCGAAAGTCGATCGGGTCCGGGCAGGCGGCGAAGGCGCCGTTGTACATGTCCGGATAGAAGACCTGGGTCGCCAGCGCCTCCCAGCCGCCGGTGGACCCGCCATAGGTGAACCGCGCCCAGCCCTGGCCCAGACCCCGGAAGCGCTTCTCGATGGCCGGGATCAGCTCGTAATTGATGGCGTCGCCATAGGGGCCAAGATTGGCCGAGTTCACCGCATAGCTGTCGTCATAATAGGGATTGGCGTGGTCGATCTTGACCACCAGGAAGCGCGGAAATCCCGGCGAGATCCATTTTTTGTAGAGCGCGTAGCCCTCCTGCTGCTCGATCCGGTTGTAGCCGGCAAGGCGGAAGCGACGCGAATAGTCGGGCTTGAGGTCGGGATCGGGCGGGGTGGTGCGGAACTCCGGGATGCCGGTCACGAAGTGATCGTGGAACACCATCAGGGGATAGTGCGCCTTGGGGTGGCTGGCGAAGCCCTCGGGAACCAGCACATAGGCCGAGAGATAGACATCACGCCCCCAGAACTTGGAGAGCCGCTCGCTCCGGATGCGGATGTATTTGACGTAGGGCGTCTCCTTCGGCGCGGGCATCGACGGCGCGACCTGGTCGAGGCTGAGCGTCATGGGCGCGGCGCCGTCTGGGCCGACATGGATGCGCACGGGTTTGGAGTAGAGGTTGCCGGGCTTGTCCTCGAAATGCTGGCCCTCGCCCTCATCCGGAGGCAGGTCGAGCACGCGGCCGTCCGCCAGGTGGAAGGTCTCGTAGCGGTTGAGCACCACCTGGGCCAGATAGTCGCCCGGCGGCAGACCGCTCAGATGCGCCACCGGAAAGCCGACCGCCGCCTCGTCCAGCCGCGCCGCGCCGCCCGGGGCCAGGTCCTTCACATTGAGGCCGAACACATAGGGCGAATCCAGCGGATCGCCGGAGCTGAGATGGCTGCGCGGTTCGCGGGTCAGATCCTTGCTGATGAGGAGGATCAACCGCCCCTGCTCGGCCTGGCCAGCCCCGGCGGGACGGCTCACCTCGAACACGGGCGCCGCGGCCCAGCCGGGGCTCGCAAGCAAAAGACCCGCGGCCGCCGCCAGCGCGGCGCTCGCCGCCAGGCCCAAAATGCGTGTCGCCGACGCCTTCCCCACCATCGCCTTCCCCCCTGACGTCGTGCAGCCCCGCCGACGTTTCCCCTCCTTCTTCCCACGCCTCCCGGCCAAGGTCGAGACGGCCGCCCCGGTCGCCGGTCCGGGCGCCAACGTGGCCGCCGCCCCCCCCCATCCGGCCAGGTCAGGGCCGAGTCACTGACCTCACCGATTGCCCGACGCCAGCGCCGGGACCGTGCGGGAAGGCCAAGGCGGATCAGGGATCGGCCTAAGAGCGCGCCTTGCGCCCCGGAGCCACGCCCTGCCCGATCGCCTAAAAAGCCTCGTAAAAAGCAACCGCCCGACCGAGCCGCAACGTGCGGCCTTTCATCTGGCCTGTTCCGTGTTCGATTACGAAGACGACGGAAAGTACTGCTCGATCTTGCATTGGGCCGGTGGGGAGACCGGTAAGGGCACGGCGACAGCGATGGGCCGTTGGGCAGAAGGGTAAGGCTGGACGGAGACCTTGAGCTTGAGCGAGTCGAGTACCCCATTGAGGCCGATGACCGGCTGCAAAACCTGTAGAGTCACGATCATGCCGCGAAGCTTGAAGTCTCTTGTGGAGCCAAACTGAGGTATCCGAGCACAGTCCCCCTGCAAATCAGCAGCAAAGAACCTTGCACGGCTCTCCCAATCGCGGCTCTGCTTGGGGTCTTCCGTCAGCAAAGTACTATACTTTGTATTTCTTCCAATGGTTATCATACGACATTCAAAGTCGCCGCTATAATCAAAACCTGCGTCGGAACCGTAATTCGCAGAATGGCATTCAATCTTGTAAACTGGTCGGCCGTGCACAGATTTCAATATGACGTTGACATCAGCCTTTTGTACGCTTGGAACGTCTATCACACGCTCAAACGACGCAACAAGCGGGTATTTGGAACTAGCATCAGATGCAAAAGCATAGCACCAGACCGCGACTACGCAGAGCAAGGAAAATCTCTGAGACATTTATCAGCCTCCTGATGCGCTAGTGCCCGTTGGGCAGCTAACACCTGGAGGCACATTCACCACGACTGGAGCATTAGAGCCCTGATCACTCGCACCTGGAATCTCGATAATCAATTGACCAGGGAACATCTGCTGAAGCGCTTGACGTACCGGAACGCCAGGGATCGGTGATTTGCCTCCCATTACGTCAGTTATCGACGAAAACGGCGCTGTGCCTACGGTTCCATTGATATAGGGCGCATAAGGTGCCAGTGCGCCACCACTCGGGAAGCCGAATTGTTGAGGTATGACGGCCGCTGTACCAGGCTCCACAGTTTGGCCGGGGATCCCTCCCTGCTTACCAGCTAAAGCTGAATTTCCCTGAAGTCCGCGACCATGTCCAACACAGGTGGTAGAAGTTTTTTTATTGTTATTATTACTTTTCGGCTTGGCGGTAACCACGACTTCCTGGACGGTCGTACTCGGCGGACCGCCGTTCCCCAGTTCCTGACCGCGGTCGCTCCCGACGCCGGCCTGCTGGCCGCCGCTGAAAGGGTTAAGAGGCTGGAAGATCGCGGGAGGCGGTTTAGAGGTCAGGATGAAGGGCCCGGAGTGGCAGAGGTCGCCCACGCAGTTGACCGTCGGACACCCGCCCGCCGCGCAGGGCTCCAGCCCCCACGGATCAGCCCCATTCACCGGA
>DAIDGR010000062.1 GCA_027452265.1 Caulobacteraceae bacterium
GTTATGAGCCGGATCGCCGCGCCGATGATCGGCGGCATGATCACCGCGCCGCTGCTCTCCATGCTCGTCGTCCCTGCCGGCTATCTGCTCATGCGTCGACGACGCCCGAAATCCACACCTGCCTCTCAGACCTGAAGGAGAAGGCGGCGCCGTGCGGCAGCTGACCTTTGGCGACTATAACGACCGGGGCCCCATCGCCATCACGCCGGACGGGTCGGCGGCGATCTTCGTCTCCCAGCGTACGGCCAACTGGCGGCTAGATCCGCAGAACGCGGCCCTGTTCAAGGTCGATCTGACCAGCGGCGCCCTCACCGCCCTGCCGCACGGCGCTGGCCCCGATGTGGGCCCCGCCCTGTCGCCGGACGGCAAGAGCCTGGCCTTCGTGCATCACGATGACCACAACCGGGGCTATGAGAACGACCGCCTGATGGTCATGACGCTCACCTCCGGCGAGACCCGGGTCCTATCCGGCGACGTGGATCGCGCCTTCGGCCGGCCTCTCTGGTCCGGCGACGGCAAGTTCATTTTTGCTCAGTATACAGACAAGGGCGTGACCAAGGTTGCGCGCTTCGGCCTTGACGGAAAGATGACCGTCGTCGCCCAGGGCCTGGGCGGAGCGGAGCCAGACCGGCCCTATGCCGGCGGGTCCTACTCGGTGGCCAGGGACGGGTCGGTGGCCTTCACCATGGGCGACGACACCCACCTGACCGATGTCGGCCTGGCCCGCGTCGGACAGGAGGCGCGGCGGCTGACCGCGCTCAACGCCGAGCTATATCAGAGCCGCACCCTGGCCCACGCCGAACACGTGGTCGTGCCGTCAAGCTACGACAAGCGGCCGATCGACGCCTGGATCCTGCGCCCGCCCGGCTTCGACGCGTCGCGCAAATATCCCATGATCCTGGAGATTCACGGCGGACCGTTCGCCGCCTATGGCCCGAACTTCGGCTCCGAGCTCCAGCTCTATGCGGCGGCGGGTTATGTGGTCGTCTACGCCAATCCGCGCGGCTCGACGAGCTACGGCGACGAATTCGCCAACCTGATCAACGACAACTATCCGAGCCAGGACTATGACGATCTGATGAGCGTGGTGGACGCCGCCATCGCCAAGGGCGGGGTCGATCCGGACAATCTGTTCGTATGCGGAGGGTCTGGCGGCGGGCTTCTGACCGCCTGGATCGTCGGCAAGACGCCCCGCTTCAAGGCGGCGGTGGCGGAAAAGCCGGTGATCGACTGGACCAGCGAAGTGCTCACTGTCGACATGTACAGCTTCATGGCGCGCTACTGGTTCGGCAAGATGCCGTGGGAGGATCCGGTCGCCTACTGGCGCCGGTCGCCGATCTCCCTGGCCGGGAACATCACCACCCCGACCATGGTGATGGTGGGCGAGGAGGATCATCGCACCCCTCCGAGCGAGGCTGAGCAACTCTTTGGCGCCTTGCAGCTTCGCGGCATTCCCACGGCCATGATCCGTGTGCCCGGCGCCGCCCACGAGTCCCTGGAGGAGCGCCCCTCGCAGGAGGCCGAGGAGGCTAGCGCGATCCTGGCCTGGTTCGACCGCTACCGGACCCGCGGCGAGAAGTAGGGGCGCGACGCGGGCGGGCCGCCGCGGCGGCCATGCCCCGCCCGGCGGACGCGTCGTTCGGCTCCGCATCTGGCCCTGACCCGGGCTCAGGATCGGCCTCGGGCTCGGGCGCCACCACCACCTCGCCCCGGGCGAGAGAGACGACCGGCGCCGCCTCCCGGGTAAAGGGCCGCCACCAGCTCGGCCCACCGCCTTCAGGGGCGATTTCCAACAGGTCGCCGGCTCCGAAGTTCTGCACCGTGCGTATCCGTCCGAGGCGCTCACCGGTGGGCGAGACCACGGCGAGGCCGATCAGGTCGGCGATATAGAACTCGTCCTCATCCTCGATCGCCGGAAACCGCGCGCGGTCGACAAAGAGGCGCAGGCCGCGCCGCGCCTCCGCCTCCTCGCGCGTGGCGATTTCGCGGGCGCGGCCCACCAGCCCGCCCTTGTAGGGGCGGGCCTCTGTCAGGGTCAGGGCGAGCGCGCCGTCCTCGGTCCGGAGCTCGCCATAGCGCAGAAGGGCCAGAGGGTCGGCCGTATAGGCGGTCAGGCGGATCTCTCCGCGTACGCCAAAGGCGCCGTCCAGTTTGCCCGCGAGGATCAGGCGAGACCCGGCCACGCGCGCCTCGGCCTATTCGGCGGCAGGCGCGTCCGTCGCGGCGTCCTCGGCCGGGGCCGCCGCCGCCGCTTCGCCCTCCTCCGGGGCGGGGGCCGCCTCGGCGACCGTCTCGGCTTCGGCCGCGTCCGAGGCGACCTCGACCGCCGGCGTTTCGGCTTCGGGCTCGGGGGGCGGCGCGGCCGCCGCCTCGGCCGCGGCCTGGGCGAGGGCCGCCTCACGCTCCGCCCGCTCCACGGCGCGTTCCTTGGCCTTGGCGTGCGGCTCACCCTTCTTGGGATTGGAGCCCGGGGTCCAGGCGGCGAGGCCCTCGACGGCGAGGAAGCGCGCCACGCGGTCGGTGGGCTGAGCGCCCTTTGACAGCCAATGGGAGATGCGCGCGCTGTTCAGCGTCACGCGGGCGGCATTGTCGCGGGCCAGGAGCGGATTGTAGCTGCCCACCTTTTCGATGAAGCGGCCATCGCGCGGCGCGTGGCTGTCAGCCACGACGATGGAATAGTAGGGGCGCTTCTTGGCGCCGCCGCGGGCCAGTCGGATCTTCAGCATGTCAGATCATAAATCCTTGAGTTGAAAACGAATTGTTGAATTTCAAGCGATCAGCGTTTGAACGGATTGACGCCCGGGGGCGGGCCGCCAAGGCCAGGCAGGCGTGGCGCGGGACCTCCGCCGAGACCCGGAAGCTTCAGCGCGCCGCCGGGGGCCGCTCCGCCAGGAGGCGTCGCGCCCGAGGCCGCCGCCGGGCCCGCCGCGGCTCCGGGGACCGCTCCGGGAGCCGCGCCAGCCCCGCCCAGGGCCGCGAGGCCCTGGGGCCCGCCAAGCCCCAGCATGCCGGCCATGCGCGCAAAGCCCCGCCCGCCATCGCGCGACATCATCTTGAAGGCGTCCTGCATCTGGCGGTGCTGCTTCAGCAGACGGTTGATCTCGGCCACCTCGACCCCGGCGCCGGCGGCGATCCGCCGCTTGCGCGAGGCCTGCAGCACATCCGGTTTCTTGCGCTCCTGCTTGGTCATGGAGCGGATGATCGCCCGCTGTCGGCGCAGGATGCGGTCATTGACCCCCGCATCGGCCATCTGGGCCTTGATCTGACGCACACCGGGCATCAGGCCCATCAGGCCCTGCACCCCGCCCATGCGCTCCATCTGCGAGAGCTGCTCGTCCAGATCGTTCAGGTCGAATTGTCCCTTGGCCAGCCGCTTGGCCATGGACTCCGCCTTGGCCTGATCGAGCTCCGAGGCCGCCCGCTCCACCAGGGCCACCACGTCGCCTTGACCCAGGATCCGGCCGGCGACCCGGCGGGCGTCGAACAGATCCAGCGCATCGATCCGCTCGCCCACACCGAGGAACTTGATCGGCAGTCCGGTGACCGCGCGCATGGACAGCGCCGCGCCGCCGCGCGCATCGCCGTCCGCCCGGGTGAGGACGAGACCCGTGAGGGGCAGGCGCTCGTGGAACGCCTTGGCCGTGCGCACCGCGTCCTGGCCGGTGAGGCTGTCGGCCACCAGCAGGGTCTCCGCCGGCTGGGCCAGACGCGCCACCTCGGCGGCCTCGGCCATCATCGCCTCGTCGAGCGTGGTGCGGCCGGCCGTATCCAGGATCAGCACATCGAAGCCGCCCAGACGGGCGGCCTGGAGGGCGCGACGGGTGATGTCGGCCGGCGCCTGGCCCGCGACGATCGGCAGGGACTCGACCCCCGCCTCCTTGGCCAGGATGGCGAGCTGCTCCATGGCGGCGGGGCGGCGCACATCGAGCGAGGCCACCAGAACCCGCTTACGATCCTGGCGCGTGAGGCGCAGGGCGAGCTTGCCGGTCATGGTGGTTTTGCCTGAGCCCTGCAGGCCGGCCATCATGATGACGGTGGGCGGATTGAGCGCCAGGGTCAGGGGCTCGGGCGTCTCGCCGCCCAGCATGTCCACCAGACCGTCATAGACGATCTTGATCACCTGATCGGCGGGCTTGACCGCGCGGATCACCGCCTCGCCGGACGCCTTCTCCCGAGCGCTGTCGATGAAGCTTCGCACCACGGGCAGGGCGACGTCGGCCTCGAGCAGGGCCACGCGCACCTCGCGCATGGCCTCGTCGATATCGGCCGCGGAGAGGACGCCACGGCCCGAGAGGCGATCGAACACCCCGCCTAGCCGTTCTGTCAGACCCTCGAACATCGTGCGCTTCTAAAGCTCCAGATCCGCGACAACCCACCAGCGTGCAGATGCGTCACGCCAAACGCCTTCAACCCCCGTGCGCGATCACGCGGACGGGGGGCCTCGCCGCCCTCATCCCTTCGTCATGCGAAGGGGGTCGTGGCGGTGGAGGGCGCTTTGACCATTTAAGATCGAACGCCGAAGGGCGGTCCTATGCGCTCGAAGGGCCGCCGGGTCAAGAAACGGGGGCCCATGCGCCACCTCGACAGAGGAGGGCGCGGCGCCTAGCCTGCGCGGCAACCCGATGATCGCTCAAGGGAGGCGCGCGTGCTCGATCCGCATTTCAAGGCCATGCTGGAGGCCGAGGCCGCACAACAGCCGGCGGACGCGCCGCCCCTGACCGCCCTGCCGCTTGAGATGCTCCGCGGATTCTATGTCCAGACCCGCCAGGCCCAGAACCTTTCGACCTCCCCGGCGCAGGTGAGCTCCCGGGACCTCGCCATCTCCGGCGCCGCCGGAGATATCGGCGCGCGGCTCTACACGCCGCCGGGCGTGGAGCGGCCCTCCGCCCTTCTGGTCTATTTCCATGGCGGCGGCTGGGTCATCGGCAATCTCGAGACCCACGACGCCCATTGCCGACGCCTCGCCCTGCATTCGAAGGCCCAGGTCCTGGCGGTGGATTATCGCCTGGCCCCCGAGCATCCCTTCCCCGCCGGTCACGACGACGCGGTCGCCGCCGTGCGCTGGGCCTTTGCTCACGCCGCCGAGCTGGGCGTCGACCCGGCCCGGATCGGGGTCGGCGGAGACTCCGCGGGCGGAAATCTCGCCGCCTGCGTAAGTCTCGACCTGCGCGGCGACCCGGTCTGCAAGCTCCGGCTTCAACTTCTGCTCTATCCCGCCACGGGCCCCCGGACTCGCACGCCCTCGCGCGAGAGCCGCGAAGGCCCGGTGCTCAGTCGCGCCGCCATGGACCTGTTTGAGGCCTCGCTCGCCGCCGAGGCGCACCCCCAAGGCGTCCGCGCCTGGCCTGCCCAGGCCGCGAGCCACGCCGATCTTCCCCCCGCCATCATCGTCACCGCCGGGTTCGACCCGTTGGAGGATGAAGGCCGTGACTATGCCGCCCTCATCACCGCGGCGGGCGGCCAGGCGAGACACGTCTCCTATCCAAGTCTGGTGCATGACTTCTACATCATGGGCGATGTCTCGCCCGCCGTGCCCGAAGCGGCGCGAGAGACGGGCGAGGCGGTGTGCGCCGCCCTGGCCTGAGGCGTCCGGCGGCCTCGGTCGCGATTTGGTCCGTGCGCAAGCCGTTCTAGTCGGCGAAGGCGTTGGCCAGGACCTCCCGCCGCCGCTGACGCCGCGACAGGACGAGGGCGCCGGCGGCCATGGACGCGGCGGACCCCGCCATGACGGCAAGGCGGATGGGGCCCTGGTCGGCGTCGCCAAAGGCGAGGCCCGCCAGGAAGAAGCTGAGATCGAATCCGACGCCACAGAGAAGCGCGACGCCCAGCATCTCACTCCAGGTCGCCCCCAGGGGCTTTCGACCGATCTTCAGGGTGGAGCTGAGAAAGACCATGCCAAACACGCCCAGGGGTTTGCCGACCACCAGGGCCAGGACCACGCCCAGGGCCGGACGGTCCAGCCAGGCTGAGGCTGGCAGGGTCGAAAGGGCGACCCCGCCCGAGACAAAGGCGAACAGCGGCAGGACGCCATAGGCGACGTAGGGTTGAAGCGCCTCCTGATAGGCCTGCAGCAGGCTCTCGCCGTCGCGACTTCTACGGTCGACGGGGACAGCCAGGGCGCAGGCGAAGGCCGCCACTGACGTGGAGAGACCCGAATTCAGGGTCAGGGCCAGGACCAGGACAAAGCCCGCGACGAAGATCAGGCGCGGGGGGTTCCGGCGCCGGCCGAGCAGCATCAGGATCGCCAGGACCGCCAGCGCCATGAGGATCGGGCGGGGGTGCAGGTTGTGGGAATAGAGAAGACCGATCAGGGCGATGGCCCCGACATCGTCGGCCACCGCCAAGGTCAGAAGGAACAGGCGAAGCGAGCGCGGCAGCCGCGGCGCCCAGACCGCCAGGGCGCCCAGGGCGAAGGCGGCGTCGGTCGGCGTCGCCACCGTCCATCCGCGCGGATCGCCTCCGGCCCCGGCATTGACCAGCAGATAGATCACGGCCGGCGCGGCCATGCCGGCGGCGGCCGCGAGCAGCGGGGCGGTCAGGCGGCGGGGGCTGGAAAGCTCGCCCCGCAGCACCTCATATTTCAGCTCCAGCCCCGCTGAGAGAAAGAACAGGGCCATCAGGCCATCGCGGACCCACCCCTCGACGTCGAGCCGGCTGGCGAACGGCCCGATGCGCACCGGCACCACCTGGTGGATGAAGGCGAAATAGACATCCGCGATGGGCGAGTTGGCCAGGGCCAGCGCCGCGACCGCGGCCAGCCCCATGACCAGGCCCGCGCCCGCCTCCGTCTTCAAAAAGGCGATCCCTGGGAGCCGCGCCATGCTTGGGCGCTAGCATGGCGGGACGGGCCAGGAGAAGCAAAACCGGCGCCTTGACGCGCCGATTGAAGGTCCGCGCCGTCGCCGCCGGCAAACCCGGCCTTGCCCTCGGCCCCCGGCTTGGCTCATTTCGAGCCATGCCCCCTGGCCCTGCCTATCGACCTGATCCCCGGTTCTGGGCCCTGGGCCCCGAGTTCGCCGACCCGGTGGACGCCGCGCGCTTCCCCGCTCACCATCTGCGCTGGCGGCATGATCGCGCCGCCGCCAAGGTTGGATTGGAGGGCCTCGACGATCGGGAGTGGGTTGAGCATTTCGGCCGCTTCTCGCCCCTGCCAGGCCAACCGGCCGCACCGCTCGCCCTGCGGTATCACGGCCATCAGTTTCGCGTGTACAACCCGGACCTTGGCGATGGACGGGGCTTCCTCTTCGCCCAGATGCGCGAGGCGGGGAGCCGGCGGCTGCTGGATCTCGGAACCAAGGGCTCGGGCGTGACGCCCTGGTCGCGCGCCGGCGATGGCCGCCTGACCCTGAAGGGCGGCGTGCGCGAGGCCCTGGCCACGGCCATGCTGGAGGCGCTCGGCGTCCCCACCTCCCTGACCCTGTCCCTGGTGGAGACTGGCGAGGCCCTGTCGCGCAACGATGAGCCCAGCCCGACCCGCGCCGCGGTTCTTGTGCGCCTGTCGCACAGCCACATTCGTTTTGGCTCGTTTCAGCGCCTTGCGGCGATCGAGCGACCCGACCTGATGGCGATCCTGACCGATCATGTGAATGACCTCTATGGCGGCGATCCGGAGGATCGGAGCGGGGCGCCGGCCACCCAGCTTCTCGAGCGGGTCGTGGCGGCCATGGCGCGGCTGACGGCGGCCTGGATGGCGGCCGGGTTCGTCCACGGCGTCCTCAACACCGACAACATGAACATCAACGGCGAGAGCTTCGACTACGGGCCCTATCGCTTTCTGCCGCGCAACGACCCCAATTTCGTCGCCGCCTATTTCGACCATTCCGGCCTCTACAGCTTTGGTCGCCAGCCCGAGGCGGTGTTCTGGAACCTGCGGCAACTGGCGGGGGCCCTGGCCGAGATCGCGCCGGTGGAGGACCTGGTCGCGCCCCTCAACCGCTTCGGCGATCTCTATCGCGAGGCCCTTGCCGGAGCCCTGGTCCGCCGCCTGGGGGTCGAGCCGGCCGGGCCCGAGGCTGACGCCAGGCTCGCCAATGCGGCCTTCCGCGCCCTGGCCGAAGGGGGCGAGGCCCTTCGCTGGGAGCCGTTCTTCTTCGACTGGTTCGGCGGGGAGGCCTCGGAGGCCCGCGCCCTGGCTGGCCCGCGCGCCGGGCTCTATGGCGGTGAGGCCTTTGGCGAACTGCGCCGCCTGCTGGCGACCCGCGCGCCGGACCGTCCCGAACGCCTCTCCCACGCCATGTTCCAGGCGGTCGAGCCGGAGGAGCTGCTCTATGACGAGATCGAGGGGCTCTGGGAGGCCATCGCGGTGCGCGACGACTGGGCGCCGTTCGAGGCCAAGCTGGCCCGCCTGGAGGCGGCGAGGGAGGCCTGGGCGCTCTAGGAACCGGTCGCGGGGAGACCCTCGCAAGGGCCCGGCCTCTTGGTGGCGTGGAGAGGGCGATACAGGGATGGCGGAGGTCAGGTCGGGTCTGCAACCTCGAAGGGGCGCGTGACGAGCGCTTGACACGGTTCTAAACCCCGCGAACCCTTGCCCCCACGACGCGCCCTGGTTCTGGCGTGGCGTCAAAGGCCGTCCCCAGGAGGATTCATGACCGTCGAACTGAACATGCTCGTGGCGTCGACGGCCCTGCTCTTTGTTCTGATCATGATTGCCGCCCAGGCGCGGATCTCCAGCGAGGGCCTCGCGGCCATGGCGGGCAATCGCGATGAGCTGGGCCCGCCAACGGGTTTCGCCGGACGCGCGCGGCGCACGGTGGACAACCACATCGAAGGGCTGGTCATGTTCGGCTCATTCGTTCTGGTGGCCGTGGCCGCGCATCGCACCAACTCGTGGACCGCGCTCGGTGCGCAGATCTATTTCTTTGCCCGTCTGGCCCATGCCGGCCTCTATCTGTTCGGCGTGCCGGGTCTGCGCAGCGTGGCCTTCATGGCCGGGGTCGCCGGCATGGCCCTGATATTTTTGAGCGATGTCGGGGTTCTTTAGCAGGGGAATGTCCTGATGAGCCGGACCTGGACCTCGTCGGGACCGATCGCCCTGCCGGCGCGGGGCGTGGTGGGGGTTGCGGCCTGGGCCCTGGGCCTTGCGGCGATCGCCGGACTGGCCCTGGGATGGAGCGCCGCCTATCGCCCCGAGCTAGGGGGTCCCGTCGCCGCGGGCATGGGGCCGACCGACGCACCGGGGACGCTCGCGGCTCAACCGCTGGTGGATCTGACGCCCGAACAGGCCGCCAGGCCCGCCGCGGCGGACGCCGCGGCCAGCGGCGGCGCTGACCAGGCCAAGGCGGACGACCTCGCGGCCCAGACGGCCAAGGCTCAGGCGCTCCAGGCCAAGCCCGGAGGCCAGGGCGATATCGACCAGATTCTGGCGTCGCCCACCGAAAAGCCCCCGGCCCCGGCCAAGGGCGGCCCGACCGAGGCCCCGCCGCCCAAGACGGACGTACCGTTCTAGATCAGTTCTCGGACTCGGCGAGCAGCTTCGCCAGGTGGTCCTTCCAGGCCGCCGCCCAGGTGTGCGTCCCATGGCCGTGAGTCAGGGGCGAAATGGGCAGAAGGACGAAGGTCCCGTGGGCAAGGCGCGGGCTCAGGGCCTGAGCGATGCCCAGCTCGGGCGGATTGATGAAGTCGTCGGCTGAATTGACCCACATGACCGGAGCCACGATCGCCTCCAGGCGAGGTGAAGGGTCGTAGTCGCGCGAGGAGTCCACCTGATAGATCAGGTCATTGGCGTCCAGCGCCCGGCGCGCCGCGGCCATGGGGCCTGACAGATAGGCCTCGACCTTGGCCTGATCGTCGAACTGATGCTGCATCACCAGCGGGGCGCTGCCGGCCAGGGTCAGGATGTCTTCGGCCGTGCGTAGACCCTGCTCGGGCTCGATCTGGTAGTCGCCGCCGTTCCAGGCCGGGTCGGCCTTAATCGCCTCGATCAGCATGTCGCGCCACAGGCGGTTGCGGCCGACGATGGCCGTGGGCAGGCAGGCGAGCGGCATCAGGGCCTTCATCTCATGCGGATAGGTCTCGCCCCACATGAAGGCGTGCATGCAGCCCATGGAGGTCCCCATGATCAGCCGCAGGCGCTTGATCCCCAGACCCTGCGTCACCAGGGCGTGCTCGGCCGTGACCATGTCGCCATAGTCATAGTGAGGGAAGCGCGCGTGCATCCCATCGCTGGGTTTGGACGAGGCGCCGTGGCCAATGTCGTCGGGCAGAATGATGAAATAGCGGCTGGCGTCGAGCAGCTGGCCCTTGCCGTAGAGCTGATCGGCGAAGAACGGACGCAGGAACTGCGCTCCCGACCCGCCTGTGCCGTGCAGGATCAAAACCGCATTGTCGATCTCGCCCTGGGCGTCGCGGTGCGGCGCGCCAAGGGTCATGTAGTGGATGCGAAGGTTCGCGAGCCGCTCGCCCGAGGCGAATACGAAGTCCTTGATCTCGAAATTGGCGGCCTGAGGCGCGGGCCAGTCATGCGCCGGCGGCGCGGGGGTCTGGGCGCGCGCCAGAGGCGGGCCGGCGAGGATCGAAAGGGCAAGGCCGGCGACCGCGAGAAGGCTGGAACGGAACGTCATCGGGAACGGGACTCCGCGAACTGAGCAAGGCGTGAGTCGGCAGTCTTCTCCCGCCGCCGCGATCGGGCAAGCGCGGGCCTGATCGGAGGCGGGACAATTCAAATCGAAGCGCGATCCTCAAGTGTGATTTGCTGACGAGCCGCACGATTCGTGGTTTGGTGCCCCGGGGGCTGAGGCTGGAGAGCGACCGCAACCATGACATTTAGCATCGAGTCCTGCCCCGGCTGTGGCGGCGACAAATTCGATGAGCGGCCTGCGATCGTTGCGCCCTTCATTTCCAGTTATGTGCTGGGCAGCCCACCAGAACCATCAGTGATCGGTTCATGCCTAAGCTGCGGGCTTGTCTTCTACACGCGGCGTTACACCGTTGAAGAAATCAAGCGTCTGTACCACGACTATCGGGGCGAAGACTATTTCAGGGCCCGGCATCGTTTCGAGCCGCGGTACACCCGCCAGCTCAACGCGGCCATCGGAGGGCCATCAGACATCGCGGCGCGCCAGCGCATCTATTGCGAAACCCTCGCCGCCCACGCCGATCCCGACGCGATCGAGACCGTGCTGGATTACGCCGGAGATCGCGGTCAGATGATGGAGGGCGGCCCGGGTAGGAAGCTCTTCGTTTTTGATATTTCCAGTGTTGCTCCCGTCAGCGGCGTTACCTCGCTTTCGGAATCCGAACTTGAGGGACGTGAGTTCGATCTGGTCCTGCTCTGCGAGGTCGCCGAACACCTCTCGGCCCCTCGTGAAGAGATGAGGCGCGTCGTTCGTCACATAAAACCGGGCGGCCTCATCTATGTTGAGGTGCCCAGCGAACATTTCGACATCCGGCGCATCCCGCGGGGAGGCTGGTATCGAAGCTACCTGTCGTGGCTTGCGCGCGCGCCGTTGCTCCTTTTCATACTGGACCAGTGGTCATCAGCCATGCAGGTGAAGTTCGGCATTATGCCGCCCCTTGGGTTCGTCAAGCAGCACGAACATATCAATTTTTTTACCGTGGCGTCACTCTCGCGGCTCCTTGGTGAGTCTGGCCTGACGGTAGAGACCTGCAAACAGGTCGACGGTGTCATTGTCGCGCTTTGCCGCCGCCAATAGGCGCGAGCATCGAGGCGTGTTCGTCAACACCAGCGGATCTGTAGCGCAGCAATCCGCGAAATCGCTGTTGTGACGGTGAAATCCGCGCCGCCGCCAAACGGCGCACAGTCCAGGCCGTTGTATTGGCCTGCGCCATCACGCGGCTTGGTGACGCATGTTGAACATTCACCGTCAAATCTGAAGTATCTTCTCGATCTGGGGGCGGGCAATGATGCCCAGATCATGCCGCTGCGAAACCTTACGCCTCCAGCTCAATGTCCCAGTAGAGGTAGTCGAGCCAGCTCTCGTGCAGGTGGTTGGGCGGGAAGCGGCGGCCGTGATCCTGAAGTTCATACATAGTCGGCCGGTGGGGCGGACGGCGGGGCTGCAGGCCGGCCTCGCGCGGGGTGCGTCCGCCCTTGGCGAGGTTGCAGCTCGCACAGGCCGTGACGATGTTCTCCCAGCAGGTCCGGCCCCCGCGTGAGCGCGGGATCATATGATCGAAGGTCAGGTCCTCGGTACGTCCGCAATACTGGCAGGTGAAGGCGTCGCGCAGGAAAAGGTTGAAGCGGGTGAAGGCCGGCGGACGGTCCTGTGTGACATAGCTGCGCAGGGAGACGACGCTCGGCAGGCGCATCTCGAAATTGGGCGCGTGAACCACCTGGTCATAGGTTGAGACGACATCGACCCGGCCGAGGAACACGGCCTTGATCGTTTCCTGCCAGGGCCACAGCGACAGCGGGTAATAGGACAGGGGTCTGAAGTCGGCGTTCAGCACCAGGGCCGGCGCGCCGGACGGCGGACGGTTAAGAACCTCCACGACGCCCTCCGTCAGGGGTGTGGGTCAAAGGGCCGGTAAGGCGCGTGGGGCTGAGCGTTCCGAGGCTGAAGGCGTCTCTCCTCCCGGTGGAGTGGTCGCATCCGGCGCGTCGGTCTGGGACGAATCACCAAACGAACTCGCCTGCCCCGACCATAACCGGGCTCGCGCGACATCTCCATGACGCTACGCGGATCAAAATCTGGATATTGGAGTCGGATTTGCGCCGTTTTCGCGCCGGCTGGGGCCAGGCGCCGGGGCGGCAGGCCCCTCAGGCCAGACCTCGGGCCAGAATACGGGCCGGGAGAGGCGACAGGCCTCTCCCTCGCGTGCCGCGCATCGTTCTGGCGCTCAGCGCCCGATCTTAGACGAGGGCCACGGCGCCCGCGATCAGCGCGCCCAGCCCCATCAGGAAGGCGGCGGCGAAGCGATCGAGGAAGCTTTCGACGGAAAGGTTGATCTTGGTCATGGTATGCACCCTTCATGTGGTTGAAAATCCCTCCCCCGCGGAAGGGCTGTCCGATCTGGACGATGCTTAGATAGCACGCATCTGAACGGCGTCAAGATAATCTTTACAGCGTTTGGATAAAAAATTACGGTGTCCATATGAGCGAGACCCTCCATTCCGCCCCGTCCGCCTCCGCCGAGGAGGCGCCGCGGCGCTATCATCACGGCGATCTCTCCCGAGCCCTGGTGGCGGCGGGCCGGCAGATTCTTGAACGCGATGGGCCTGACGCCCTGTCTCTAAGGGCCGTTGCGCGAGAGGCCGGGGTCAGCCCGGCGGCGCCCTATCACCACTTCAAGGACAAGGCCGAGTTGCTCGAGGCCGTGGCGCATGAGGGCTGGGAGGAGCTTGGCGGGGCGATCAAGGAAGCGCGCGGGCGTGTGGACGCCCCGGGCGCCGCTCCGGGCGAGATCGGCGTCGCCTATGTCACCTTCGCGCGGAAGAACCCGGCGCTCTATCGAATCATGTACCGCATGGCCTGCGACCGCGAGGCCATGCCCGAGGGCGCCAAGTCAGAGGACAGCGGCTGGGACCAGGTCCGGGCCGCGATCATCGAGGCTGGGGTCGACCCTCACGATGAGCGGGCCATGATGCTGACCCAGATCGCCGCCTGGTGCACCGCCCATGGCGTGGCCGAAATGGCTGGATTCAAGGAATTCGACTCGCTCAAGGCGGCGCTGGGCGGCGAGGAGGCCTTCATCCGGGAGGTCTTTCGGCACGTGGGCGTGATGTCCGGACGGCGCTCGCCCTCTTGAGCCGCCTCGCCTCGGACCGGGGCGTCGTCACCCGTTTCGCACCCTCGCCCACCGGCTGGCTGCATCGCGGTCATGCCTTCTCCGCGCTGACCGGCTGGACCCTGGCCCAGGAGACCGGTGGGCGGTTCCTGGTGCGCATCGAGGACATCGACGTCACGCGATGTCGTCCGCTGTTCGAGGCGGGGATTTTTGAGGACCTGGCCTGGCTGGGCCTGGACTGGGAGCGGCCCGTCCTCCGCCAGTCGCAGAGGATGGATCTTTATCGCGCCGCCCTGGCGCGGCTTGACGCCCGGGGCCTTCTGTATCGCTGCTTTCGCACCCGGGCCGAGCTTCTGGCCGGCATGGCCTCCGCGCCACACGGTCCTGCAACACAAGGCGCGGTCGAGCGACCGGGCCCCGCGCCCCTCGCTGAGGAGGCCCGGCGGCTGGCGGCCGGCGAGCCCTTCGCCTGGCGTCTGGACGCGACCAAGGCCATCGCGGCGCTGGGAGGGCCTCAGATCCTGGCCTTTGAGGAGCGCGGCGCCGGACCGGATGGCGAGACGGGCCAGATCGCGCCTGATCCGGACCTGCTGGGCGATGTCGTCCTGGCGCGCAAGGACCTGGGCGTCAGCTACCATCTCGCGGTGACCGTGGACGACGCCGCCCAGGGCGTCACGGAGGTGGTGCGCGGCGAGGATCTATTTTCCGTCACGCCGATCCAGCGCCTGATCCAGGCCCTGCTCGAACTGCCCGCGCCCGCCTATCGTCATCACCGTCTGATCCGGGGCCCTGACGGCGCCCGCCTCGCCAAGCGCGACGCGTCCCAGACCCTGCGTCAGCTGCGCGCCGAAGGCCTGACGCCGGCGGATCTGCGTGCGGCCCTGGGCTTCGTCTGACGGCGAGGCTAAACTTCGTGCATGAGCTCTTCCACCGACTGGCGCGAGCAGGGAGTGCGGATCGTCCGCGGCGACCAGCTTGATCCCAACACCGCCCAGACCCCGGGCATGAGCCGGGCCGAGGCGATCAGCCGGGCGCGGACCGGGGCGGAGGCGCTATGGGCCGGTACGGTGACCATCCATGCCGACGCGCGCACCGGCGCACACCATCACGGACCGGTGGAGAGCGTCATCTATGTGATCAGCGGACGGGCGCGGATGCGCTGGGGCGAGCGGCTTGAATTTGTCGCCGAAGCCGGCCCGGGCGACTTCATCTATGTGCCGCCCTTTGTACCCCACCAGGAGATCAACGCCTCGGCCGACGCGCCGCTGGAGTGCGTCCTGGTGCGCAGCGGGGGTGAGGCCGTGGTCGTCAATCTCGACATCGCCGCGGCCGAGACGCCCACCCAGGTCGACTGGGTCGACGTCATCCACGCGCCTCCGACTCCCTCCGCAAAGGCGCCGTGAAGCCGCTGAATCGTGCTCAGTCTCAAAGTCCTTGAGCGCGTTGCGACCCGCCGGGTTGGTTCCGTCCAAACGCAAGGCGCTCGGGACCCTGGCCTTCGCCACGGCCTGCCTCGCGGGCTCCGCCTATGGCTTCGCGCAGGGCGCCTGGCCTGGTGGAGGCCATCTGGGCGGCGCTCGCCGCCCGCAAGGGCTATCTGCGTCTGATCCGGGAGACCCAAAGATGAGCCAAGCGTCAGAAAGCCCAACGCCAGAGCGCCCAAGGTCAGAGCGCCCAAGGTCAGAGCGCCAAGTGACCGTGTTCCACAACCCCGCCTGCACCACCTCACGCAAGGTGGTGGCCCTGCTTGAGGAGGCGGGCGCGGCGCCCCGGGTGGTGGAGTATCTCAAGGTCGGATGGACCGGGCCGCAACTGCGCGAGCTTCTGACCCGGATGGGCGCCAGCGCGCGCGACATCCTGCGGGTGCGGGGAACCCCGGCGGAGGAGTTGGGGCTGACGGCCCCAGACGCGTCGGATGAGGCAATCCTGGAGGCGATGATCCGCCACCCCATCCTCGTCAATCGCCCGATCGTCGTCGGCCCGCGCGGCGCGGCCCTGGCCCGGCCGCCGGAACGGGCTCTGGAGCTGATCTGAGGGGCCGCTATTTGGCCTGCAGCAGCGCCTCGATGACCTTTTTGGCGTCAGGGCCGGACCAGTCGGCGCCGCCCGAGAGACGCGCCCGCTCGACGCCCTGGCGGTCATAGATGATCGTCGTCGGCATGCCCTCGATGGTCGGCTTGAAGGCGAAGGCCAGGGCGTAGGTCGGTTCGGTATAGAAGGCCAGGGGCGGGTTCTGGGCCAGGAAGGCCTGACCCTTGACCTCGTCATCGCCCTTGCCGACGCTCACCGGAACGATGGCCACGTCCTGGCCGGCGAACTCGGTCTGAAGGCGGGCGAGGCTTGGAATCTCTTCCTTGCAGGGCGCGCACCAGTAGGCCCAAAGATTCAGAACCAGGACCTTGCCCTTGAACTCGGCCAGGGTATGGGCGCCCCCCTTGGCGTCGTGAAAGACCGTGGACGGCTCCGCCGCCGGCGACTTGGTGAGCTGCAGATTGGCCATGGCGCCGGTGTTCAGTCCGGTCAGATCGCCCGGCGATTTGGAGCAGCCGCCAAGCCCATATAGAAGCGCGGCGAGGGTCGTCGCGGCGAGGATACGGACGACAACGGGAATCTGGCGCATGTCTGACGACTCCAACGCGACGCGACCTCGGGGAGGGGCGGCAAGCGAAACGAGCCACTTACTATGGGGTGGGCGCTTCGAGGCCAAGCCCGCCGATATCATGCGGCAGATCAACGCCTCGATCGATGTCGACCGACGCCTGGCGCCGCAGGACCTGGCCGGCTCCCGCGCCCATGCCGCCATGCTGGCGCGCCAGGGGATCATCTCGGCGGATGACGAGGCGTCGATCCAGAGAGGGCTCGACCTTATCGAGGCGGAGATCGCCAGCGGCGCCTTTGTCTATGACGCCGCTCTGGAAGACATCCACATGCATGTGGAGGCGCGCCTGGCCGAGCTGATTGGTCCAGCCGCCGGTCGCCTGCATACGGCGCGTTCGCGCAACGACCAGGTGGCCCTCGATTTCCGGCTCTGGGTGCGCGAGGCCTGCGACCGCGTCCTGGCGGGTCTGGAGGCCCTGCAGCGCGCCCTGCTGAACCGGGCGGACGAGGCGGCCGACGCCTTGATGCCGGGCTATACCCACCTCCAGAGCGCCCAGCCGGTGACCCTTGGCCACCACCTGATGGCCTATGTGGAGATGTTCGGGCGCGATGCGGCCCGGTTCGGCGACGCCCGGCGGCGTATGAACGAATGCCCGCTTGGCGCGGCGGCCCTGGCTGGAACCTCCTTCCCGATCGATCGCGACGCGACCGCCAAGGCCCTTGGGTTCGATCGACCCACGGCCAATTCCATGGACAGCGTCGCCTCCCGCGATTTCGCGCTTGAGGCCCTGGGGGCCGGAACCATCGCCGCCACCCACCTCTCACGCCTCGCCGAGGAGATCGTCTTCTGGGTCAGCCCGGGCTTCGGCTTCATCGCCCTGTCCGACGCCTTCACCACCGGGTCCTCGATCATGCCGCAGAAGCGCAATCCGGATGCGGCGGAGCTGATCCGGGCCAAGGTCGGTCGGGTGCTGGGCGCCTTCACCCAGCTCACCGTGACCATGAAGGGCCTGCCCCTGACCTACGGCAAGGACATGCAGGAGGACAAAGCGCCCACCTTCGAGGCGTTCGACGCTCTGGAGCTCAGTCTGGCCGCCATGACCGGCATGCTCGCCGACCTGACAATCCGCCGGGAAGTGATGGCCGCGGCCGCCGGCCAGGCCTTCTCCACGGCCACCGACATGGCCGACTGGCTGGTGCGCACGCTCAACCTGCCGTTCCGCGAGGCGCATCACGTCACCGGCCGCGCCGTCGCCCGGGCCGAGGCCCTGGGTGTGACCCTCGACGCCCTGCCTCTGGCCGAGCTCAAGGCCCTGGACCCGCGCATCACGCCGGACCTCGCCGACGTGCTCGATCCCGCGCGCTCGGCCGCCAGCCGGGTCAGCTATGGCGGGACGGCGCCCGATCAGGTGCGCGCGCAGATCGCCGCGTGGCGGGCGAGGCTCGCATGACCCGGCGGACTGGATCGGCCGTCGCCGCCGCCGCTCTGGCGGTCCTTCTCGCGGGGTGCGGCCGGGTCGGCCTGCTGGACCAGCCGGGTCCCCTCTATGGCGAGAAAGCCAAGGCGGCGTACCAGGCGCAAAAGGCCGCCGAGGCCAAGGCCGCGGCCGAACGGCGTCAGAACGGCCAGGCTGGACCCCAGGACCGGTCCGTCTCGCCCATGACCCCGGTCCTGCCCCCCGGCGCGGCGCCGCCGCCACATCCCGCCGCCCTGCTTCCGCCCGGGCCCAACGTACCCTCGCCCGATATGGCCCCGCCGCCGGACGCCGCGAGCCCGCCGGCGAACCCGTCGCCGCGCGCCCGAAAGGCGCCGCCGCCTCAACGCGGCTCGGAGTCCCCAAGCGCGCAAAGTCCCAAGAGTCTCCAGGACTCCTGAAGCCGATGAACCATTTCGACCTGAGAGATGGGCGCCTCTTCTGCGAGGGCGTGGCTCTGGAGACGATCGCCGAGGAGGTCGGCACACCGGCCTATGTCTATTCGGCCGCCACCCTGCGTCGTCATTACGCAGTGTTTCGCGACGCCCTGGCCGCCGAGCCGGCGCTTGCCGGCGCCTTCATCGCCTTCGCGGTCAAGGCCAACAGCAACCAGGCGGTGCTGGCGATTCTGGCCAGGCTCGGCGCAGGCGCCGACACCGTATCGGAGGGCGAAATCCGCCGCGCCTTAGCGGCAGGCATCCCGGCTGAGCGGATCGTGTTCTCCGGGGTCGGTAAGAGCCAGGCCGAACTGGCGTTCGCCCTTGGCGTCGGGGTGCGTGAGATCAATGTGGAGTCCGAGCCCGAGCTTTTGACCCTCTCGCGCCTCGCCGCCGCGCGCGGCGCGCGTCCAGACCTGGCCATCCGGGTCAACCCCGATATCGGCGCCGGAGGCCACGCCAAGATCACCACCGGGGCGGGTGAGAGCAAGTTCGGCGTCTCCCTGCGCGAGGCCGCCCGGCTCTACGCCCTGGCCTCAGCCGATCCGCATCTCAATGTCCGGGGCCTCGCCTGCCATATCGGCAGCCAGATCACCGACCTTTCGCCCCTGGCCGCAGCCTATGGACGCCTGGCGGACCTGACGCGGGAGCTCCGCGCGAGCGGCTATCGGGTGGATCGGCTGGACCTCGGCGGCGGCCTCGGCGCACCCTATTTCAACAGCCCCGATCCGCCTGGCCCCGACGCCTTCGCCCGCGTCGCCGCGGCCGCGGTGAAGGGCCTGGACGTGGAGGCGACCTTCGAGCCCGGACGGGTGATCGCCGCCAATGCCGGCGTGCTCCTGGCGCGGGTCGAGCACATCCATGCCCGGCCGGACGGGCGTCGCTTCCTGGTCCTGGACGCCGGCATGAACGACCTCATGCGCCCGGCGCTCTATGAGTCCTTCCACGACATCCGTCCCCTCGCGCCGCGACCGGGACCCGCGCTCGCCTATGACGTGGTGGGTCCCGTCTGCGAGACGACGGACACCTTCGCCAAGTCCCGGCTCCTGGCGCCCCTGGAAGCGGGGGACCTCGTGGCCTTCATGACCGCCGGCGCCTATGGGGCGGTGATGGCCAACGAATATAACAGCCGTCGCCTGGCCCCCGAGGTGCTGGTGGACGGCGCCCGCTGGGCGGTGGTCCGTCCCCGCCCGACCTATGACGACCTGATCGCCCGCGACCGCCTGCCGCCTTGGCTTGGGGCCTAATCCAGGGCGCCCAGATAGGACAGGTCGCGGAAGCAGCCGGCCAGGTCCATGCCATAACCGACGAGGAAGCGATCCGGCGCGGCGAAGGCGAACTCGTCCGGGACGATGGCCGGGGCGAGGTGCGGCTTGCGCGCGAACACGGCGGTGAGAACCTCGCGCGCGCCCGCCGCGATCATCAGGCGCCGCGCCTCGGCGAGTGAAAGGCCGGTCTCCGCCACGTCGTCGATCAGCAGGACCTGGCGGCCCCTTACCTTGCCCCGGGGCAGGGCGCGGATGTCGCAATGCCCCTGGCTCGTGCGCCCCTCGCCATAGGAGGTGAGCCACAATCCGTCGTTCTCGAGGGCGACCCCGAGACGACTCAGGGCCCGGGTCAGGTCGGCGGCGAACCACAGCCCGCCCATGAGGAGCGTGACCGCAAGGGCGTCCGGGTCAAGACGCGGCGCCAGACGCACGGCCAGGGCCTCGACCCGGTCGGCGATCTCGGCGGCGGTGAGAAGGGGCGCGGGCGGGGGGCCGCGATCAGCCATGCGAGGCGACTGCGTCTCCGCCGGCCGCAGCTGGGGCCTGAGTCGGACTCGCAGTCGGGGCTTGAGCGGGCGTGGCGGTTGGCGCCGATCGGGGCGCGAGGCCGACGGCCGTGTAGGCGCTCCGGGTCGCCGGCGCCAGCCGCATGATCTCCACCCGGAACGCATAGAAGGCGACGAAGACGGCGATCAGAGCGACCACGATCAGGGCGATGTTGAGCCCCGGCTCGCGCGTCGGCGGCGCCCGCGTCTGGGTGGCGATGGGCGCGACGATCGGGGCCGATTCGTCCGATGATGGAGCCTCCGGGACGGACGGGACCGGCGGAGGCGCGGCGGCCTCGGGCTCCGCCTCCCCTGGCTCAACCGTCTCGGCGGGGGGCGCGTCGGACGCGGAGCTGGACGCGTCGTCGCCATCGGGCGTCTCCGAATCGCCCGGCGCGGCATCCGCCGGATAGGCCCGCCACGCCTCGCCACAGGCGCTGCAACGCACCTTGCGACCGGCGTCCGTTATCTGGTCCGCCTCGATGAGGAAGCGGGTGGCGCACTTCGGACAGCTAAGTATCATGGCCCAGACTAGCCCTCGCCATAAGCCTCTCGTCAACGGGTCGCCGATTTTGCCTTTGATGTCCAGGACGCCAGAGCCCTTCGTGCGCGGGCGACGCTGTGCGACGGCGCGCCCGTGAACGCGCCCGTCAACGCTTCGGGGAGCGCATCCGAGGTCGCCCAACCGATTGGCGGCGCCGATCCATCCTGGCGTGTGGTGCGCCTGCATCGCCCCGCGACGCCGGGCGAGACTCCTGCGCTCAGATTCACCCTCGAGGACGGCGCCTGGGCCTGGCTCGTGGGGCCGCCGGGGTCGGGTAAGGGCGCCGCGCTCGACGCGATTGCGGCGGTGCGTCCTCTTCTTGGAGCACAGCTGGAGGTGTTCAACCGGGCTGTGGAGAGGTTGGGCCGGGCGGAGCGTCAGGCTCTGCGCCGACGGATCGGCGTGGTGACCGCCGACTTCGATCCGTTCGCGGCCTTCACCGTAGGCGATGTCGCATCCCTTCCCGCCCGCGCCGCCGGGCGGCCCCGGCGCGAGGTCGCCGCGCGGACCCAGGAGGTGCTCGCCTGGGTCGGGCTGAAGGGGCAGGCGACGCGTCCGGCGCGGGATCTCGATCGCGAAGGCGCCTGGCGTCTGGCCCTGGCCCGCGCCCTGGCGGCGGCGCCCGATCTCTTGCTGGCCTGCTCGCCCGGGCGCGACCTTGCCGCGCCGGCCCGCCAGGCCCTGATGCGTCTGATGCAACAGGCCCACGCCGCCGGAATCAGTGTCCTGGTCGCCGATGTCGCGCCGCTGGAGGGAGGCCCCGCCGGGTCGCTGATCCGTGTGTCGCCGCCCCAGGGCGCCGCGGCATGAGCGAGCCCGCCCTCCGCCCTTTGATCCTGCTGCCCAATCCGCTGACCTGGCGTATCCTGCCGATCGCGCTGGCCGTCTTCGCAGGGGCGGCGGGCGGCCTGCTGCTGGTCCTGATCGCCTCGGCGAGCGTCGCGCACGGCGCCTTGGCGATGCGGTTGCAGGGCGACGCCACCGTGGCCGTGGCGCCGTCCGTCGGCGATGATCTCGAGAGTCCGGAGGCCGCCGCCTGGCGCGCCGTCGAGGCCCTCTCCGCCACCCCGGGCGTCCGCGACGCGAGGGTCGAGGACCCCCGACCGGGCGATCCGGCGATCATCGCCGGCCTTTTGGGAGCCCAGACGCCCGCGCCGCCCCGCAACTCTGGCGCTCTGATCGCGGTGCATCTGCAGAAGGGCGCCAGGGCGCCTGAGCTGGCCCCGCGCCTCAACCGCCTTGGACTTGCCGCGGGAATGGACGGGCAGGGCATGGGCGCCTCGCCCCTGCGTCGCGGGCTGGGCCTGACCCTCGCAAGCGCCTGCGCCGCCCTCGCCGCCCTGGCCTTCGCGGTCGGGCTGGCGGTCTGGGACCTCACCCTGAGGCGACTCCAGGTCCATGCGCCGCGTCTGAGGGCCCTGGCGCGATGGGGTATGAGCGATGTGCGGCTGGCTCAGGCGGTCTGGGGCGTCGACGCGCTCGCCGCCCTGGCCGCGGCCTGTGGCGGTGGGATCCTCGGCGCTCTGCTCGCCCCTGGGCTGGCGGGAGCCGTCCTGCCCTGGCTGGGGCGGCCATCGGCTGGCCTCTTGGCGCAGAGCGCCGTCGCGGCGGTGGCGGGCCTCGCGTTTGTGGCGCTCGCGGCCGGCGGCGCGACCCTGGCCTGGCGGCTGCGGCGCGTGGCCCCGTGAAGGGATTGGCCTGCGTCCTGGTCGCCGGGCTGGTCTGGCTGGCGGGGCTGCTGGCCTTCGCCGACCGCATCGCCCGCTCGACCCCCGCGGAGCCGCCGGCGCCGGCCGACGGCATCGTCGCTCTGACCGGAGGCTCCGCCGTGCGCCTCAAGGCGGCCACCGATCTGCTCGAAGCGGGGGAGGGCCAGAGGCTTCTGGTGTCGGGCGTCGATCGTCGGGTCAGCCGGCGCGACCTCTGGGCCCTGACGGGAGCGGCCAAGCCCCTGTTCGACTGTTGCGTCGATCTCGGATTCGAGGCCGCCAACACCCTGGGCAATGCGCGCGAGACGTCCGACTGGGTGCGGGCCATGGGATATCGCAGCGTGATCCTGGTGACCGCCGATTACCATACGCCCCGAGCCGTGCTCGATCTGCGCGGCGCCCTGGACGGGGTTCGTGTCGAGGCCTATCCCGTGGCCACGCCGGACCTGGATGCGCGCCATTGGCAGGAGTCCGGCCGGGGGGCTGAGCGCATGGCGGCCGAATATGACAAGTATCTCGTGACCCTGGCCCGGGACGGGGTTCTCGACCTGGGCGCCTGGGTCGATGCCCGCACACGGAGGCGCGCGGCGTGATCGTTCTCCGGTCGCTGGTCTTTGTCGCCCTTTTCTATCTGTGGTCGGCGGCGGCCTCGCTCCTTTGCCTGCCCTGCCTCTTGGGCCCCCGCGTCTGGTCGATGCGGGTCATGGCGCTCTGGTCGGCGGGATTCACCGTCATGCTTCGCGTAATCTGCGGTGTGCGGGTCGAGGTCCGGGGGCGCGAGCACATGCCGCGTGGCGGCGCCCTGATCGCCTCCAAGCACCAGTGCATGTTCGATCCTCTGGGGACGCTGGCCATTTTCCCGGACCCCTGTTTCGTGACCAAGAAGGAGCTTTTCGCGATCCCGGTCTTTGGCTGGTACGCCCGCAAGGCCGGGATGATTCCGGTCGACCGCGAGGGGCACTCCACGGCCCTGCGCGCTCTGGTCGCCGCCGCCAAGCTGCGGCTGAAGGCCGGCCGTCAGCTGGTGATCTATCCCGAAGGCCACCGCATGGCTCCGGGCGAACGCGGCAAGTACCAGCCTGGCGTGGCGGCCCTGTATCGCGACCTCGCCCTTCCCTGCACGCCCGTGGCGACCAATTCCGGAGTGCACTGGCCGGCCCACGGCTTTCTGCGGCGCCCGGGCCTGATCGTGGTGGAGTTTCTCGAACCCATCCCCGCAGGTCTGCCGCGCGCCCAGTTCATGCGCGAACTGGAGACCCGGATCGAGAGCGCTTCGGACGCCCTGCTCGCGCTCTGACCGCTCAGGCCGCCGCCTCGCGGGCCTCGATCTCCTCCACGCGGGCCAGGAGCCGCTCCATGTGAGCGTCGGGCAGGCCCTCGGCGCGCAGATGCTCGGCAAGGTCGCGCAGATACTCGACATTCGGTCCCGACAAGCCCCGGGCGCCAGCGATCAGGCGCGCCTGGGCCTCGAAGCTGAGCCGCCCCGCCCACTGCGGATGATTGCGGTCGGAGAGATAGCTTATGGCCGTGATCCGCCGGCCGTCGGCGAGGCCAAGGCGGACAGTTCGCTCCACATAGGTCTCGGTGGGCTGCTCGCGCTCGCGCAGATAGGCGAGGACTTCGGGCCAGGCGTCATCGGCGATGCGATAGGCCGCGCCCCAGACGCTCCCGCCGGGCGCCAGACCCAGAACCAGGCCGGGACGGGACGGAACCCCGCGATGGTGAACCGAATAGATGCAGAAGGCCCGGTGACGGCCCTGGAGGCGGGCCCGGACCCGCTCTAAGAACGCGAAGCCCGGTCGCCACATCAGGGAGCCGTAACCGAACACCCAATGCTCGCCGCTCTTCACGCCGACCGTCGTCTCACCCGTCACGCCGCCATGCCTTTCCCGCCCTTGTCCCGTCCGTGGATGCCCGCGCGCCCCGGGACCGTCGCCGGGACCTTTGCCTGGGCCTCTGAATGAGCCCGCCCGATACCGCATCCGCGCCGCCTCGGCGACGTCTTGGACTGTTCGCGCCCTTTGTCCTGGCGGCTTTCCTGAGCTTCGCCCTTGCCTGGCATTGGGAGGCGATGCGTGGCCGGCTTCTGGCCCGGCTCGAGGCGCTGAAGTCGCCGGCGGCGGATCGCGCCTGGACGCTGGCCTATGATCGCGTCCGGTTGAACGGATTTCCGTTCCGGCTCGATGTCACCCTGGACGACGTTCGCCTGAGCGAGCCCTCTGGCTGGGGCCTCGCGACGCCCAGGCTGCTGGCCGAGGCGCAGCTCTTTGCGCCGGATCACTTCGTCGCCTTTACCCCGGAGCCAGTCACGCTGTTTCGCGGCGCCGCCGGTCCGGTCGAGGTTCACGCGCGCATCCTGCGGGCCAGCCTGTCCGAGGCCTCCGCCCGCCCGCCGCGCATCTCCATCGAGGGCGAGGACCTGGCGTTCGCCACGCCGCCGGGCGCGCGGCCTTTTGACCTGGTCAGCGCGCGCCAACTCAACCTGCACAGCCGTGCGGGCCCCGGGGGACAGGGCGCGCTCTATGTCGGTGTGGTGGGCGGCGAGGCTCGGCCGGGATCGCTTCTGAGACGCTTTGCGGGTGACGCCAGCGTCGATCTGACCCTGGACGCTCTTCTTTCGCACGCCGACCGGGCGCGCGGCCCTTCCTGGCCGGCGGCGCTCCGATCCTGGGCGGCGGCGCCGGGAGCGGTCATCCTGCGTCAGGCCAGCCTGGCGGCGGGACCGCGGCGGATCGCCGTGCGAGGCGGCGAGGTCCGTTTTGGGCCGGAGGGATTCGCCCAGGCCAATCTGGCCGTAACGACCGCCGGGCTCCAGGCGCCGGCCACGACGCGGCTGGTCCTTTCGGGGGGCCAGGCCCGCCTCGAACCTCAGGCGCTCGCCCCTATACCGCGTCTCTTCTGAGCGAAGCCTGGCTGAATTGGCGGCCCGCTATTGACAGGCGCGGCGGCCTCGACGCTTGAGGGCGCCATGAACGCCCCCGTTGCTCCGCTTCGCCCCGAACCGCGTCCTGGGATTCTGGATATCGCCCCCTATGTGCCTGGCAAGGCGGGCGTTCCGGGCGCCGTTCAGCCCGTCAAACTGTCGGCCAACGAGAATCTGCTGGGCGCGAGCCCCAAGGCGATCGACGCCTTCCGCGCTGTGGCGGACCAGATGGCCCTCTATCCCGACGGACGCGGCGCTCTGCTGCGCCAGGCGGTCGTGGAGCGCTACGGCCTGGAGCCGGAGCGGATCATTCTGGGCTGCGGCACGGACGAGGTGTTCGCCATGCTGAGCCAGGCCTTTCTGCGGGTCGGGGACAATATCGTTCAGGGCGAGTTCGGCTTTGGCGCCTACGCCATCGCCGCGCGCGCCAACGAGGCGGAGGTGCGCTACGCCAAGGAAAAGGACTATCGGCTCGACGTCGACGCCCTGCTCGAAGCGGTGGATGCGCGCACCCGCCTGGTGTTCGTGGCCAATCCGGCCAACCCCACCGGCACCGTCCTTCCGGCCTCGGAGATCGCCCGCCTGCATGCCGGGCTGCCGCCCCAGGTGATCCTGGTGCTCGATGGGGCCTATGCCGAGTTTTGCGTCGACCCGACCTTCGATGACGGAATGGATCTCGCGCGCGAGGCGGCCAATGTGGTGGTGACCCACACCTTTTCGAAGATCCACGGTCTCGCGTCCCTTCGCATCGGCTGGGCCTATGCCCCGCGCGAGGTGGCCGAGGCGGTCGAGCGCATCCGCCTGCCGTTCAACACCTCGATCCCGGCCCAGGCCGCGGCCGTGGCGGCCCTCGGGGATCTGGAGTTCCAGGCCCGGTCGCTCGAGCACGTGGAGACCTGGCGGCCCTGGCTTCTGCAGCAGCTCTCCGGTCTGGGACTGAATGTCGTCCCCTCGGCCGCCAACTTCCTCCTGATCGGCTTTCCAAAGTCGCCGGGGCGGCGGGCCTCGGACGCGGAAGCCTATCTGGCGAAGCGCGGCCTGATCGTCCGGGGCGTGGCCAGCTATGGCCTGCCAGACCATCTGCGCATCACGATCGGCCTGGAGGCGCACAACCGCGCGGTGGTCGAGGCGCTCGCCGAGTTCATGCGGCCGGGATCGGACGTCAGGACGTGACCACGCCGCGCCCCGACGCCCCTGCGCCGCTCTATACGCGCCTGGCCATCATCGGGTGCGGCATGGTCGGCTCGTCCGTGGCGCGCGCCGTCCGGGCGCGGGGCCTGGCGCAGGAAGTGGCGGTCTTTGATCCGGATCCGCAGGCGCGGGCGCGCATCGCGGCCCTGGGCTTCGCCCATGTGGTGAGCGACAGCGCCGAAGGGGCCGTGAACGGGGCGGACATCGCCCTCTTCGCCGCGCCGCCGCTCTCCATCGTGCCCGCGGTGCGCGCACTCGCCTCGGCCTTCGCCCCCGGCGCGACGATCACCGATGTGGGTTCGGTGAAGGCGGCCATCGCCGAGGGTCTGGCGGATCTGCCGCGCGACGATCTCTTCATCATCCCCGGCCACCCGATCGCCGGGACCGAGAAGTCGGGCCCCGATGCCGGCCGCGAGGGCCTGTTCGAGGGCCGCTGGACGATCCTGACGCCCGATCCGTCCCGCAAGGATGCCGCCTACGCCGCCGCGGTGGAGCGCCTGGCCCGGTTCTGGGAGGGCATGGGGGCCCAGGTGGAGCGGATGGATGACCGACACCACGATCTCGTCCTTGCCGTCACCTCGCACCTGCCGCACCTGATCGCCTACAACATTGTCGGTACGGCGGCGGATCTGGAGGAGGTCACGCGCGGCGAGGTGATCAAGTACTCCGCCGGGGGATTTCGCGACTTCACCCGTATCGCCGCCTCCGATCCGGTCATGTGGCGGGATGTCTTTCTCGCCAACAAGGATGCGGTGCTGGAGATCCTCGGCCGCTTCACTGAAGACCTTCAGGCCCTGTCCCGCGCCATTCGCTGGGGCGAGGGCGACAAGCTCCAGGAGCTGTTCACGCGCACGCGCGAGATTCGGCGCGGTGTCATCGATGCCGGGCAGGAGACGGCCGAGCCGGACTTCGGCCGCGAGAGAACCCGGGGCTAAGCTTCGGCCGCGCCTATCCGGGCGCGGGGGGTCAGGGCCAGCCAGACGGCCAGAGCGATCGCAGGCAGGCCAAGCGCCGCCGCCAGCAGATAGAACAGACCATAGGCCTCGATCAGCGAGCGACCCGGGGTCGTCAGGCCAACCACGAGGACGCCGGAAAAGCCCTTCAACGTCTTGCCGGTCCAGGTCAGGGCCGAGGTCAGAAGCGCATACTGGGTCGCGGTGTAGCCCAGGCTCGTCAGACCGGACATGTAGGTCACCAGAGCCACGCCGGCATACCCCATGGCCGCGGAGTCAAAGCTCATGATCGCGGCGAAGGCGGTCACCTTCACCGGCCCCAGACTCATCAGGACGTAATCCCCGCCGTGCAGGGCCAGAAGGGCGAAGGCCCCCACCGCGATCGGCTGCAGGATCCCGCCCACGATCAGGCTGCGCATGACGCCAAGCCGCAGGGTCGAAAGGCCTCCCAGGGCCACGCCGATCAGCGAGCCCGCCAAGCCCACGGTGGTCCGGACCGCCACGATGGTCGGCTTGTCGATGCCCAGGGCGCGATAAAAGGGCAGGCTCATGGGGCCGCGCATATAGTCGCTCAAGTGATAGAGCGTGATCATGCCCAGCATCAGCACGCCCAGCGCCAGGCCGTGCTCGCGCATGAAGGCGATGAACGGTCCTGTCACCGCATCGGCCAGAGATCGCAGGGGCGCGCCCGTTTCAGCCTTTGCGCGCGCGTCGATGGCCGCGTCCGCGGCGGGGGGCTCGCCTGCAAAGAGGGCGGCGACCATGCCTACCCCTATGAACAGGCCGTACAGGGCGTAGGCCAGGGGCCAGCCCACCGCCTGAGCCAGCAGCAGGATCAGCGCCTCGGTGGCGACCAGGGCGCCGCGATAGCCCAGGCTGTAGGCGGAGGTGAGCAGTCCCAGCTCCTCGCCGTCGGCGGCGATCTCGATGCGCCAGGCGTCGATCACCGTGTCCTGAGCGGCGGCCGACACCCCGGCGACCAGACCAAACGCAATCAGGGCCGGCAGGCTCTTCGTTGGATCGCTCGCCGCCATCCCCAGCAGTCCGATCCCGACGCCGGCCTGGGTCAGCAGCATCCAGCCGCGTCGGCGGCCCAGGCGATTGAATAGCGGCGCCGGCAATCGATCGACCACCGCGCCCCAGAGGAACTTCACCGAATAGGTCAGGCTGATCCAGGAGAGGAAGCCAATCAGAGCCAACCCGACCCCGGCCTCGTCCAGCCATAGGCCCAGCGTATTGCCGATCAACATGAAGGGCAGGCCGGAGGAGAAGCCAAGCGCCAGCATTACCGCGACCCTGGGCCGTGACAGGGCGCTCAGCACGCCCCTGGCGCCTCGATGGCGGGGACGAGCGGCGGAAGCGGCGACTTGACCGGTCATGGGGCGAGCCTGGGGCGCCTCGCGCGCGACGTCCATGGGGCCCAGCGCGGCGGCATTACAGGGCTGCGGCCAGGGTCTGCAGGCGGCGTCCATAGGTGTGCTCCGCCAGGACCCGCCGGCGACCCCGCTCGCCCAGACGGCGCGCCAGATCGGGATCGCCGCGCAGCCGCTCGGCCTGGGCGTTCAACTCAGCGAGGTCGCGCCATACCAGGACCTCGACGCCCGGCTCAAAGCAATGATCAAGGTCGGGTTGATCGTCGGTCAGGAGCGCGGCGCCGGCCATGAGCGGGGCGAAGTTGCGCTGATTGAGCCCGGCCAGGACATTGGCCTCGTTGCGGATATTGAGCACGGCGCCATGCCCGCCATACAGCGCGCGCACCGCGTCCGGCGCCATGCGCCGCGCCCGTCGGTGATGGTGCGCCCCGTCCGCCTCGCTCCAGCCCGCGCCCACCAGGACAAGGGGCGAGGCCGTCCCGGCGACGACGGCGCGGCGATGCGGCGTGGCGTTGCCGACGAAGACCAGGTCGGGCGAGCGATGGCGGCGGCTGGGCCATACGCCGGAGACGTCGGCGGCGTGCGGCAGAAAGAGGGTCGGGGCGCTGAAGCCCAGGGCCTGGTGCCTCGCGACCAGAGCCGTGTCGGTATAGGCGATGAGGTCGAACAGCGCCGCCCGTTCGGCCGCCTCGGCTTCGAACAGGTCCCCGGCCCACCCGGCGAGGGGAGGGCGGCCCTCAAGACGGGCCACCGCCTCCAGCAGAGCGTGCGGCGCATGGAGCGCCCCGATCACCAGGATCAGATCGAACCGTTCGTGTCGCAGGCGCCGGGTCAGGCCGGCGGCGATGGGCGCCGCCAGACGCGCTTCAAGACCCTGGGCCAGCCAGGAGCGCCGGACAAAGCCTGTTCGTACCGTATGGCCCTCGGCGATGAGAGAGGCCGTCGCCTCTTCCAGCCAGTGGTTGACGCTGCCGGCCTTGCCCAGAAGGAACAGCCTCATGCGGGTCGCCGGCCGGCGTTCACGGGCGATGGACGAGCCAGGCCCGGTCCTGGGTCCACCCCGGCCCATCGGCCCACCCGATTTGCCCGCATCCGGACCTCCCGCTCGGCCTCGACCCTATCACGCGACGATCGGCGCGCGGCGGAACGACGGGGGCGGGGTTCAGGCCACCTTCACGCGCGCGGCCGCTTCGGGAAGGTCGCCGCCGAACGCGCGCTGGTAGAACTCCGCCACGGTGGGCCGCTCCAGTTCGTCGCATTTGTTCAGGAAGGTCACGCGGAAGGCCAGGGCGATGTCGCCGGCGAAGATCTCGGCGTTCTGAGCCCAGGTGATCACCGTGCGCGGGCTCATGACGGTGGAGATGTCGCCGTTCATGAAGGCGTTGCGGGTCATGTCCGCCACCCGGACCATGGCCGCAATCTGGCGACGGCCCTCCGCGGTCGCGGCATAGTTGGGCGCCTTGGCCAGGACGATCTCGGCCTCCACCTCGTGGCTCAGATAGTTCAGGGTGGTGACGATCGACCAGCGGTCCATCTGGCCCTGATTGATCTGCTGGGTGCCATGATACAGCCCGGTGGTGTCGCCAAGGCCGATCGTGTTGGTGGTCGCGAACAGCCGGAAGTGGGCGTTGGGTCGGATGACGCGGTTCTGATCGAGCAGGGTTAGGCGGCCCTGAGCCTCAAGAATGCGCTGGATCACGAACATCACGTCGGGCCGGCCAGCGTCATATTCGTCGAAGACCAGGGCCATGGGGCGTTGCAGGCACCAGGGCAGGATGCCCTCGCGAAACTCCGTCACCTGCTTGCCATCCTTGAGCACGATGGCGTCCTTGCCCACCAGGTCGATGCGGCTGACATGGCTGTCGAGGTTGACCCGGATCATCGGCCAGTTGAGGCGCGCGGCGACCTGTTCGATGTGGGTCGACTTGCCGGTGCCGTGATAGCCCTGCACCATGACCCGCCGGTCGAACGCGAAGCCGGCGCAGATCGCCAGGGTGGTCTGGGGATCGAACCGATAGGCTTCGTCCAGATCGGGCACATGGCTGTCGCGCCGCGAGAAGGCCGGTACGCGCATGTCGGAGTCCACGCCGAACACCTCGCGGATCGAGACGGTCCGATCCGGGACCAAGCTCAGGAGATCGTCGGCGGCCTGGCTTTCGGCGGCCTGGCTTTCGGAGGCTTGGGTGTCGGCGGGGTGTGCGGCGGAGGTGGACATGCTCAATTCCTTAGCGCCGTCGCCCTCGCCTTTCAAACGCAACAGTCCCCCTTAAAGGAACCTCAGACCCGCTTCGCCTTTTGCAGGGTCTTGTAGGCGCGGATCACCCGCTGGAGCTTGCCTTCCGCCGAGCGATCGCCGCCATTGGTGTCGGGGTGGCACAGCTTGACCAGCTCCAGATAACGGGTGCGGATCGTCGCCGCCTCGGCGGTTTCCTCCAGATCGAGGTCATAGAGGGCCGCGCGCTCCAGCTTGCCCACGCGCGGCGGACGCACGCCCGCGCCTCCCGGCGCCGGAGGCGGCTCGCCAAACAGGCCGAACGCGTCCCTGAACGCGCCCCGCAATCCTGACGCCTCGCGATTGCGCGCGCCCGACTTGAACGACCAGGTCGGACGCCCGCCGGTGGTCACCTCCTCGGCCACGCGCTGGGCGATTTCGTCCTCGCTCATGCCGGCGAAATAGTTCCAGTTCCGGTTGTATTCGGCCGCGTGAACCCTGCAGAACCAGTAAGGCTCGTTCACCATGTCGGGGCCGCGCGGGGCGCGGGCCGTGGCCGGCTGGCGACATCCGGCATGGTCGCAGACGCGACCGCCCGGATCGCGCGCGGCGGACACGGTCTCGTCCTCCGGCGGCGGCGGCCGCACGCGGATGTCGACGAAGCGGGGTCGATAGCGAAACGCGCTCGGCATTCGCCGAGTTTGGGAGCGCGCGCGCCGCAGTTCAAGAATTGACAGGTGCGTCGGGCCCATCCTTTGCTGAGGCGATGGGCCGGGTTGCGCAATCCATGAGAGACGTGTTGCAGGCCGGGCTCTCGCCGACCCGGCTGGAGATCACCGACGAATCCGCGCTGCACGCGGGCCACAGCGCCATGGGCCACAAGGCCTCGGGCGAGGACGTCGAGAGCCATTTTCGCGTGGTCATCGAGGCCGCGGCCTTCGCCGGCCTTCGGCCTCTGGCCCGACATCGGATGGTCAATGCGCTTCTCAAGTCGGCGCTCGAGACGGACATTCACGCCCTGTCGCTCAAGCTCCTGGCGCCGGGCGAATCCTGATCGGATGCGGGTTCCGGATCAGACCGGAATCTGTTCCAGGGCCTGGGCCAGGTCGGCGATGCGATAGGGCTTGCGCAGCAGGCGCACCCCGCGATCCTCCGGCCGAAGGCCTGCTTCGCCATAGCCGGTGCAATAGATGAACGGCGCGTTCCGCGCGCGCAGGAGGTCGGCGACCGGGTAGACCGGTAGGCCCTCCAGATTGAGGTCGAGCAGCGCCACGTCGAAGGCCACGCCGCTGTCGATCAGGCGCAAAGCTTCGCTCACCGAGCCGGCCGGCCCGACGAGGCTGGCCCCCAGATCCGAGAGCATGGATTCGACAAGGAGGGCGATCAGGCTGTCGTCCTCGACCACGAGCACCCGCCGTCCCGTGATTCCCGAAGACGTGGTCATCCTTCAAGCATAGCCAAGCTGTCCGGCCGGGGAAAGGCGGAGCGACCCCGGCTCAAGCCTCGGGGTCGGTGTGAGGGCTGATGCGCAACAGGGTGATGCGGTTGCGCCGCCGTCTCAGAACCTGGAAGCGATGGCCGTGAAACAGGAAGGTCTGGCCGGGCTCGGGGATCGACTGGGCGTCATGAATGACGAGGCCCGCGACGGTGACGGCGAGATCGTCGGGCAGGGACCAGTCCAGAGCCCGGTTGAGATCGCGCACACTGACCTGCCCCTCCACCAGGACCGAGCCATCCGGCTGGCGCCTTACCCCCGGGGCGGCCGCATCGTGTTCGTCGTCGATCTCGCCGACGATCTCCTCGAGGATATCCTCCAGCGTCACCAGGCCCTGCAGGGCTCCATATTCATCCACCACCAGGGCGAAGTGGCTGCGCCGCTTGAGGAACTGGTCCAGCTGATCGCGCAGGCCGGTGGTCTCGGGCACAAACCAGGGCGCCCGCATCAGGGCCGAGACGTCCAGCGCCTCGGTCGCGCCGCCGCTGACGGCCAGAACGCGCAGGAGGTCGCGGGCGTGCAGCACGCCGACGATGTTCTCCCGCTCGCCGCGATAAAGGGGCAGGCGGGTATGCTCCGCCTCCAGGGCCTGCTCCACCAGGAGACGCGGCGGCAGATCGGCGTCGATCATCGAGATCTCGGTGCGATGCACCATGATCTCGGCCACGGTCATGTCCGAGAGGTCGAGCACGCCGCCCAGCATCCGCCGCTCGCCGCTCTCAAAGACGCCGCCCGCATGGTGCAGATTGACCGCGCCGCGGATTTCCTCCCGCGCGGCGTCTTCGCCCGGCGCCGCATCGAGTTGCACGCCGGCGAGCCCAAGGGTCACACGGACCACCACCTGAACCGCGGCGGTGACCGGGCTGAGGATGCGGACGGCCAGGCTCATGGGCGCGGCGAGGCCCCGGGCGAGATCGTCGGCGCGGGCCAGGGCGAGGGTCTTGGGCAGGACCTCGACGAACACCACCACCATGATCGTCATCACCACCGTGGCGACGAAGACGCCCTTGGGTCCCGGGATCAGGCGCGTGAGAACCAGGGTCGCCAGGACGGAGCTCAGAACATTGAGCGCATTGTAGCCCAGGAGCACCGCGCCGATCAGATTCTGGGGCCGCTCCAGAAGACGGTTCACGCGCCGCGCCTGGCGATCGCCCTCGCGCTCAAGCTGGTGCAGGCGACCGCGGCTGGCGCGGGTCAGGGCCGTCTCGGCGGCGGAGAAGACGGCGGATATGATCAGCAGAGCAAGGATCAGGCCGATCAGGCCCCACAGGTCGAGGGTCATGGGCCCGGACTCATGAACATGGATTCATGGACATGGACTCATCCGCGAGCCCCCCAGCGCGGCGCCCAGAGTCACGGGTCGGCCCCCTCCGCCCGCAGGAACGCCTCCACCGCCTCGCGCGCAACGCCCTTGGCGGTAAAGGCCGCGCCGATCTCCCGGGCGAGGATGAAGGTCAGTTCGCCGTTCTCCGTCTTCTTGTCCTGAGCCATTGCGTTGAGGAGACGCTGGGCGCTGAACGGACGGCCAAGCTCGGCGAGGGTCGTGGGCAGTCCTGCCGCCTTCAACGCCTCGGCCGCGCGGACCGCCGCTCCAGGCGGGCATAGCCCCAGTCGCGCGGAAAAGCGGAACGCCAGGGCGCAGCCAAGGCCAACGCCCTCCCCGTGCAACAGGGCGTCGCCGAACCCGGTCTCGGTCTCCAGGGCGTGGCCGAAGGTGTGACCCAGATTGAGCAGGGCCCTCTGGCCTGTTTCGCGTTCGTCGGCGGCGACGATCGCCGCCTTCATCTCCACCGAACGGGCGACGGCGCGGGTCAAAAGGGCGGTATCGCCGCCGAGCGCCCGCGCGCCGTTGGCCTCCAGCCAGGCGAAGAACACCGCATCTCCCAGAAGGCCGTATTTCAACACCTCGGCCCAGCCGCTGACCCTCTGTCGTGCGGGCAGGCTGGCCAGAAGACCGATATCGGCCAGGACAAGGCGCGGCTGGTGGAAGGCGCCGATCAGGTTCTTGCCCTGGGGGCTGTCGATCGCCGTCTTGCCGCCGACCGAGGAGTCGACCTGGGCCAGAAGCGTCGTTGGAATTTGCACGAAATCCACGCCGCGCTTGAAGATCGCGGCGGCGAAGCCCGCCAGATCGCCGATCACGCCGCCGCCGAAGGCGACCACGATGTCACTGCGCTCCAGGCCAAGGGACAGCAGCGACTCGCACAGCCTCTGAAGGCCGGCGTAGGACTTGCTCTCCTCGCCCGGCGGCAGGATCACCTCCTGCACCGCCAGCCCGGCCGAGGTCAGGGCGCGGCGCAAGCGCCCGCCATGCAGGTCGGCCACGGTCTCGTCGGTGACCACGGTGGCCACGGGTCGCTTGAGGAGCGGACGCAGCAGGCTCCCGGCGCGATCGATCAGATCCGGCTCGACAAGCACGTCATAGGCCCGCGCGCCGAGCCCCACCCCGATTTTCACGGCCGTGGTCATGACGCGGCGCCCGGGGCGTCCGCTGTTGGGGTGTCCGCTGTCGCGATCTTGCCCGCGCGCGCCGCCAGGGCCTCCAGGATCGAAGCCACGGCCACATGGTGCGGCTGATCGCCGGTCTCGACGATGAGCTCGGCCTCGGCGAGGAACGGATAGCGGTCCCTGGCCTGGCTCTCCAGCACCTCGCGCGGGTCGCGGCCGTTGACCAGGGGCCGATGGGTTCGCCGTCCGACACGGCGCGCCAGAAGCTCCAGATCGGCCTTCAGCCAGACCGAGATCGCCCGCTGAGCGATCAGTTCGCGCGTCTGCGGGTTCATGAAGGCGCCCCCGCCCGTCGCCAGAACATGAGGCGGTTCGGCCAGAAGGCGCGCGATCACCCGCCGCTCGCCATCCCGGAAGGCCTCTTCGCCAAGGGTATCGAAGATCTGGGCGATGGACTGGCCGGCCGCCGCCTCGATCTCGGCGTCCGCGTCGCGAAACGGCATCCCCAGCGCCTGGGCCAGGCGCCGGCCGATGCTGCTCTTGCCCACGCCCATGAGTCCGATGAGAGCGATGGTGCGGTCGGGGCGCGGTGGGGAGGGGGCCATGAGAAACCTCACGCTACACCATGCGCTCGCGTGACGCCACGAACCGCGCCCTGACCTTGCCGCCTTAAGCCTCCGTTCAACAGCGCCGGCCCAGGATGGCGGCATGACCGGCGCCGTCTGGACCGAAGCGTTTCTGGAGATGATGGCCGCCGAGCGCGCCGCCGCGCGCCACACCCTGACCGCCTATGGCCGCGACCTCGAGGATGTCAGCGGGTTCCTCAGCCGGCGCGGCGTCGATCTGAGCCGGGCTCAGCCGGGCGATCTGGAGGCCTATTTCGCCGATCTCGGGCGTCGCGGGCTGTCGCCGGGTACAGCCGCCCGGAGACGCTCGGCCCTCCGCCAGTTCTACCGCTTCGTGCTGGACGAGGGCTGGCGCACGGACGACCCGACCCGCCGCCTCACCGCCCCGCATCGCGGCCGGCCCTTGCCCAAGGTCCTGACGCGCGCCCAGGTGGACGCCCTGATCGCGGCGGCCCGGACACGGGGCGCGGGGAATGCGGAGGATCCAGACCGGATCGAGAGCGATGCGGCGGGGGCCAGACTCGAGGCGCTGATCGAGCTCGCCTATGCCGGCGGTTTGCGCGTGTCCGAACTCACCGCCCTCCCCGTCGCGCCCTTCGCGCGGCCGTCCGGGCCGGAGGCTCTGATCATCCGGGGAAAAGGCGACAAGGAGCGGCTGGCGCCCCTCAATGACCGCGCGCGGCGGGCTGTGGCCGCCTATCTGCCGTATCGGGCGCGCTTTCTGCCGGCGCGGGTCAAGACCTCGCCCTGGCTGTTCCCCTCCCGCGGTCGCGGCGGCAAGCTGACCGAACGCCGCGTCGCCCAGCTTCTCGCCAAGGCGGCGCTCGCCGCGGGCCTGGACCCCGCGCAGGTGAGCCCGCACGTCCTGCGCCACGCCTTCGCGACCCACCTTTTGGAGGGGGGCGCCGATCTGCGCGTCGTGCAGACCCTGCTCGGTCATGCCGACATCGCCACGACCCAGATCTATACCCACCTCGCCCAGGACCATCTGCGGGAAGTGGTCGAGACCCGCCATCCCCTGGCCCGGCGCGGCTGATCGTGCTCTAGACCCGGGCATGACCGAGCGCTCGCCTCGCGCCTTCTTCGCACCCCTCGCCCAGGGCGCCCCCGCCCCGTGGCGCGACCTGCCCGCGCGCCTGGAGCGCGTGATTCACTTCGTCCCGCCGCACCTGGAGCGTCCGCGCGAGAAGACCCTGGAGACCGCGTCCCAGATCGATGTCATCTGCGCCAATCTCGAAGACGCGATCCCCGCCGAGGCCAAGGCCGCCGCCCGGGCCGGCGCGATCGCCATGGCGGCCCATCCCGTGTTTTCAGGCGGGGCAACCCAGCTCTGGGTGCGGATCAACGGCCCGGCCAGCCCCTGGCATCTGGACGATGTCCTGGCTCTGATGGCGGCCCCGGGCGAGGCCATCACGACGCTGATGCTGCCCAAGGTCGAGGGGCCTTGGGATCTGCACTATATGGATCAGCTCCTGGCGGGACTGGAGGCGCGGCACGGGCGCCGCACCCCGATCCTGCTGCACGCCATCCTGGAGACGGCCCAGGGTGTGGCCAATATCGAAGCCATCGTCAGGGCCAGTCCGCGCCTGCAGGGGGTGAGCCTTGGGCCAGCCGACCTCGCCGCCAGCCGGGCCATGAAGACCACCCGCGTGGGCGGCGGACATCCCGCCTATCGGGTCCTCGCCGACCCCACGACGGAGGCGGCCCCACGGGAGGCCGCGCAGCAGGACATCTGGCACTATACCCTTTCACGCATGGTCGACGCCTGCGCCGCCGCGGGGATCAAGCCGTTCTACGGCCCGTTTGGCGACATCGCGGACCTGGCGGCGTGCGAGCAGCAATTCCGCAACGCCTTTCTGCTGGGCTGCGCCGGCGCCTGGAGCCTGCACCCCTCGCAGATCGTCGTGGCCCAGGACGTGTTTTCGCCAGATCCCGCCGAGGTGGCGGTGGCGCGGCGCATCATCGAGGCCATGCCGGACGGCGTGGGCGTCGCCATGATCGACGGCAAGATGCAGGACGACGCGACCTGGAAGCAGGCCAAGGTGCTTCTGGACCTCGCCCGGGCGGTCGCCGCGCGGGAGCCCGCCCGCGCGGCGCGATACGGCCTCTAGCTCTATTTGCGCGCCTTGCCCCGGCGCGTGCGACCGCCTAGTTTCCCCGACCCTTGCCGGGCGACCCCCTGGCGACGTGAAGACGTGATCGCATGGCTGGCCCGTTTCTCGAGTTCGAGCGCCCGATCGCCGAGCTGGAGTCCAAGATCGAAGAATTGTCCCAGCTCGCTGCGGACGGCGGACCCGGCGGTCTCATGGCCGAGATCGAGGCCCTGCGCACCCGGGCCCGGGAGATGCGCATCGAGGCCTATGCCGGCCTCGACGCCTGGCAAAAGACTCAGATCGCCCGGCATCCCGAGCGACCGCATTTCGTCGACTATGTCGCCACCCTGATCGAGGAGTTCGTCGAACTGCGCGGCGACCGCAGCTTTGGCGACGACCAGGCGCTGATGGGCGGGCTGGGTCGGTTTCGCGGCATCCCCGTGATGGTCATGGGCCATGAGAAGGGTCACGACACCGCCTCGCGTCTGAAGCACAATTTCGGCGCCGCCCGGCCAGAGGGGTATCGCAAGGCCACCCGCCTGATGAACCTCGCCGAACAGTTTGGCCTTCCCGTCCTGTCCTTCGTCGACACGGGGGGCGCCTATCCTGGCGTGGGAAGCGAGGAGCGCGGCGTGGCCGAGGCGATCGCCCGGTCCACCGAGCGGTGCCTGACCCTGGGGACGCCGATGATCGCGGTGATCACCGGAGAGGGCATGAGCGGTGGGGCCATCGGGATCGCCGCGGCCAACAAGGTGCTGATCCTTGAGCACGGCATCTATGCGGTGATCTCTCCCGAGGGCTGCGCCTCGATCCTCATGCGCGACCGCAACCTCGCCGAGGACATGGCCAAGGCGATGAAGATCACGGCCGAGGACCTGATCCGCTTCAAGATCGTCGACAAGATCATCCCCGAGCCTCCGGGCGGGGCGCATCAGGACCCGGTCGCGACCATGATGGCGGTGGGCGACGCCGTGGAGGCGGAGCTCAAGGCCCTGCTCAAGCTGAGCCCCGACGGCCTTCGCAAGCAGCGGGCGGACCGTTTCATGGCGATCCGGGCGGGCTGACCCGCACCCGTGTGAAAGCCATTCCCCTCTCTAGCGGGCGGGCGAGGCGCCTTTGGCTGGCGGCCCAGAAGCTGGATGCCCCCGCACCGTTCGGATCGGGCCCGGCGGCGGCGGAGAAGGCCATCGCCCATCTGGGCTATGTGCAGATCGACACGATCCATGTGATCGAACGCTGTCACCACCACATCCTCTACAATCGCATCCCCGACTATCGTCGCGGCGATCTGGCCCATCTGCAGAGCGAGGCCAGGACGATCTTTGAGGTCTGGACCCATGCCCTGGCCTATGCGCCGGTGGCCGACTACCCGGTCTATGCCCGCCAGATGCGCCGCCACCGCCGCCAGCCCCTGGCCTATTTTCGCGACGTGGCGCCGAGGGACTATCGCCGGGTGCTGCGCCTCATTCGCGACGATGGGCCGCTGACGATTCGCGACGTCGCCGACGACGCCCTGATCGAGAAGACGGACCTTTGGGGCAGCCGCAAGCCAAGCAAGAAGGCTCTGGAGCTGGGCGTCTGGAACGGGGTCCTGACCGTCTCGCGTCGCACCGGCATGGTGAAGACCTATGATCTCGCCGCCCGCCATTTCGGCTGGGAGTCCGAGCCCGCGCCGGCCAGGGCGCGCGCCTGTCTCGACCATCTGATCGACACGGCCCTGCGCAGCCAGGCTGTGGTCAGCCTCGACTCCATCCGGCATACGCGGCGCAACCTGATCGAGCCCCTTCGCGTCCTGCTGGAGGGCCGCGTCAGGCGCAAGGCCCTGCTCCCCGTACGCCTGGAGGGGGCTGAAGACCTCGTCCACTGGATCTCGCCGGAATGGCTCGAGACGCCCCTGGCGCCGCTCGACGAGGACGCCGCTCATATCCTGTCGCCGTTCGACCCGCTGACCCGGCTGCGCGAGCGGTGCGGAACGATATTCGGCTATGCCCACCTGTTCGAGGCCTACGTGCCTCGCGCGCGGCGCAGGTTCGGCTATTTCACCTTGCCGGTCCTGGTGGGCGATCGCTTCGTGGCGCTGCTTGACCTCAAGACCGATCGCGAGGCGGGCGTCGTGCGCATCCAGGCCTGCCACTGGCTGACGCCAGAGACCCCCCGTCTCAATCGCATCCTCGAGGGCGCTCTGGATCGCTTCAGCCGGTTCCAGCTCGCCGAGGCCTAAAGCACGATGCGTTTTCGCGGACTCCGCGAAAGTGCTGAATCGTGCTCGGTCTTAGAGTCCTTGAGCGCGTTGCGACGCGCTCAAGCCCCGCGAGGGAGCGCCTTCGAAGGCGTAGCCTAGTGCTGGCTCTCCGGCATCCGCACCACGAGGCCGTCCAGGGCGTCGCTGACCTTGATCTGGCAGGAGAGGCGGGAGTTGGGCTGCACGTTCTCGGCGAAGTCGAGCATGGACTCTTCCATGGCGGTCTTTTCGCCGGTCTTGTCCAGCCAGGCGTCGTCCACATAGACGTGGCAGGTGGCGCAGGCGCACGCGCCGCCGCAGTCGGCGTCGATGCCCGGGACGTTGTTCTTCACCGCCCCTTCCATGACCGAGAGGCCGGACTTCACCTCCAGGGTGTGCTCGGCGCCGTTGTGTTCGATGTAGGTAATCTTGGCCATGGGTCGCCCCAAATCCTCTTCGCAGCTGGTCTGTCGTGCCGGGCCGTTCAGGCCGCGACCTCTTTCATGGAAACCGATGGGTCCGCAAGTCTCGCCCGTGACACGGGGCGACGCTGAGCGATCAACTGGCGCCCGCCCATGAACTCCGCCGGGGCGTTCACCGCCTCCACGGCCTGGATCACCTCGCCAGCCATGTGGAACAGCGCGAATCGCCCGGTGGCCGGATCGCCCCGGGTGACCACCGCGTCCGCCTCAAAGGGCAGGCCGGCGATCTGGTATTTGAGGTCGTACTGGTCGGACCAGTTCCAGGTGACCTCGGGGGCCGGGGCAGGCCTGCCGGTAATGGCGCTGGCCGCCTGTCGGGCCTGCTCCAGGGCGTTGGCGACGCTCTCAAGGCGGGCCACGCGGCCATAATGGGGCAGGGGGCGGCGGGTGACGTCGCCGATGGCGAAGATGGCCGGATCTGACGTCCGGGCCTCGAGGTCGACCACCACGCCGTTGTCGCAGTCCAGCCCCGCCGCCTCGGCCAGTTCGGAATTGGGGATCGCGCCGACCCCGACCAGGGCCGCGTCGCAGGGCACGATCTCGCCGCCGGCGAGGCGCACGCCCCGCACCTCGCCTTCGCCCACGAAGCCCTCGATCTGCACCCCAAGGCGAACGTCCACACCCCGGGCGCGGTGATAGGCCGTGAAGAAGTCGGAGAGGGTCTGCCCGGCGACCCGGGCCAGAAGGCGCGGCTCCCGCTCAAGCACCACCGCCTGCGCGCCGAGCGCCCGGGCCGAGGCCGCCGCTTCAAGGCCGATATAGCCGCCGCCGATCACCGCCAGGCGCTTGCCCGGACCAAGTCGCGCCTTCAGCGCCTCGGCGTCGGCCGCCGACCGCAGGACGAGGACGCCGTCGAGATCAGCGCCAGGCAGGGCGAGGCGCCGTGCGCGGGCGCCGGTGGCGAGGATCAGGATGTCGTAGGGTCGCGTTGCGCCGGAGGCCAGGACGATCCGCCGCGCTGTCCGATCGATGGCGGTGACGTGCTCGCCCTTCAAAAGGGCGACGCCAGCCTCCTCGTAGAAGCTGTCCGGCTTGAGGGCGAGGGACTCCGCGTCGGTTTCCCCCTTCAGCCAGGCCTTGGAGAGCGGGGGGCGTTGATAGGGGGCCAGGGGCTCCTCGCCCACCAGGGTGATCGGGCCGGCATACCCGAACTGACGCAGAAGCGCGGCCGCCGTGCCGCCCGCATGGCCGGCTCCGACAATCATGACGCCTGCGTCGTTTTTCTCCATTCCGCTCCGATGCCGTCAAAAACGGCTGCGGTCAACGCCGCCTTGCGACTTGCGAAACGAGCCCGGGGCGTGGGCTCAGATCGTGCGATCCACCAGCATCAGCTTGATTTCCGAGATCGCCTCGGCCGGGTTCAGACCCTTGGGGCAGACCTGGGCGCAGTTCATGATGGTGTGGCAGCGATAGAGCTTGAACGGATCCTCCAGGGCGTCGAGGCGCTCGCCCGTGGCCTCGTCGCGGCTGTCGGCCAGCCAGCGTCGCGCCTGCAACAGGGCCGCGGGTCCCAGATACTTTTCCTGGTTCCACCAGTAGCTCGGGCAGGAGGTGGAGCAGCACGCGCACAGGATGCACTCATAGAGGCCGTCCAGCTTCTCGCGGTCGGCCTCGGACTGACGCCACTCCTTCTGCGGCTCGGGCGTCACGGTGTGCAGCCAGGGCTCGATCGAGGCGTACTGGGCGTAGAACAGGGTCAGATCCGGCACCAGATCCTTGATCACCGGCATGTGGGGCAGGGGCGCGATCGCAATCTCACCGCCAGGGACCTCCTCCCAGCCGTGGGTGCAGGCCAGGGTGTTGCGTCCGCCGATATTCATAGCGCAGGAGCCGCAGACGCCTTCGCGGCAGGAGCGCCGGAAAGCCAGGGTCGAGTCCATCGTGTTCTTGATGTGCAGGAGGGCGTCCAGCACCATGGGCCCACAGCCGGCCACATCGACGTCATAGGTGTCCCAGACCGGATTGCCCTGGCCCTCGGGGTCCCAGCGATAGATCTTGAATCGCTTGACCTTCTTGGCGCCGGCGGGGGCGGGGTGGTGGCGACCCTTGCCGACCTTGGCGTTCTTGGGGAGCGTCAGTTGGACCATGTCGGCTCTCTCAATAGACCCGCGCCTTGGGCGGGATATAGGCCACGTCGTTGGTCATGGTGTAGCTATGCACCGGACGATAATCGATCCGCACCTTGCCGCTGGCGTCGTCGAACCAGGTCAGGGTGTGTTTCATCCAGGCCTTGTCGTCGCGCTCAGCAAAGTCCTCGCGGGCGTGCGCGCCACGGCTCTCCTGGCGATTGAGGGCGCCCTCGACGGTGACGATGGCCTGACCGATCAGGTTTTCGAACTCCAGCGTCTCCATCAGATCGGTGTTCCAGATCAGGCCGCGATCCTCGACCTTGAGGTCGGCGCGCTTGGCGTGCACCGCCGCCAGCCTCTGCACCCCTGACTTCAGCGTCTCGCCGGTGCGGAAGACAGCGGCGTCCTCCTGCGCGGCGCGCTGCATCTCCAGACGCAGGGCCGCGGTGGGGATCGTTCCACTGGCGTGCCGCAGACGATCGAAGCGGTCGAGATGGGCCTCGGTCCAGTCGGCCTTGAGCTCGGGCTGGCTGGCCCCGGCCTTGAGGGTTTCGCCACAATGCAACCCCACGGCGCGACCGAACACCACAAGGTCGATCAGCGAGTTGGAGCCCAGGCGGTTGGATCCGTGCACCGAGACGCAGGCCGCCTCCCCCACAGCCATCAGGCCCGGAATGACCGCGTCCGGGTCGTCCCCGGCCAGAGTCACCACCTGGCCGTGATAATTGGTCGGGATACCGCCCATATTGTAGTGCACCGTCGGCAGAACCGGGATCGGCTCCTTGGTCACATCGACGCCGGCGAAGATCTTGGCCGTCTCGGAAATGCCCGGCAGGCGCTCGTGCAGCACCTTGGGATCGAGGTGGTCCAGGTGCAGGAAGATGTGGTCCTTGTTCGGACCGACGCCCCGCCCTTCGCGAATCTCGATGGTCATGGCGCGGCTGACCATGTCGCGCGGCGCCAGATCCTTCACGGACGGCGCATAGCGCTCCATGAACCGCTCGCCCTCGGAATTGGTCAGATAGCCGCCCTCGCCCCGGGCCCCCTCGGTGATCAGGCACCCTGCGCCATAGATTCCGGTGGGGTGGAACTGCACGAATTCCATATCCTGCAGGGCCAGGCCCGCGCGCAGGGCCATGCCGCCGCCGTCCCCCGTGCAGGTATGGGCCGAGGTGCAGGAGAAGTAGGCCCGACCATAGCCGCCGGTAGCCAGCACCACTGTCTGGGCGGCGAAGCGGTGCAGACTGCCGTCGTCCAGCTTCCAGGCGGTGACGCCGCGGCAGACGCCCTCATCCATGATCAGGTCGAGGGCGAAGAACTCGATGAAGAACTCCACCGACTTGCTCAGCGCCTGACCGTACATGGTGTGCAGCATGGCGTGACCGGTGCGGTCCGCGGCGGCGCAGGTCCGTTGGATCGGCGCCTCGCCATAGTTGCGGGTCATGCCGCCAAAGGCCCGCTGATAGATCTTGCCCTCGGGGGTGCGCGAGAAGGGCACGCCCCAATGCTCCAGCTCGTAAACCGCGTCGGGCGCGTTGCGCACCAGATATTCAATGGCGTCCTGGTCGCCGAGCCAGTCCGAGCCCTTGACCGTGTCGTACATGTGCCAACGCCAGTCGTCCTGACCCATATTGCCCAGGCTCGCCGAGATTCCCCCCTGGGCGGCGACCGTGTGCGAGCGGGTCGGGAAAACCTTGGAGATGCACGCCGTGCGCAGGCCCGCGGCGGCGCAGCCCAGGGCGGCGCGAAGGCCCGACCCTCCGGCCCCCACCACCACGACATCGAAGCGATGGTCGGTAAAGTTATAGGCGGCCACGGCTTAACTCCCGGAGGCGAAGACGAGCTTGAGAAGGGCGACGGCGCCGATGGCGGCCGCGCCCCAACCGACAAGGGCGTTGAGGATCAGAAGCGCCGACTTGGTGGCCCGCCGCTCGATATAGTCCTCGATCACCACCCGCATGCCGATCATGGCGTGATAGAGGCCGACCACGAGGGTCAGGATGGCCAGGGCGGCATTGACCGGCGAGGCAAGCATGTCTCGGGCCGCCAGATAACCGCCGTGCGCCACGCGAAGGGCGAAGGGGACCAGCCAGACGCTGAGCAGCATGAGCGCGACGCCCGTGCCGCGTTCGGCGATGAAGTGGCCGACTCCGTGCTTGGCCGACCCCAGCCCCCGGGCGCGTCCCAGATCCGTGCGATAGAGGTTCATGGCGTCACCCTGCGTGCGCGGCGAAGGCCGCGACCCAGACCAGGATCGTGGCGAGAAGGGCGAAAACATAGGAGAACCAGGCGGTGGCGCTGGCTGTCGTCTTGGCGAAGCCTCGTCCGAGGTCCCAGGCGAGGTGCCGCACCCCGGCGCCCAGGTGGAAGAACAGGCTCGCCGTCACCCCGATCAGGACCAGCAGGCCAAGCGGCGAGGTCAGAAGGCCGGTATAGGCCTGATAGGCGTCGGCGCCGGCGCTGAGGGCCAGGGCCCACCCGGCGAAGACCAGCCAGCCGGCATAGAGCGCGACGCCCGTCGCCCGGTTGGTGATCGAGGCCGCCATGGTCACGTGCCAGCGCCAGATCTGAACGTGAGGCGAAAGGGGTCTTGGTCGGGCGCCTTGGGTCGCGTCAGCCATGAAGTCCTTCCCGGTTACGGCCCGCCGACGCTGAATACGCGACCGGCGACGCCGGGCTATCTAGTCCGCGCCGCGCGCGGGATCAACGAACCGCGTCGAGCCAGGCCGCAGATCGCATCTCCTCCAGCCGCGATGCCGCGCGCTGAAATTCGAACGCCTTGTCGCCAGCGGGATAGAGGGCGCCCGGCTCGGCCTCGGCCAGCACCACCAGCCGCGCCCTGGCCTCGTACAGGGCATCGATCAGAAGGCCCAGGCGTCGCGCCGCGTCGCGCCGGGCCGGGGTGAGGCGGGGAAGGTCTTCGATGAAAAGGGTGTGGAACCGCGCGGCCAGGGCCAGATAGTCCTGAGAGCCCAGGGGATGCTCGCAGAGGGTGGAGAAGTCGGTCCGCAGCAGGCCTGATGAGGTGCGCGGCCAGGTGAGGGTGCGGCCGAGGACCTCCACGGTCGCCTCCTGCTCCTGGGCGCCGCCCAGCATCTGGCTCCAAAGGGCGTCGAACCGCGCGCGATGATCGACGTCGGCGGGGGCGAACCAGGTTCCCGCCGCCCGCAGCCTGTCGGTGCGAAAGTCGCGCGGCCCGGCCACCGGGACCAGCTCCAGCCGCGCCTTGAGCATGGCGATGAAAGGCAGGAACAGCTGGCGGTTGATTCCGTCGGCATAAAGCGCGTCCGGCGCCCGGTTTGAGGTCGCCGTCAGGATGACGCCCCGGGCGAACAAAGCCTCGAACAGACGGCCCAGGATCATGGCGTCGGCGATGTCCACCACCTCGAACTCATCGAAGCAGAGGAGCCGGGCTTCGCCCGCCAGGAGCTCGGCGACAGGCGGGATGGGGTCGTCGGTCCAGGGCCGCAGGAGGGGCCCCCGGCCAAACCGCGCCCGCCGCGTCGCCGCATCGCCGGTGCGCCACAGCCCGATCAGGGCGTGAACCCGGGCCATGAAGGGCTGGAAGTGCACCCGCACCTTGGACGGGGTGGGGGCCAGGGCAAAGAACAGGTCCATGAGCATGGACTTGCCCCGTCCCACGGGCCCGAACAGGTAGATCCCTCGCGGCGTCGCGGCCGGGCGCGGCCAGAGCCCGCCCCGGGCGGCGGCGAGATCGGCGATCAGGCGATCCAGGGCGTCGGCGGCCTGGGCCTGGGCCGCGTCCGGCTGCAGATCGCCGCGCGCCAGGCGGGCGGCGAGGGCCGCGCGCACGGGACCGGTTCGAGGCGAGGAGGTCTCGGTCGGCGCGGACATGGGCGTGGGAGAGGCCCCCTTGGCGGACGGTGGCGGGGCTCTAGCCCGGGGACACGGTGGGGTCCAGGGCGGCTCCGATCCTCATGGCCCCCGATGGGCCAGCCCCTTGCCGGGGCGCCCCGCGCCCCCCCATCATGGCCCCGATGAACGATCGCGATTCCGTATCCGGGCGGGGGCCTCACCCCGCGGCGGACAAGGTGGTGGATAGGGCGGCGGCGCATTGCGACAACGTCCGTCTGCTGCCCGACGCCGAGGCGACCGCACGGCTTGGCGCCGCGATCGCGCGCGGCCTTCGGCCCGGCGAGGCGGTGTGTCTGTCCGGGCCCCTCGGCGCAGGCAAGTCGACCCTGGCGCGGGGCCTGGTGCGCGCCCTGACCACGCCGGACCAGGAGGCCCCCAGCCCGACCTTCACCCTGGTCCAGACCTATCCCGGCCGGGATTTCGAGATCGCGCATTTCGACCTCTATCGTCTGACCCGCGCCGAGGAAGCCTTCGAGCTGGGCCTGGAGGAGGCCCTGACCGAAGGCGTGGCGATCATCGAGTGGCCTGAGCGCCTGGACGGGGCCTTGCCGGAGGATCGTCTGGAGGTTGAGATCGCCTTCTCGGATCAGAGTGACGCGGGGGGCGAAACGGGACGCGAAGTGCGGATGCGCGCCTTCGGGGCCTGGCGGGGGCGGGAGCTGGATGTCTGAGCGGGAAGACCTGAAACGCGACTTCCTTGCCCGGGCCGGATTGGCCGAGGCGCGCCGCCAGGCCCTGCCCGGCGACGCCTCAACCCGCGCCTACGAACGCTTGCACCCCGCCTCTGGCCCCAGCCTGATCCTGATGGATCAGCCGCCGCGCCTGGAGACCCAGCCCTGTCCGCCGGACGCTTCGGCGGAGATGCGCGCCGCGCTCGGCTTCAACGCGCTCTATCGTCTGGCCGCCGGCCGCATCGAGGCCTTCGTCGCCTGTGCGGGCCATCTGCGCGGGCTCGGCCTGTCCGCCCCCCGGATCGTCGCCTTTGACGCCGGCCTGGGCCTGGCGGTGATGGAGGACCTGGGCGATGCGCTGTTTGGTCCGCGGCTCGCCGCGGGCGCGACGGACGAGACCGACCTTTACGCCGCCGCCGTCGACGCCCTGGCGCGGCTGCAACAGGGGCCCGCCCCCGACATCCTGGCCTATGATGGCGTGTCCTGGCCGTTGCTCGACTATGACGCTCTGGCCCTGACCACCGGCGGCGATCTTTTCGTGGAGTGGTTTCCCAGGCTCGAGCCGCGTCTGAACTTTGGCGATGCGGCCCTGGCGGAATGGCGTCAGGTCTGGGCCCCGATCGTGGCGCGCGGCGCGGCCGGGGCGCGGGTCTTCTGCCACCGCGACTACCACGCCGAGAATCTGATCTGGCTGCCGGAGCGCACGGGCGTCGCCCGGGTGGGGATGATCGACTTCCAGGACGCGGTCCGGGCCCATCCCGCCTGGGATGTCTCCATGCTGCTGCACGATGCCCGGCGGGACGTCTCGGCCGAGCTTGAGACGGCCATGTTGCGCCGGTATCTCGCCGCGGTTCCCGCCGGGGACGCCGAGGCTTTCCTCGCGGACTATCACGCCCTCGGCGCGCTCAATGTCCTGCGCATTCTAGGCATATTCGCCCGGCTCGTCGTGCGCGACGGCAAGCCGCGATATCGTGACTTTCTGCCGCGCCTGTGGACCTATCTCGACCGGTGCCTGACCCCGCCCGCGCCGACCGGGCTGGGCGTCTGGCTGGATCGCCATGTGAGGCCCTTCCTTTGAGCCGCGGCGGAATCTCCGACACGGCCATGGTTCTGGCGGCGGGGCTCGGCACGCGGCTTCGACCCCTGACGCTCGACCGGCCCAAGGCCCTGGTGGAGGTTCACGGCCGGGCCCTGATCGACCATGTGCTCGATCGCCTGGCGGAGGCCGGGGTTCGCCGGGTGGTGGTCAATGTCCACGCGTTCGCCGACGCCCTCGAAACGCATCTCGCCGCGCGCCGTGACCTTGCGATCGAGATTTCCGACGAGCGCGACGGCCCTTTGGAGACGGCGGGCGGCCTGAAGCGGGCGAGGCCCCGGCTCGGCGATGCGCCGCTGCTGGTGGCGAATGTCGATACCCTGTGGCGCGACGCACCGGGCGCCTCGGCCATGGCCGACCTGATCGCGGCCTGGGATCCGGCGCGGATGGACGATCTGCTGCTGTTGGCCCGGCGTGAGACGAGCCTCGGCTTCGAGGGGCCTGGCGATTTCAGCCGCGCGGCCGATGGGGTTCTGACCCATCGCGGCGCCGCGCGAGACGCGCCGTTTGTCTATGCCGGGGTGCACATCATGAACCCTGCCCTGATCGACGCCTGGCCCGAGGGCGCCCACGGCATGCTCGGTCACTGGCTGGCCATGGCGCCGGGGGGACGGTTGCGCGGCGAGGCCCTGGCGGGGACCTGGATGCATGTGGGCGATCCGGAGGGGCTGGCGGCGGCCGAGGCCTTCCTGGCCACGGCGGCGACGTGACCCTCGGCGCCCCGGACAGCGTCGCCAGCGGGCTTTTGGCCGGGCCGGGCCCGCGATGGCTGACCATCCCTCCCCACCGCCCGTTTCTCAAGGATCTCGCCTCGGCCCTGTGGCGGGCGCTCGCCCATGGCGGACCCGAAGGCCTGGCCGACGCCCTGGTCCTGGTGCCGACGCGTCGGGCGGCCCGCGAGCTGGCCTCGGCCTTTCTCGCCGTGACGCCGGGCCCCGCCACCCTGCTCCCTCAGATCCGCGCCCTCGGCGACCTGGACGAGGGCGAATCGCCTTTCGAGCCTGGCGATCTGACCGGCGATTTGCCGCCAGCGATCAGCCCCTGGCGGCGGCGTTTCGAGCTGGCGGGCCTGGTGGCCCAGGTCGGGGCGGAGGATCGGCGCGAGTTTGAGGCGGGCGAGGCCCTGGCCCTGGCGGACGCCTTGGCCGCGCTGCTTGACGCCTGGCAGATCGAGGAGGCCTCACTGGATGCGGCGCGGCCGGTCCTGCGAGACCTGGCGGAGGGCGAGTTTGCCCGGCATTGGCAGGTCTCGGCGCGTTTCCTCGACGTGGCGCTGGACCTCTGGCCCCGGCGCCTCGAGGCCCTGGGCCTGATGGACCCGGCCGCCCGGCGGACGGCGCTGACCCGGGGTCTGGCCGAGCGCTGGCGAATCGCGCCGCCGCCCGGCGTCGTCGTCGCCGCTGGGTCCACCGGCTCGGCGCCCGCCACGGCGGCCCTGCTGGCCGCCATCGCCGCCGCGCCGCGGGGCGCGGTGATCCTGCCCGGGCTCGACCGCGATCTTGCCGAGGCCGCCTGGGCCGAGATCGACGCCCAGCACCCCCAGGCCTCGATGAAGCGTCTGCTCGACCAGGTGGGAGTCCCGCGCGCGGAGGTGCGGCTGCTCGATCTTGACGCCGGAAGCGAGGCTGAGGGGCGCTGGCGTCGCCGGGTGATCAACGAGGCCCTGCGTCCCCCCGACCGGACGGCCGATTGGCGCGACGTCATCGACAGTTTGCGACGCGAGGCCAGCGCCGGCGTCGACGCCCTGGCCCAGGGGCTGGCGGGCCTCAGCCTGATCGAGACGCGCCATGAAGAGGAGACCGCGGCCGTCGCCGCCCTGCTGCTGCGTGAAACCCTGGAGACGCCGGGCAAGACGGCGGCCCTCATCTGTCCCGACGCCAGCCTGGCGCGCAGGGTCAGCGCGCGTCTGCGCCGGTGGGGCATCGTCGCCGACTCCTCCGCCGGGACCCCCCTGGCCCTGGCCCGGGCCGCGCGCCTGGCGGCCCTGCTGGCGCGAGCCAGCGTCGACCCGCTCGACCCCGTCACCTGGCTGGCCCTGGCCAAACATCCTCTGACCCGGCTGGGCGGGACCCCGGACCCGGACGGGCCGATCCTGGAGCGGCTCGAACGGCAGGGTCTGCGCGGCCCGCGTCCGCGCGCGCGCAGCGAGCTCCTGCGCCGCCTCGCCGGGGCGCCGGAGGCCCAGGACCTGGCCGAGCGGCTGGGCGCCTGCCTCGACCATGTGGGCGCCCCGTTCAAAACCCCGTCCGGAGGGGGCGCGGCGCCCGCGGCGATCGCGGCGCGGGCCCTGGCCGAGGGGCTGGAGCGCCTGGCGCAAGGACCGGGCGGCGGGGCGGGCGATCTTTGGACCGGCGCCGGCGGGGAGGCTCTGGCCCGACTCCTGTCGGCCCTGATGAGCGAGAGCGACGCCCTGCCGCCGCTCACCGCCTCGGGATTTTTGCGGCTCCTCGAGGACAGCCTGGCGGCGGAGACCCTGCGCGCCGGCGGCGCCAGCCATCCGCGCCTGAAGATCCTCGGCGTGCTTGAGGCCCGCCTGGTGTTCGCCGACCGTGTGGTGCTGGCGGGGCTGGAGGAGGGGGTCTGGCCGCAGGGCGCTCAGACCGATCTGTTTCTGTCCCGGCCCATGCGCGCGGCCGTGGGCCTGCCGCCGCCGGAGCGCCGTATCGGACTGTCCGCCCATGACTTCGCCCAGGCGGCCTGCGCGCCGGAGGTGGCCCTTCTGGTCTCCCAGTCACAGGGCGGCGCGCCGACGGTTCCCTCGCGCTGGATCTGGCGGCTCAAGGTTCTGGCCAAGGGCGGGGGCGTGGATCTTCCCGGGCGTCCCGATATCCTGGCCTGGGCGCGGAGCCTGGATGGTCCCGTGGCCGATCCTCCGCCTTCTCTGCGCACCGCCGCGCGCCCCGAACCCCGTCCGCCGGTCTCCGCCCGGCCGCGCCAACTCGGCGTCACGGAGGTCGAGACCTGGATTCGCGATCCCTATGCCCTCTATGCGCGCAAGGTGCTGAATCTTCGGCCCCTGGCGCCGCCGGACGAGGAGATCGACGCCCGCGCCCGGGGTGAGGCGGTGCATCGCGCCTTCGAGCTCTTCGCCCGCACATGGCCGGATGCGCTTCCCGACGACGCCGAGGCGCGATTCGCCGCCGAGCTTCTCGCCTGTCTCGAGGCGGCGGGGACCAGTCCCGCGCGGCTCGCGCGAGAGCGGGCCCTGGCGCCCAGCATGGCCGCCTTCGCCATCGGTGCGTTCGAGCGTCAGCGGCGGCCGGTGGAGAGGATGGTCCTGGAGACCCGGGGCGCCATGACCCTGGAGGGGCCCGCCGGCCCGTTCACCCTCACCGCCAAGGCCGACCGCCTGGAGGTCCGGGGTCGCGCCGTCGATGTGCTCGACTTCAAGACCGGACAGCCGCCGACGGGGCCGCAGGTCAGGCGGGGACTGGCGCCTCAGCTGACCCTCACGGCCGCGATCGTCGCCGCGGGGGGCTTTGCCGAGATCGGGCCGGCCGAGCCGGGTGAGCTTGTCTATGTCCGGGTCAGGGGCGGCCGCGAGCCGGGAAAGGTCACCGTCCTCAAGGACGCGTCGCCGCGGGACGCGGTTGAGGGGCTGATGCGGCGTATCGCCGCCTTTGACCGGGCCTCCGAGCCCTACCGCTCCAACACCGCGCCGCGCCCGGGCGCGGTGACGCCGGGCGACTACGACCACCTGGCGCGGGTCTGGGAGTGGCGGGTGATTGGCGAGGAGCCGGACAGCGAGGCCGCCGATGGCCCTGACTCCGGGCCAGACCCTGGGGAGGGCGGCTGATGGTTCGCCGGCATGGCCCGCAGTCCGAGGCCGCTGACCCGACCCTGTGCGCCTTTGTCGAGGCCCATGCGGGCTCGGGAAAGACCACCACCCTGGTCAATCGCGTGGCCCGCCTGCTTCTGGCCGGCGCGGCGCCCGAGGCGATCCTTTGCGTCACCTACACCAAGGCCGCGGCGGCGGAGATGCAGGCCCGGCTGTTCAACCAGCTTGGCGGCTGGGCGGTGATGGACGACGCCGCCCTCAAGGGCGCGCTCGCCGATATCGACGAGGCCAATGCCGACCTTTCCCGCGCCCGGGCCCTGTTCGCCCGCGCCCTGGAGACCCCCGGCGGTCTCAAGATCCAGACCCTGCACGGCTTCTGCGAACGCCTTCTGCGGCGCTTCCCTCTGGAAGCGGGGGTGCGGCCTGGCTTCGCCGTGCTCGACGACCAGGCGGCGGACGAGGTGTCGCGGGCCGCGCGCGACGCCCTGGCCCTGCAGGCGCAGGCCGATCCCGACGGCCCCTTGGGCCGCGCCTATCGCGCCCTCAGCGTCGAGCTCGCCCATACCGAGTTCGATGACATGCAGACGCGGTTCGAGGCCGATCGGATCGCGATCTCGCGCTATGTGGAGAGCTGCGGCGGCGACGTCGCCGGCGATGTCTGGCGGCGCATGGGTCTGGCGGGGGCCCCGCGCACGGCGGAGGACATCGCCGCCGAGGCCAGGGGCCCGATCCCCTGGCGCCGCTGGCGCGCGGCCGTCCAGGTTCTGGCCGCCAGCCCCAGTTCCACGGATCAGAAGCTCGCCGCCGCCATGGCCGCCTGCGACGAGACCTCGAGCCTCGCCGACCTCGCCGCGCCGTTCATGACCCTGAAACGGACCCTGAGGAAGGACATCTGCACCCAGAAGATCGACGCCGAGACCAAGCACTGGCTTTCCGAGCAGGGCGCGCGCCTTCACGCCGCCTTCGGCGCGGCGCACCTCGCGGCGGCGGCGGCCCTGACGGTGGACCGGCTGCGTCTCGCCTCGACCTATGCCGCCTTCTATGCCGAGGAAAAGCGTCGGCTGGGGGCCCTCGACTTTGCCGACCTCGTCGCCTTGGCTGGCCGCCTCCTGCGCGATGCGTCAGAGACCGCCTGGGTCCTCTACAAGCTGGATGGCGGCGTCTCGCACCTGTTGCTGGACGAGGCCCAGGACACCTCGCCGGAGCAGTGGGACATCCTGCGCGCCCTCAGCGGGGAGCTGTTCGCCGGCCGCGGCGCGGTGGAGGCGGACCGGTCGATCTTCGCCGTAGGCGACGAAAAGCAGTCGATCTTCTCCTTTCAGGGGGCGGCGCCGGAGCGGCTTGGCGAAGAGTCCCGACGCTTTGAAGCCCTGGCCCGGGCGGCGCAACGCCCCTTCCGCAAGCCGCTTCTGGCCGAGAGCTGGCGCTCGACGCCCCAGATTCTCGAGGCGGTGGACGCGGTCTTCCGCAGCGGTCCGGCCCTTGTCGGTGTGCGGCCGGGCGTCGGGGCCGCCCCTGGGAGCGACGAAAGCGTCATTCCCTATCCCATCACCCATCGGGCGGGCCGCGCCACACCCGGCCGGGTCGATCTCTGGCCGTTGGAGCCCGATATCAAGACGCCGGCCTCAGACGATCTCTGGGAAAGCGGGGGGGCGGAGCCCGTTCAAAGCCGTGATCGTCGCCACGCCGACCGCATCGCCCGCGAGATCGCCGCCATGCGGGATCAGAAGCTGGGCGTATGGGAGCGGATCAGGACGGATGATGGCCGCCGCGAGGAGCGCCTGCGTCCCTGCCGTGCGGGAGACTTTCTGGTGCTGGTGCGGCGGCGCGGCGCCCTGTTCCACGAGATCATCCGCGCCCTGAAGCGCGCCGGCGTGCCGGTGGGCGGTCCGGACCGGCTGAACCTGGCCTTGCACGGCCTGCACCAGGATCTAACGGCGCTGGGCCGATTTGCCCTGTTTCCCGAGGATGACCTGACCCTGGCGGGGTTGTTGCGCAGCCCGTTCTGCGACCTGGACGAGGAGAGCCTGTTCCTTCTGGCGCACGCGCGGCGCGGATCGCTTATCGCGGCGCTGCGCCGTCGGCGGGGTGAGCGGGAGGACTGGGCGCGTGCGGCGGACCTGCTCGACTGGGCCCACGAGACCCTGCGCCAATCGCCGCCTTTCGATGGCTTTTCGCGCGTTCTCGCCCGGCTCGACGCCTCCGGCGTGACCTATCGCCAGCGGCTTCTGACCCGCCTGGGCGGCGAGGGGGAGGAGGCGCTCAACGCCGTGCTGGCCCAGATCCTGGCGGCCGAGGCGTCCGGCGATGCTGATCTGGAGCGGGTCGTGGCGCGCCTCTCGCGTCTGGAGCGGGAGATCAAGCGCGAAGCGGACCCGGCCGAGCGCTCCGGCGAGGGTGAGGTGCGGGTCATGACCACCCACGCGGCCAAGGGTCTGGAAGCCCCGATCGTCATCCTGCCCGACACCACCACCCTGGCCACGGACCAGAAGGAAGGCTCCTGGCTGAGCCTGGTGGGCGGCGGGTATGCCTGGGTGCGGCCCTCCCCGTTCGATACGCCGCACATCACCGAGGCCCGCAACGCACGGCGCCAGCGCGCCGCCGACGAGTCCATCCGCCTCCTCTATGTGGCCCTGACCCGGGCGCGGGACTGGCTGATCGTGGCCGGGGTGGAGAACCCCAGGCCGAGCGCCTTCAAGTCGAGCTGGCGCGATCTGGTGGAGCAGGGCTTCGCGCGCCTGGACGACCTTGTCCCGGCCCGCTCGCCGGGCGGGGCGGAGATCATGCGCCTGGGACCGGCCCCCGCCACAGTCACCCCCGAGGCCCCCGCCTCCGCTCTGGCCGCCGTCGTCCCCCCGCCGTGGACGCGGAGCCTCGCGCGTCCTGAGAGCGGAGAGATCCAGGCCTCGCCTTCGGGCTTTGCCTCCCAGGCGGCCGAGCCGGCCCTGTCTCCGCTGGCCGGGGCGGGATCTCTGGGGCCCTATCGGCGCGGTGAACTGATCCATGGTCTCCTTGAGCGGCTTCCCGACCTGCCGCCGGCGGAACGCGCCGCCGCCGCCCGGGCCTGGCTGGCGCGCGAAGGGGACCTTCCCGGCGCCGTGCGCGAGGAGATCGCCGCCGCGGCTCTGGGCGTGCTTGAGGATTCCCGCTTCGCTCCGGTGTTCGGCCCGGGCTCGCGCGCCGAGGTGGCGGTGGCCGGCGGAGCGCGAAGTCTGCCGGATGGCCTTCGGCTTTCCGGACGGATCGATCGTCTGGTGGTGACGCCGGAGCGCGTCCTGATCGTCGATTTCAAGACCAACCGCCCGGCCCCTGACCGCGCCGAGGACGCCCCCGAGGCCTATCTGGCGCAGATGGCTGCCTATGCGGCGATCCTGGGCGAGATCTATCCCGACCGAAACGTGGAGGCGGCTCTGGTCTGGACGGATGGCCCGCGCCTGATGCCGCTCTCCGCCGACCTCCTGAGGGCCGGCCGCGAACGGATCGCCGGGACGCTGAACGGCTAGACAGCTTGGGGTCCGATGACGGTCACGACCGCGCGATCTGGACCCCACAGGCGGTTGACCTGAGCCGCGGTGAGCCTAAATCACCTATGTCTCCAGGCCTGCGAAGGAACCGAATCAGATGGCGACCCGGGCGATCACCGACGCGAATTTCGAGGCGGACGTCCTCAAGGCCGACCATCCGGTTCTGGTGGATTTCTGGGCCGAGTGGTGCGGCCCCTGCAAGCAGATCGCCCCGACCCTGGAAGCCATTTCAGAGGAGCTGTCGGGCGCTCTGACCATTGCCAAGATGAACATCGACGATGAGCCCTCGACCCCCGCGCGCTACGGCGTTCGCGGCATCCCCACCATGATGCTGTTCAAGGATGGGCGCATGGTCGACATGAAGCTGGGCGCCCAGTCCAAGGGCAAGATTCTCGAATGGCTCGGCAGCCTCGGGATCGCGGCCAAGGCGGCCTGATCGCCGCCCGTGGTCGGACTCCGCCGGCCTTCGGCTCCGGGCGTGGAGCCTGCCGGGTCTGGCGTGAGACCGGCCTCAATTCAGGATGCCTGAGGCTGTAACCCAGTCCATCTCTTGAAAGGCGCGCCGTGGGACTTCGAGATCTCCTCGTTTATGTCGACAATTCCAGCCGCTGGCGCCGCCAGCTCGCCTTGGCGACGGATCTCGCCTCGCGTCACGGATGCCGGCTGACGGCGGCCTACACGCCGCATTTGAGCGAGCGGCAACTGGCCGAACGCAGGACCGCGGAAATCGGCCTGGTCTCCGGGTCCGATGTGGGCCGGCTCGACCAGCGGGCGGCGGCGACCATGGCGGCCACGGCGGATGCGGTTCGCGAGGAGCTCGAAGCCTTCGGGCGGACCTCCGGCTTGCCGGTGCGGTGGTGTCTGCTGGAGGCGCCCGCTTCGGTCAGCCTGCCGCAGGAGGCGCGGTACGCCGATCTCTGCATCCTGGAGCACTCACAGGCCGCTGAAGCCGACCCGACCAGCTACACGCTGGCGGAGAAGCTGCTGTTCACCACCGGCCGCCCCATCCTTTCGATCCCGCCCAATCCCCCGGCCTCGACCCTGGGCCAACACGTCGCCGTGGCCTGGAACTCGAGTCGCGCCTCCGCGCGATCTCTGCATGACGCCCTGCTGGTGATCCAGGCGGCGGCCCAGGTCACGGTGATCACGGTGAACCCGGCAAGCTTTTCGAACCGCCCGGGCGCGGCGCCGATCGAGCGCCTTTTGGACCATCTCGAGCTGCACGGGGTGCGGCCTGAGCTTGTCGCCGTGACGGGCGTGCCCGGCGGCGCCATCGCTGAGACTTTGCAGGACAAGGCGCGGGAGGTGGGGGCCGACATGCTGGTCGCCGGCGCCTTTGGCCAGCCGCGCCTCTGGGAGCGCCTCATGGGAGGCACCACCCGCGACCTGCTCGATCGGATGACCCTCCCCGTTCAGATGTCGAGCTGAACGCGTCGCGGCCGGAGCGTCAGTCCGGCCAGGTGCGGGGATCCATCGCCAGGACATCACCGGCGAAGTGCAGTGAGCCGCAGATGACGAGGTGTGGTGGAGGGGAAGTCGTGGCCAGGGCGGCGCGCACGCCCTCCTCGACCCCGGCCACCGCCTCGGCGACGAGACCGGCCGCGCGCGCCGCGTCCGCCAGGTCCTGAGCCGGCCAGGCGTTGGGCGAGGAAAAGCCGGTGGTGAAGATGCGCGGCGCGCAGGGCTTCAGGGCGGCGAAATAGCCCGCCGCGTCCTTGCGCGCCAGCATGCCCACCACCAGGGCGACCGGCCGCCCATCCTTGGCCTGCAGGGCCGAACAGGCGCGCGCCAGGGCCGCGGCTCCATGCGGGTTGTGCGCCCCATCAAGCCAGAGGTCCGTATCCTTGGCCAGCTCGGCCAGAGGGCCGACCTCCAGACGCTGAAAGCGCGCCGGCCAGACCGTCTGGGCCAGGCCCCTGGCCAGGGCCGACCGGTCGATCCGCGGATCCTTGAGGGACAGAAGGGCGGTGACGGCGAGGGCCGCATTGGCCGCCTGGTGCGGGCCTTGCAGGGCGGGGAGAGGCAGGTCGAGGGCCTCGCCCAGACCCTCCAGACGAAAGCCCTCCTCGCCTGTCGTGACCGTCACGTCCTCCCCCAGGCGGATCAGGGGGGCGCCCACGGCCTGCGCCTCGCGGGCGATCACGGTCATGGCTTCTGGGGCCTGGGGCGCGATGACGCCGGGCGCGCCGGCTTTGAGGATGCCGGCCTTTTCCCAGGCGATCCGGCCGAGCTCAGGCCCGAGCATCTCCAGATGGTCATAGTCCACCGGCGTGATGACCGAGACGTCCGGGCGCTCAAACACATTGGTGGCGTCGAAGCGGCCGCCGAGGCCGACCTCGACGAGGCACAGATCCGCCGGCGTCTGGGCGAAGGCGTGAAAGGCCAGGGCCGTGGCGATCTCAAAGAAGCTGATCGGCGCGCCGGCATTGGCGGCCTCCACCTCGTCGATCCGCGCGGACAGCTCGGCGTCGCTGATCAGGGCGCCCGCGATGCGGATGCGCTCGGCGAAGCGCACCAGATGCGGAGAGGTCAGGACATGCACCTTGAGCCCGGCCGCCTCAGCCATGGCGCGCATCAGGGCGGTGGTCGATCCCTTGCCGTTGGTGCCGGCCACGTGGATGACGCGGCCCAGGCGACGCTCGGGGTTGCCCAGGGCCTGAAGCAGCCGCGCGATGCGCCCCGTGGACAGGTCGATCAGGGGCGGGTGGAGGGCCCTCAGGCGCTGGATCGCGGCGTCCGAGGCGCGGATGGCGTCATAATCGTGAGCGGCGGCGAGCATCGGCCTGAACGCGGATGGCTGGGGGTCAGGCGGCCTTGAGCCGCGCCCGACCCATCATCAGGGTGCGCAGGACCGAGCCCAGGATCACCGGCAGGTCCTCCCGGGTCACCACCTGGTCCACCATCCCCCGATCCATCTGAAACTCGGCGGTCTGGAAGCCGGCGGGCAGGACCTCGCGGATGGTCTGCTCGATCACGCGTCGCCCGGAAAAGCCGATCGCCGCCCCGACCTCGGCGAGTTGGACATCCCCCAGCATGGCGTAGGAGGCCGTGACGCCGCCATAGGTCGGGTCGGTCAGCACCACCACATAGGGCAGGCGCGCCTCGCGCAGCCTTTGAATGGCCAGGGTCGACCGCGCCATTTGCATCAGGGACAGGGCGCCTTCCTGCATGCGGGCGCCGCCTGACGCGGCGAACATCACCAGGGGCCGCTTCTTCTTGACCGCCTCGTCCGCCGCGGCCAGAAACGCCTCGCCCGCCGCCGTGCCGAGGGACGCGCCCATGAAGGCGAAGTCCTGCACCAGAATGACGCAGGGCACACCCCCGACCTCGCCCGTCGCCGCCGCCATGGCGTCGTTCTGCCCGGTGGCCTTGCGCGCGCTGGCCAGGACTTCGCGATAGGGCTTGCCATGGGCGAAGCCGAGCGGATCGTCGGGCGTCTTGGGCAGGTTGATCAGGCGGTAACGGCCGTGGTCGAAGGTGTAGGAAAAGCGCAGTTGCGATCCGATGCGCATGTGCCGCCCGGACGGCGTCACCCACTTGGCCGCCTCAAGATCGGGCCGATAGAGCATCTCACCGGTGTCGGGGCACTTGACCCAGAGATTGTCCGGCGTCTCGCGACGCGAGGACACCAGGCGGCGCACGCCGGGCGCGATGCGGGCCAGCCAGCCCTGCCGGGCCTTGGGCTTTTCGTCCTCAGCCAAGGGCAGGCTCCTGTCTTGCGGCGTGCACGGCCCCGGCCAGGGCGCGAGCCTTGAGCGAGACCGCCTCCGCCGGGTCGGCGCCGGCCTCGGCGGCGGCGGCGATCACCTCCACCAGGGCCGATCCCACCACCACGGCGTCGGCCACCCGGGCGATGTCCGCGGCCTGTTCCGGTTCGCGCACCCCAAAGCCCACGGCCACGGGCAGGCCGCTGGCCGCACGAACCTGGGCCACGGCCGGCGCCACGCGGCTCGCCTCGGCGGCCTTGTCTCCGGTCACGCCAGCCACGGACACATAGTAGACGAAGCCCCGCGTGCCCCGGGCGACCACCTGCAACCGTGTCGCGTCGGTGGTCGGCGTGGCCAGACGGATCAGGGCGATATCCTGCGCGTCCAGGGCCTCGGACAGGGCGTCGGCCTCCTCCGGCGGGCAGTCGACCATGATCAACCCATCCACCCCGGCCTCCGCCGCGGCCTGGGCGAACGCCTTGAGGCCAAAGCTCATCACCGGGTTCAGATAGCCCATCAGGATCACCGGAGTGGCGGCGTCCGTGCGGCGAAACGCGGCGACGAGGTCCAGGGTGGCGCGCGTGGTCATGCCGCGCTCCAGGGCGCGCACGGCGGCCTTCTGGATGATCGGACCGTCGGCCATGGGATCGGAAAAGGGCAGCCCGAGTTCGATCAGGTCCGCGCCCGCCGCGGTCAGGGTCTTCAAAATCTCCAGCGAGGCCTGGGGCGTTGGATCGCCCGCCATGACATAGGTCACCAGCCCCGCGCGCCGCTCGGCCGCCAGGGCGGCGAAACGCGCCTCGATCCGCCCGGCGCTCATGCCAGATTCTCCAGGCGCGGGGCCACGGCGGCCAGATCCTTGTCGCCCCGTCCGGACATGTTGAGCACCACAACCCCGCCGGGGCCGACCTCGGCGCAGACCTCCGGCAGGCGCGCCAGGGCGTGGGCGGGTTCAAGGGCGGGAATGATCCCCTCAAGTCTGGAGCAGGCGGCGAAGGCGGCCAGGGCTTCGGTATCGGTCGCCATCAGGTAGCGCACCCGCCCAACATCGGCGAGCCAGGCGTGTTCGGGGCCGATGCCCGGATAGTCCAGGCCCGCCGAGATGGAGTGGGCCTCGGTGATCTGCCCATCCGTGTCCTGGAGCAGGTAGGTGAGGTTGCCATGCAGCACCCCCGGCCGGCCGCCATTGATCGCCGCCGCGTGACGGCCGCTTTGGAGGCCGTCGCCCGCCGCCTCGACGCCGAAGATGCGCACGCCGTCGTCGCTGAGGAAGGGATGGAACAGCCCCATGGCGTTCGACCCCCCGCCGACGCAGGCGACCAGGGCGTCGGGCAGCCGTCCCTCGGCCGCCAGAATCTGTTCCCGCGCCTCCAGGCCGATCACGGTCTGAAAGTCGCGCACCATCATCGGGTAGGGATGCGGGCCGACCACGGAGCCGATGATGTAGAAGGTGTCGTCGACATTGGCGACCCAGTCGCGCAGGGCCTCGTTGGTGGCGTCCTTGAGGGTCGCCGAGCCGCTGGTCACCGGCCGCACCTCCGCCCCCAGCAGGCGCATGCGCAGCACGTTGGGCGCCTGCCGCTCGACATCGAGCGCGCCCATATAGACCACGCACGGCATGCCAAAGAGTGCGCACACCGTCGCCGTAGCCACGCCGTGCTGGCCGGCGCCGGTCTCGGCGATGATCCGGGTCTTGCCCATCCGCCGCGCCAGAAGGATCTGGCCGATGCAGTTGTTGATCTTGTGCGCGCCGGTGTGATTGAGATCCTCGCGCTTGAAATAGATGCGCGCGCCCTGGCCGTAGGCGGCGCTGTACCGCTCAGCGAAATGCAGGGGGCTGGGGCGGCCGACATAGGTCGCCAGATGCGCCGCCAGTTCAGCCTGAAATTCGGGCGAGGCCTTGGCCTCCTCATAGGCGCGGCCCAGGTCCTGAACCAGCGGGGCCAGGGTCTCCGGAATATAGGCGCCCCCATAGTCGCCAAAGCGACCGCGCGCGTCAGGCCAGGCGGCGTAGGCGTTGGGCGGAGGCTCCATGAGGCGGGCGCTGGTCATGTTTCCGGACATTGATGCGGGCGTTGGAACAAAAGCGTGGGATCGGCGGCGACGCGGCGGCGGGGATCACAGGGTCTCAACTGCGCTCAAAAAGGCGCGGATCAGAGCCGGGTCCTTTAGTCCGGCGCCGCGCTCCACGCCAGAAGAAACGTCGACCATGGGGGCGCCGGAAACGGTCACGGCCTCGGCCACGTTCCAGGGCGTCAGACCTCCGGCAAGGAACCAGGGGCGGGGAAAGCTGCGGCCGGCCATCATCTCGAACGCCATGGCCCGGCCGTGGCCGCCGGGGCGGTCTGAATGGGGCGGCGGCTTGGGTTCGAACATCAGATGGGCCGCCCCCTCATAGGCCTTGGCCGCATCGAGATCGGCCGCGGAGGAGACGCCCAGCACCTTGATCACCGGACGGCCTGTGCGGGCCGCGATCTGGGCCACGCGCGCCGGCGTCTCGGCGCCATGGAGTTGCAGATAGTCGGGGGCGAGTATGGCGACAATCCGATCGAGCAGGGCGTCGTCCGGGTCCACGCTCACGGACACGATCGCCGTCCGCGACCGCGCCGGCCGCGCAAGGGCGGCGGCGCTCTCCAGCGAGATGTGGCGAGGGCTGGCGGCGAACTGCATGAAGCCGATGAACGCCGCGCCGCCGTCCACCGCCGCGGCGACCGCCTCGGGCGTCGACAGCCCGCAGATCTTACTCAGGATGCGAGGGGTCAGGACTTGGCCTTGCCCGAGCGGGTCGGCTTGCGCGCGGCCGGCTTGCGCGCGGGCGCCGCGGAGACGGCCGCCTCCGCCGCCGCCGGATGGGCGAGGAGATCGCGAATCTCCTCCAGCAGGATCTCGCTGCGCGGGGGCGACGGCGGCGCGGCGGGCGCGGCCGCCTCCTGGCGGCGCAGGGCGCTGAGAGCCCGCACCAGCATGAAGATCACCGCGGCGATGATCAGGAACTCGATCACCGTGTTGGTGAAGGCCCCATAGGCGATGGCCACCTCGGCCTTCTTGTGCGCCGGATCGGCCGCGCGGATCACGAGCTTCAGGGCTGAAAAGTCGATGCCGCTCAACAAGAGGCCGATGGGCGGCATGATGATGTCGTTGACGAGGCTGGTGACGATCTTGCCGAAAGCCCCGCCGATGATCACGCCGACGGCCAGGTCCACCACGTTGCCGCGTGAGATAAAGTCGCGAAAATCGCTGGCGACGCTCATGACCCGGCTCCGTCTCTGCCCTGTCTGTCCGGCACGACCTAATCGGCGTTCAGGCGCGCGCGCAACTCCTTGCCGCTCTTGAAGAAGGGCACGCGTTTGGCGCGGACGGCCACCGCCTCGCCGGTCTTGGGATTGCGGCCGCTACGGGCGGCGCGCGAGCGGACGGAAAAGGCGCCAAAGCCGCGCAACTCGACCCGGCCGCCCGACACCAGGGCGTCGCAGATATGGTCGAGGATCACCCCGACAATCCGCTCGACGTCCTTATGGCTGAGCTCGGGGTTCTCGGCCGCCAGGGCCGATACCAGCTCCGACTTGATCATCGTTTCGACCCCACCCGCGCGGCCCCAAAATCACGAGGCCGCAGCCTGACCTGGCGCCGGATCGGGCTTTGGCGCCCGGCGCACCGCATACCCCTTAACACGGAACCGCGCGCCCCAGGGAGTCGGGACGCGCGGCCCTCATGTCCGCTCAAAGAGGAGACCTTCGACGCCGGTCTGGCGCCGCGATCACTCCTTGGTGGAGGCCTTTTCGCGCAGGGCGGCGCCCAGGATGTCGCCCAGGGACGCGCCGCTGTCGGAGGAGCCGAACTTCTCGATCGCCTCCTTGTCCTCGGCCATCTCCAGCGCCTTGACCGACAGCGAGACGCGGCGCGCGGCCTTGTCCACATTGGTCACCATGGCGTCGAGGCGGTCGCCCACGGCGAAGCGCTCGGGGCGCTGCTCGCTGCGGTCGCGCGACAGGTCCGACTTGCGGATGAAGGCCGAGGCCGGCGCGTCATCCTCGCCGAACCGGACCTCGATTCCACCGGACGTCACCTCGACGACCTGGGCGGTCACCACCTGGCCCTTGCGGAAGCTGTCGCTGGTCATCGGATCGCCGGAGAGTTGCTTCACGCCAAGGCTGATGCGCTCCTTGTCCACGTCGACATCGAGCACCTTGGCCTTGACGATATCGCCCTTGGCGTACCGCGCCAGGGCCTCTTCGCCCGAGGCGTTCCAGTCCAGGTCCGAGAGGTGGACCATGCCGTCGATGTCGTTGTCGAGGCCGATGAACAGGCCAAATTCCGTGGCGTTCTTGACCTCGCCCTCGACCGTCGAGCCGATCGGATGGTCGTCGAGGAACTGCTCCCACGGATTGCGCAGGGCCTGCTTGAGGCCAAGGCTGACCCGGCGCTTGGCCGAATCCACGTCCAGCACCACCACCTCGACCTCCTGAGAGGTGGAGACGATCTTGCCGGGATGCACGTTCTTCTTGGTCCAGCTCATTTCGGAGACGTGGACCAGACCTTCCACCCCGGGCTCCAGCTCCACGAAGGCGCCGTAGTCGGTGATGTTGGTGATCCGCCCGCTGAGCTTGGCCCCGGCCGGATACTTGGCCTCCACGCCATCCCACGGATCGGACTGCAGCTGCTTCATGCCGAGGCTGATGCGCTGGGTCTCGGGATTGATCTTGACGATCTGCACCTTCACCGTGTCGCCCACGGCCAGAACCTGGCTCGGATGCGACACGCGCTTCCAGCTCATGTCGGTGACGTGCAGCAGACCATCGATGCCGCCCAGATCGACGAAGGCGCCGTAGTCGGTGATGTTCTTGACCACACCCTCGCGGACCTCGCCCTCCTGCAGCTGGCTGACCAGCTCGGTGCGCTGCTCGGCGCGGGCCTCTTCCAGGATGGCCCGGCGGGAGACGACGATATTGCCGCGCGGGCGGTCCATCTTGAGGATGGCGAAGGGCTGCTCGCGGCCCATCAGCGGGCCGACGTCGCGCACCGGACGGATGTCCACCTGAGATCCGGGCAGGAAGGCCGAGGCGCCGCCGAGATCGACGGTGAAGCCGCCCTTCACCCGACCGACGATCGAGCCCATGACCGGCTCGCCGCGGCCGAACACGGCCTCCAGGCGGGTCCAGGCCTCTTCGCGACGGGCCTTGTCGCGGCTGATCACGGCTTCGCCAAGCGCGTTCTCGATGCGCTCGAGGAACACCTCCACGGTGTCGCCGAGCTTCAGGATCGGCTTGCCGTTCTCGTCGACGCCGAATTCCTTCAGCGCGATCCGGCCCTCGGTCTTGAGGCCTACATCGATGATCGCGAAGTCCTTCTCGACGCCCGAGACGCGGCCCTTGACCACCGTGCCCTCGGCCAGCTCGCCGCCGCCCATGGACGCATTGAGAAGGGCTTCGAAGTCGTCCCGGCTGGGCGTCATGCTCATATCGTCAGCCATGTGTGCGTTCGTCTTTCCAGGAATGAAGGGGTCAGAAATGAAGGGGAGCGGACGCCGGATGCGCGGCGGGGCCCGCGGCGATGCCGACGGACCCGCGAGGCTGATCGCGGCGAAAAGTCATGAGATCAGATTCGTTCGCGGCCCATCGTCGATGCTCCGGCGCGGATGGGATTGATCGCCAAGACCCTATGAGGGCCTCACCCAGCGATCGCGCGCCGTCTCGACGATGCGGCGGGCCGCATCGAAGGCGTGCTCTATATCGAGGTCGGTGGTGTCCAGCAAGACCGCGTCGGGGGCTGCGCGCAGCGGCGCGGCCGCGCGGTGGCTGTCGCGCGCGTCGCGCAGATGGATATCGGCCAGCACCGTCTCATAGGCGAGGCCGGGGTCGCGCTGGCTGAGCTGGCGCCAGCGTCGCCGGGCCCGGACCTCCGGGCTTGCGGTGACAAACAGCTTCACGCCCGCCTCGGGCAGGATCACCGTGCCGATGTCCCGGCCATCGAGGATGGCCCCGCCCGGGCGCAGGGCGAAGCGGCGCTGCATATCGAACAGGGCCTCGCGAACCCCCGCATGGACGGCGGCCTGACTGGCCAGTTCGCCGGCCGTCGGGCCCTCCAGGTCCAGGGCCGCGATCTGATCGAGGTCCAGGCGCCGGGCCGCCGCCTCGGCGGCCTGCGCGTCCCGCGCGTCGCCGCCGGCCGCCGCGACGGTGACGCCCACGGCGCGATAGAGCTTGCCGGTGTCCAGCACGGGCAGGCCGAACGCCTGGCCGAGCCGCACCGCCAGGGTGCCCTTGCCCGAGGCGGCGGGTCCATCGATCGCCACGGTGAAATCCATCAGCCCAGCCCCTGATCTTGCCCCTGATCTTGCCCCTGATCCGGCCCCTGATCTGGTCCGATCTCCGCGCCCAGGTCGCGCATCAGCTCGCCAAAGCCCGGAAAGCTGGTGGCGATCATCCCGGGCTGGTCGACGCGGACCGGCGCCTGGGCGGCGAGCCCCAGGACCAGAAAGCTCATGGCGATGCGGTGGTCGCCGTGGGTGGCGATGCGCGCGCCGCCGGCCGGAGCCCCGCCCGCGCCATTGCGGCCGATTACGGTGAGGCTCTCCTCGCCTTCCTCGACGCCCGCGCCGCAGGCCGCCAGCCCCTGGGCGATCAGGGCCAGGCGATCGCTTTCCTTGACCCGCAGTTCGGCGAGGCCGTTGAGCCGGGTGACCCCGCGCGCACAGGCGGCGGCGATCGCCAGGATGGGAAACTCGTCGATCATCGCCGCGGCGCGCTCCGCCGGCGTCTCCACGCCGTGCAGCTCGCTGAAGCGGGCGGTGACATCGCCCACCGGTTCGCCGCCCTCCTCGCGCGAGTTGGCGATGACCAGATCGGCGCCCATCTCGATCAGGGTGGTGAAAAGGCCTGTGCGCAGCGGGTTGAGGAGCACACCCTCCACCGTGACCTCGGAGTCCGGCGTGATCAGGGCCGCCACCAGGGGAAAGGCCGCCGAGGAGGGATCGCCCGGGACGCGGACCCGCCGGCCGGTCAGGCCCTGGCCGCCCAGGAGGCGCACGCGCCGGCCCTCCGGCGTCTCGCGGATCTCGAGCCTCGCGCCAAAGCCGCGCAGCATCCGCTCGGTATGGTCGCGGGTCGGGGTGCGCTCGATCACCTCCGTCTCCCCCGCCGCCGACAGACCGGCCAGAAGCACGGCGGACTTCACCTGGGCCGAGGGTTCGGGCGGAGCATAGTCAAGACCTTTGAGGCCGCCCCCGCGCAGGGTCAGGGGAAGGCGCTCGCCGGCGCGGGCCAACCAGGTGGCGCCCATCAGCCCCAGGGGCCTTAGCACCCGCGCCATGGGCCGGCCGCGCAGGGAGGCGTCGCCGGTGAAGCTCGCGGTCAGGTCGAACCCCGCCGCCGCGCCGAGGATCAGGCGCACGCCGGTGCCGGCGTTTCCGCAATCGATGATCTGGTCCGGCTCGCCAAGGCCGCCCCGGCCGCGCACGCGCCACACCGCGTCTTCTCCGCGCCCAACCTCAACGCGCCCAACCTCAACGCGCTCAACTTCGGCGCCGAATGCGGCCATGGCCCGCGCCGTGGCCAGGACGTCCTCGCCCTCCAGCAACCCCTCGATCTGTGTGACGCCACGGGCCATGGCGCCCAGGATCAGGGCGCGATGCGAGATCGACTTGTCGCCCGGCGCCCGGACCACACCCCGCAAGGGGCCCGCGCGCGCGCCGCGCCACAGGGCGGGCGAAGGGGACGGCTCGGAGGCGAGGACCATGGAGAAAACGGGGACGCCCGGACGACTGGCTTCAAGGAGGCGCAGGGTTTTGACAGTGGCCCTTGGGCGTGGCAAGGGAGCCGCCGATTTTGGCGACGGACGGAGTCGCTCCGCTCCAGCCGCCGGTTTCCCCATCTGCCCCCATCTTCCGAGGTCGCCGCTTTGGCCAATCCCCTTCTTGGCGCCAAACAGATTTGCCCGAACTGCGCCGCCAAGTTCTATGACCTGACCAAGCGTCCGGCCGTCTGCCCCAAATGCGGAACCGCCTTCGACCCCGAAGAGGTGCTGCGCAACCGCCGCGTCCGCGCCCGCGTCTCCCAGGTGGAGGATGAGGCCGATGAGGAAAAGGTTGTCGCGCCGGATGTCGAGGACGGCTTCGAGTCCGAGCCGGATGACGCGCCGGAGCTGGACGAGGCGGTGGACGACGCGCCGCTGATCGTCGACGAGGACGACGCCGACGCCGATGCGCCGCCCGCGCCGGCCGCGGACGACCTTGGCGTCGATTTCGCCGAGGACGATGACCTCGCCGAGGCGGATGACGAGGTTCCGTTCATCGAGGACGGCGAAGACGACGACTTCCCGGAAGACGAGATCGATGGCCTGGGTCCGGAGGGTGAACCCGAGGATCAATAGGCTTCGTTCAATGGGGTGCGGTTCGGCCCTTGATCGGACCGCGCACCCGCACTAGGTTCCGCCGCCTTGTGCGAGGGGACCTCGCCCGCCCGATGGACTTCGGGGCTATAGCTCAGTTGGTAGAGCGCTTGAATGGCATTCAAGAGGTCAGCGGTTCGACTCCGCTTAGCTCCACCATCCCTTTGAATTGGATGGATAAGGCGCCTGGCGTGACGGCGTCCGAGGGGGTCCGTCTGGCGGCCGCCTTCGCCTTCGCCGCGCGGGCGCACGTGGATCAGAGGCGCAAGGGCGCGCGCCAGGAGCCCTATCTCAACCATCTCGCCGAAGTCGCCGATCTGGCAGCCCGGGCGAGCGGCGGGGCGGATATCGACCTGATCATCGCCGCCCTGCTGCACGATGCCGTGGAGGACACGCCCGTCACTCCGGCCGAACTGGAGGCCGCCTTCGGCCCGCGCGTCGCCGCCCTGGTGGCCGAAGTGACCGACGACAAGACGCTGTCGGAGTCCGAGCGGAAGCGCGCGCAGGTGGCCCATGCGGCGACGCTGTCGCCGGAGGCGCGGATCCTCAAGCTGGCCGACAAGATCTCGAATGTGCGCGACATGGCCCACAGCCCCCCGAGCGGCTGGAGCGTGGCCCGGCGCGCGGCCTATCTGGCCTGGGCGCGGGAGGTGGTGGAGGTCTGCCGCCCCGCCTCGCCGGTCCTGGGAGAGCTGTTCGACGCTATCGCCGCCGAGGCGTCGCGCGGCCTTGAGGCGTGATCCCGAGGTCTTGATCCAAGCCCTCCGAATCGCCACTTCATGAGGCAAGGCGTCGTCGCCAGGTGTGGGACGCGCCGGTCTTGGGTCGCTTGATCAAGGGCTCGGTCATGGAGCGTATGACGTCGTTCGATCATCCGTTGCTGCTCGGCTTCGAGCATACGCGCATGCTGATCGAGCGCGTGGGGCGCACGACCGCCGAGTCCTATCCGCCCTACAACATCGAGGATCGCGGCGAGGGCCGCATTCGCATCACCCTGGCGGTGGCCGGCTTCGCGGCCGAGCACCTGCAGGTTCAGGTGGGCGACAACCAGCTCACCGTCGTCGGCCGGCGCGATCCGGAGGAGGCCCAGGGCGGGCGGGACTATCTTCATCGCGGCATCGCCGCCCGCGGCTTCACCCGTGGCTTCGTGCTGGCCGACGGTCTGGAGGTGGTCGGGGCGAGACTGGAGGACGGATTGCTGCATATCGACGCCGAGCGGCCGCCCCGGCGGCAGGCCCGGTTGGTGCCCATTCAAAAGGGCTGAACAGAGGTCCTCGCCGATCCGGCGCCGTTACGGGCCGACCCGGCAGGCAAATAAGGAGATGGTCGACATGACATCGCCCCTGACAGAAACCCGGATGACGCCGGAGCAGTTCGCCGAGCTCGGCGGCCCGAACCTCGTCTACGTCAAGCCGATCCGGGCCGCGGAAATCATGGCCGAGACGCCTCAGACGGTGATCGAGGGTCTCAAGCTCACCCCCGAGCAGGTTCTCTATGCCGTCTGCCGCGCCGACGGCGCCCGCCTGGCGATTCTGGGCGACCGCGACTCCGCCGTCGCCGCCGCCCTGGCGCACGAGCTGGCCCCCGTCTCCGTCCACTGAGCTTTTCGTCTCCTGAGCCATCCGGCTCAGGCGGCGTCCGACCGGGTCTCGAGGGACAGAAGGGCGCGCACCGAATCCGGCGTGGCGGCCTGGCGTAGGCGTTGGCGCAATTCGCCTGAGCGCAAGCGGCGGGCGATCCGGGCCAGGGCCTGAAGGTGCGCCGCCCCGCTGTTCGGCGGCGAGAACAGGGCGAAGATCAGGTCCACCGGCCCCGCATCCACGGCGTCGAAGGCGATGGGAGGGCGCAGGCGGATGAAGACGCCGCGCACCCGGTCCAGGCCAAACAGCTCGGCGTGCGGAATCGCCACCCCGTAACCGATCCCGGTCGGCGACTGGGCCTCACGCGCCAGGAGGGCGTCGAGCACCGGCCCCGGACGCAGGCCAAAGGCGCGTCCGGCCATCTCGGCGGTGACGGCCAGGGCCGCCCGCTTGTTCGGCGCGGCGATGTTGAGCCCGATGGCCCCGGGGCCAAGAAGACCTTCCAGCATGTCCGAGCGGTAGGGGCGTTCCATGGGTCTCGCAAGTCTCTCGAAGGCCCGCATCGCGGCGAGGATCGACTCGCGCGCGCGGAACACGCACGACGCGGGCGATCTGCTTTGGAAGAGGGCGGCCCGACGCGATCGGGCCCTTTGTCAGGGGGTCGTTTCGCCAGTGAGCTTGGGGTCGATCCAGCCGAAGTTGCCGTCAGGCCGCCGGTATACCACGGACAATCCGCCGTGCGCGGCGTTTCGGAACACGATTGCTTGAGCGCCGATCAGGTCGAGCTCCATCACCGCCATGGAAACGGTCAGGGTCTTCAGGGGCGCCTCGCTCTCGGCGATGATCATGCCGGCCGGCGGGCCCTCGGCCTCCGCCTCCTCCCACGCGTCGTCTTCCCCGTCCTCGTCGGGGGCGCGCAGGACATAGAGGGCGGCGGTCTCCGCCGCCTTGGCGGTGGCGGCGATGGAATGGCTCTTCAGCCGGCGCTTGTAGCGACGGACCCGCGTGGCGATCTTGTCCAGGGCCTGGGCGAAGGCGGAGTGGGCGTCGCCGCCAAGGCCATGGCTGATGAGCTGGTGGCCCGACGCCAGGGTGACCGCGCAGTCGGCCTTGAAGCTGTGACCGTCGCGGCTGAAGACCACGTCCGCGTCGCCCCCGCGCTCGAAATATTTGCCGATCGAGGCGGCGATCTCCTCATTCACCCGGGTGCGCAGAGCCTCGCCGACGGCGAGATGTTTGCCAGAAACCTGAACTCTCATGCCCTGATGAACGCGCCGCCAGCGCCGGGCTGTCAAGCGACCCTTTCAAGGCGCCCGCGTGGCCGCGCCGGGGTCAGCTGAACCGGTCGCCCAGATAGACCCGGCGCACCTCGGGGTCGGCGAGGATTTCCTCGGGCGAACCCTCGAACAGCACTTCGCCCGCATGGATGATCGAGGCGCGATCGATGATGTCCAGCGTCTCACGGACATTGTGATCGGTGATCAGGATGCCGATGCCGCGCGCCCTCAGATAGGCGATGACGTCGCGAATATCGGCGATGGCCAGGGGGTCGATGCCGGCGAAGGGCTCGTCCAGCAGCATGAAGGCCGGCTCACTGGCCAGGGCCCGCGCGATCTCGACCCGCCGCCGTTCGCCGCCGGAGAGCGACATGGCCGCCGCCGTCCGCAAATGGTCGATCCGCAGCTCCTCGAGAAGCTGGCCGGTGATCTCGCGGATGCGGTCGCGGCGCTTCTCACGCATCTCCACCACCGCCATGACGTTCTGCTCGACCGTCATGCCGCGAAAGATCGAGGTCTCCTGCGGGAGGTAGCCCAGGCCCAGACGGGCGCGCTGATACATGGGCTGGTTGGTGATGTCCTGGCCGTCGAGCCAGATCGCGCCGTAGTCGGCGGCGACGAGGCCCGTGATCATGTAGAAGCAGGTGGTCTTGCCCGCGCCGTTGGGACCCAGAAGTCCGGCGACCTCGCCCCGCTTGAGGCGCAGGGTCACACCCTTGACCACCTTGCGACCGCGATAGGCCTTGCCGATCCGATCAACGAACAGGCCGTCGAGGCGCGGGTCCGCCTCCGAGGCGGACGCCGCCGGGGACGGTGGGGCAAGGGGGCTGTCCGACGCGGCCATGACCTCAGGACGGGCCTGGACCCGGCTTCGGCGCCGGAGGGGCGGAGGTCTGGGCCGCCGGGGCCGCGGGCGTGGATGCGGAGGAGGGCCCGGCGCCCGGTCCGCCGCCGGGCTGGTCCGGGAAATAGACGCCGCGAACCCGGCCGGGCTTGCCCGCCCCGGTCACGTCCGAGACCATGCGCGCCTGGTGGCTGGCGACATCGATGATCAGCTTGTCGCCGCGCGCCACGTCCTGGCCCTGTACGACGATGACGCCGCCGGTCATGACGATCTGGTTGTCGGCGGGGGTGTAGACCGCGTGGTCGCCGCGGGCGTTCCGTTCCGGGGTGACGTAATAGACATTGCCGTCCGCCTCGATGCGGTCGGTGCCGCCGCAGCCTGGCGAGTCGCCGTTGGCCGACGCCGTCCCGCGGGACGGCTTGATCCGGCTAAAGACCGTGATCGTGTCGGCGCGCAGACGCGAGGTGTCCTGAACCGCTTCGGCGGCGCCGCGCCAGATGGCCATGCACTTGGACTGCACCACCTCGGCCTGGTCGGCGGTAATGTCCACGGGGGCCTTGGACGTGGAGATCTGGGCATAGGCCGACGCCCCCGCGAGCATGAGCGACGCCCCGGCGAGGAGCGCCGGCGCCAGGCCCTGCGACCAATTCCTTTGATGAGGCTTCAAACGGGGGCTCAAACGGGCAATTCCTGGCCTTGCGTCGCGCGGCGCGGACTTCGCATCCCCTTTAGCCCCCATTGAGCCGCGCGTGAACGCCGCCCTTGAAGATCACCTTGTCGCCCTTGTCATAGACGTCGAAGGTCTGAGAACGGATCGCCCCCTGTGTGGGGTCGGACACCAGGGCCTTGGGCCCGGTGACGCTTCCGGTTCGGGTGTCCACGACGGCCTGGCTGGATGCGAACTTCGCGCCCTTGGCGTCGACGCCCTGGACATGGCCGATCAGGGTGAGGATGCGGGTGTCCTCCTGATAGACGCCGCGGTCGGAGACCAGGGTGGCGGGCTGGGGCGCGCCGGTGTTGAGCTGGATTCTGGGCCGGGTCAGCAGGACGCGCTGGAACGAATGCGGATCCCGCGAGGCTTCCTCGGCGCTCAGGGAATAGGGCCGGTTCTGGGCGTCGCGCCCGAAGAAATGCGGATTGATCATGTGGATCGGCGCGCTGACATCGAGCCGCGAGGCCCGGGCGCGGGCCAGGGCGTGAGCGACGATGAACCAGGCGACGAGGCCGATCATCCCGACCATGATCAGGGGCAGGACCACCCTGAGAACCCGGACGATCCGGCTGTGCACCCGCGGCCGCCCCCGGGGAAGGGGGCCGTCGAGCCCCGGATGGGCCTGAGACAAGGAGGTCCGGTCGGCGATCGCCATGGTCACGTGTGCGCGAAGATGTCGATCTCGTCCCAGCCGGCCACATCGAGGGCGGCGCGCTGGGGCAGGAAGTCGAAACAGGCCTGGGCCAGGGCGAGGCGACCTTCGCGGGCGAGCATGAGGTCGAGCCGATCGCGCAGGGCGTGCAGGTGGGCCACATCGGAGGCGGCATAGGCGATCTGCTCGGGCGAAAGCTCGGCCGCGCCCCAGTCGGAACTCTGTTGCGCCTTTGAGATATCAACGCCGAGAAGCTCGCGGGTGACGTCGCGCAGACCGTGGCGGTCGGTATAGGTGCGGGCGAGCTTGGAGGCGATCTTGGTGCAATAGACCGGCGCGGTGATCACCCCCAGATGGATCTGGAACATGGCGATGTCGAAGCGGCCAAAGTGGAACAGCTTCAGAACCTTGGGATCGGTCAGGAGGCGCTTGAGGTTCGGCGCGTCATAGGTGGCGCGGTCCAGCTGCACGAGGTGGGTATCGCCTTCGGGCCCCTTGAGTTGAACCAGGCACAGCGGATCGCGACCGAGCCGCAGGCCCAGGGTTTCGGAGTCCACCGCAACCGAAGACACGCCGACGAAGGCGCCGGCGGGAAGATCCCCTTGGTGGACGATGACCGACACGCGCAATCCCTATTCTCGAGGGTCTGGCCCTCTTCTCGAGGGTCTGGGCGGAGGACCCCCGTGACAAGACGCCCCGCTCGCCGCTTGCGGGGTCAGTTAGGCGCTCCGGGCGCGCCGGACAAGGCCGCCCGGCCCCAGGCGTCTGCGTCGCGCTTCGCGACCCTGCCGGGTCGGCCTCGCCTCCCGATCCGTGACCGCGCTCTGGCCGCCCTCTGGCCAGCCTGGGCGGCGCGCGATCAGAGGCTCTGTTCGAGATCGGCCAGACGCGCCGCCTGATCCTCGGCGATCAGCGGATCGATGACCTCATCCAGGGCCTCGCCCTCCATCACCTTGGGCAGGTTGTAGAGCGTCAGATTGATGCGGTGGTCGGTGACCCGGCCCTGCGGGAAGTTGTAGGTGCGAATGCGCTCGGAACGGTCGCCCGAGCCCACCTGGCTCTTGCGCGCCTCGGAGCGCTGGTCGGCCAGGGCGTCGCGCTTGACCTGGTGCAGGCGGGCCATCAGCACCTTCATCGCCCGGGCCCGGTTCTGGTGCTGCGACTTCTCTGACGAGGTCACGACAATGCCGCTGGGCAGGTGGGTAATGCGCACGGCCGAGTCGGTCTTGTTGACGTGCTGGCCGCCGGCTCCGGAGGAGCGGTAGGTGTCGATGCGCAGGTCCTGGTCGCGGATCTCGATGGAGACGTCCTCCACCTCCGGCAGCACGGCCACGGTGGCGGCCGAGGTGTGGATCCGGCCCTGGGACTCGGTGGCCGGCACGCGCTGCACGCGATGCACCCCGCTCTCGAACTTGAGGCGGCCGAACACGCCCTCGCCGGCGATCGAGGCGATGATCTCCTTGTAGCCGCCGGCCTCGCCCTCCGACACGCTGTCCACGTCCACCACCCAGCCGCGGGACTGGGCGTAGCGCGAATACATTCGGAAGAGATCGCCCGCGAACAGCGCCGCCTCGTCGCCGCCGGTTCCGGCCCGCACCTCGAGGATGGCCGAGGCGTTTTCGTCCGCGTCCCGGGGCGCCAGCAGCAAGGCGATCGCGCGCTCCAGCCCCGGCAGGCGGGCGTCCAGATCGGCGAGGTCTTCCCGGGCGAGATCGGCGAGATCGGGATCGGCGTCGCCCGCCAGACGGGCCAGGTCCTCGCGCTCGGCCCGGGCCGCCATCAGGGCGCGGGCGGCCTCGGCCACGGGGCGCAGCTCGGCGTGCTCCTTGCCCAGGCGCACGATCTCGGCCCCGTCCGTGGCGCTCTCCATGCGCGCCTCGATCTCGCCGAAACGGTCGACCACCTGTTCGAGACGGGCCTGGGGCAGGCGCAAGGCGGGGCCTTCCTTAGGTTTGCGCGAACCTGAGCTTCGCGCGGGCCTGAGATTTGCGCGAACTCAAGGTTCGCGCGGGGACATCGGGGCGCGGCCTGTAGCTCAAAGCCGCCGCCGCGTCACGCGCGCCGCCCCACGCGCCTCGCCTCTTGGCTGACCTTGCGGAGGCCTCTTATCTAGCAGGTCCCGACATCCGCTTTGGACAGGAAAACAGGAGCTCGACATGGCCGAAGCCTTCATCGTCGCCGCCGCGCGCACCGCCGGAGGGCGGCGCAAGGGCAAGCTCGCCGGCTGGCACCCCGCCGATCTGGCCGGTCAGGTTCTCAACGCTCTGGTCCAGACCACCGGCGCCGCGCCGGACTCCATCGAGGATGTGATCATGGGCTGCGTCGGCCAGGCCGGCGAGCAGGGCAACAATGTCGCGCGCGGCGCGGTGCTGGCCGCCGGCCTCCCCGAAAGCGTGCCGGCCACCAGCGTCGATCGGCAGTGCGGCTCCTCCCAGCAGGCTCTGCACTTCGCGGCCCAGGCGGTGATGAGCGGGGCGCAGGATATCGTCATCGCCGCGGGCGTGGAGAGCATGACCCGCGTGCCGATGGGCACCCCGGTGATCCTGCCGGCGCAGAACGGCCTCGGCTCGCCGATGAGCCCGCGTCAGAAGGAGCGCTATCCCAACATCCAGTTCAGCCAGTTCATGGGCGCGGAGATGATGGCGGCCAAGTACGGCCTGACCAAGGACGAGCTCGACGCCTTCGCCTACCTGACCACCCAGCGGGCCGTGGCCGCGACCCAGTCCGGCGCGTTCAAGGCCGAGATCGTTCCGATCGAGGTGGTCGACGAGGACGGCGCCAAGAGCCTGCATACGGTGGACGAAGGCATCCGCTTCGACTCGACCCTGGAGTCGATCAGGGGGGTGAAGCTGCTGCGCGAGGACGGCCGGCTGACGGCGGCGACCTCGAGCCAGATCTGCGACGGCGCCTCGGGGGTGATGGTGGTCAACGAGGCCGGCCTCAAGCGCCTGGGCGTCGAGCCCCTGGCCCGCATCCACCACATGACCGTGGTCGGCGGCGACCCGGTGATCATGCTCGAAGCCCCGATCCCGGGCACCAAGCGCGCCCTGGCCAAGACCGGAATGAAGATCGACGACATCGATCTCTTTGAAGTCAACGAGGCCTTCGCCTCGGTGCCCCTGGCCTGGCTGAAGGAAACCGGCGCCGATCCCGAGCGCCTCAATGTCAATGGCGGGGCGATCGCGCTCGGCCATCCGCTGGGCGCCTCGGGGACCAAGTTGATGGCGACCCTGGTCCACGCCCTGCGCGCCCGGGGCAAGCGCTATGGTCTGCAGACCATGTGCGAGGGCGGCGGCCTGTCCAACGTGACCATCGTCGAGCGCCTCTAGGGCGAGCGGCGCGGAGCCCAGAGGGCGCGGGGGGCTGATGGGGGGGCGGGGGGCTGATGGCGGATCGCCAGAGGCCTCCCGGCCGGGCCCCTGATGCTCTATGGCTCGCCCATGACCTACCGGGTGAGCGTCCTGACCATGTGTCCCGAGGCCTTTCCAGGCCCGCTGGGCGTGTCGCTGATCGGCGCCGCCTGGCGGGAGAAGGGCCTGTGGTCGCTCGAAACGGTGGACATCCGCGCCTTTTCCAAGGATAAGCGCGGCTTTCTCGACGACGCCCCGGCGGGCGGCGGCCCTGGTCAGGTGATGCGGGCCGACATTCTCGCCGAGGCGTTCGACAGTCTTCAGGACGAGCGCCGCCCCAGACTCTATATGAGCGCGCGGGGCCGGCCTCTTCGACAGGCCGAGGTCAAGACCTGGGCCAGGGCCGAGGGGCTGATCGTTCTGTGCGGACGCTTTGAAGGCGTGGACCAGCGCTTTCTCGACGCCCGGGACTTTGAGGAGGTCAGCGTCGGGGACGCGGTTCTCGCCGGAGGCGAGGCGGCGGCTCTGACGACGATCGAGGCCTGTGTCAGGCTCCTGCCCGGCGTGCTGGGCGAGGCCGACAGCCTCAGGGAGGAGAGTTTCGAAGACGGACTGCTCGAACATCCGCAGTACACCAGACCGCGGAGTTTCGAGGGTCGCGACATCCCCCCCGTTCTGCTCTCCGGCGACCACGCCAAGGTCGCCCGGTGGCGCAGGGAGGCGCGGGAGGCGGCCACGCGGGAGAGGCGCCCGGATCTCTGGGCGGCGTATCTCGCCAACTCACAGGCAAAGGGCGAGTAAAGCCCGAAGACAAGGACGAGACGACAATGAACGTGATCGAGCAGCTTGAGGCCGAAGAGGCCGCCCGCCTGACTGAGGGCAAGACCATCCCCGCCTTCCAGCCGGGCGATACGGTGCGCGTCAATGTGCGCATCAAGGAAGGCGAGCGCGAGCGCGTTCAGGCCTATGAGGGCGTGGTGATCGCCCGCTCCGGTCGCGGGGTCCAGGAAAGCTTCACTGTGCGCAAGATCAGCTTTGGCGAAGGCGTCGAGCGGGTCTTCCCGGTGCTCTCGCCGATGATCGAATCGATCGAAGTGCGCCGCCGCGGCGCCGTGCGCCGGGCCAAGCTCTATTATCTGCGCGACCGTCGCGGAAAGTCGGCCCGTATCGCCGAGCGGACCGGCGGCGCCCGGGAGGACCGCACCGAAGAGCGCACGGGCGACTGATCCCCGCCTCTTCGTTCCTGGCGCCCCGTCTTTCCTGTCGGGACGTGGAGTCGCGCCAGGGGCGATTCCGTCGTCTCGCGCGCGATCCATCTCACGCCTGAGGGCAACGCGCCTTGGGTCTAATGCGACGTCCGGTCGAGGTTGAGGCGGGAGGTGCGCGGGCCGAACAGGCCGACCGACGCGACCACCACGGCCATGGCGCCGGCGATGAAGGCGAACACCCCGCCCGCTCCGAAGCCCTGCAACAGGGCGGCGATGATATAGCTTGAAGCCACGGTGGAGAGCCGGCTCCAGGCATAGACGAAGCCCACGGCCGCAGCCCGGATCTCGGTGGGGTACAGCTCCGCCTGATAGGCGTGATAGGCGAAGGACAAGAGATTGTTCGACGCGGTGAGCACGACGCCCAGGGCGATGATCGTCGCGGGCGCGCTCTGGTGGCTGAAGGCGAGGCCGGCGGTCGCGGTGATCAGGGCGGCGGCCATGATCAGGTGCTTGCGTTCGAACCGGTCGGCGAGCAGGACGCCCAGCAGGGGCGACAACGGGAAGGCAAGCGCGATGGCTGCGGCATAGGCCAGGCTCGACACCACCGAATGGCCTCGGGATGCGATCAGGGTCGGCGCCCAGTTGCCAAAGCCATAGAAGCCGATCGCCTGGGCGATGTTGAAAACCACCAGCATCAGGGTCCGCCGACGATAGGGCGGGGCGAAGATCTCGCCCAACCGCGCCTCGCCCGCCCCCGTCTCGCCCTCCCGCGTCTCACTCCGTCGCGCCAGTGGGGTCGAGGGGGACCGATCCACGCGCCGCGGCGGCGCGGGCCCCGCGCCCTCCAGGCCGGCGATGATTGCCTCGGCCTCCGCCAGCCGGCCCTGGCGGGCGAGCCAGCGCGGCGACTCCGGCAGGCGGGCGCGGATCGCCCAGGCCGCCAGGGCCCCGATCGCGCCGATGGCCATCACCCAACGCCAGCCGGCCACGCCCAGGGGCGTCCTGGGGATCAGGAGCCAGGCGAGCCCGGCCACGATCGGCACGGCGCAGAACTGCACCGCCTGGTTCAGGGCGAAGGCCCGTCCGCGCAACCGCGCCGGCGCCAGCTCGCTGACATAGGCGTCGATGGTGACGAGCTCGACCCCCATGCCGACGCCCGAGATCATTCGCCACAGATCAATGCCCACGGCGGTCTGGCGCGTGGCCATGACGAGGGTGGCCAGGGCGTAGGAGATCAGGGCGAAGGTGAAGACGCTGCGCCGGCCAAACCGGTCGGCGACGCGGGCCACGAACAGGGCGCCGACGAAGAAACCGAGAAATGTGGCCGAGGCGAAGCTCGCCTGATCCGACTGGCCAAACAGCCCGGCCTGCCCGAGGTGGAACAGGCCCGCCTTGACGAGGCCCGGCGAGACATAGGCCGTCATCATCAGGTCGTAGAATTCGAACACGCCGCCGAGCGAGATCAGCCCGATCAACATCCATAGCCGCCGGGACGATCCCAGGGCGTCGAGACGCGCGCCGAGGGCCGCTTCACCCTCGTTCGGCTCTGCTATTATAGGAGCGGCCATGACTTCATCCCCCGTATCCGCCGTCTCCCCCTTCTTCGATCTGAAGGCGACGCACAATCCAACCCGCTGGTTTCTGCCCCTGCATGAGGGCCTTTGCGTCGGTCCGCCGGGGCGCAGCTTCATGTTTGGCGGGATCGGCATGGCCGCCGCGGTGACGGCCATGGAGCGGACCTGCGAGCGGCCCGTGATCTGGGCGACGGCGCAGTATCTCTCCTATGCCAGGCCCCCCTCGGTGGTGGATTTCGACGTCCGCGTCGCCGCCGCCGGCCGCTCCACCAGCCAGGCGCGGGTGGTCGCCCATGTGGGCGGGACCGAGATCCTGACGGTCAACGCCGCGCTCGGGTCGCGCAGCGAGGAGGCGCCGCGGCAATGGGCCAGCCCCCCACCCGTTCCGCCGCCGCAGGAGTGCCCGGAGACCGAGCGCTGGCGAGACGATTCGGAGGACCTGCACGCCCGCCTGGAGGTCCGGATCGCCCATGGCGCCCATGACCGCCGCACCCGCGAGGGGCCGAGCGCCGATGGCCGTCTGGTCCTCTGGGTCCGCTCGCGCGAAGGCCACGCCCTGGATTCGGGGATGCTCGCCATCATGGCCGACCACGTGCCCTCGGCGCTGGGCACGGCCCTGGGGCGCAACGCCGGCGGCAACAGCCTCGACAACACCCTGCGCATCATCCAGATCGTCGAGACGCCCTGGGTCCTGTGCGACATTTCCATCGTGGGCATGGCCCGGGGCCTCGCCCACGGCGCCATGCGCCTGTTCAGCCAGGACGGCCGTCTTCTGGCCTCCGCCAGTCAGTCTCTGATCGTGCGTCTGCGCGACGAGGGCGCGACCGCATAGGGCTTGGCGTTGACCTTGCGCGTCCACTCTGGGCATTCGGGGCGTCAGGCCCGATTGGCGGCCGAAACGGAGAGCCCATCGTGAACCGGCTGATCCTGCTGCGCCACGCCGTGGCCCTGCCCCGCGCCGCCGGGGCGGAGGATCGCGAGCGCGCTCTGGACAGCCAGGGCCGCATCCAGGCCGAGTCCGCCGGAGATTGGCTTGCGGCGCGTGGGTTCGCGCCGGATCTGGTGCTCGTCTCGCCGGCCCGGCGGACGCGGGAAACCTGGGCGGCGGCGGCGCCTCGCCTGCCGACGGCGCCGGTGGTGGAGGACGAGGCCCTCTACGACGCCATGCCCGAGGACATTCTGGCCGCGGTGGAGCGCGAGAGCGGCGAGGCCCGGACCGTGCTGGTGGTGGCCCACAATCCCGGCCTGCAGGAGCTGGCGCAGCTTCTCCTGGCGCGGGGGCGGGGCGTGGGCCTGGAGACCGTGTCGCGCGGCTTCCCCACCGCCTCGGCGGCGGTGATCAATCTCACAACGCCCGAGGACCCGTGGCTGGAGGGACGATTCGACCCGGCCATGGAGACGCCCCCCGGCCCTGCGCCGAGGCCCCAGGCGACCGGACCCGGAGACCGCGCCTGACCGCGATATACAAGATCCTGCCGCGCGCGGACTGGGTGCGCAGCGAGGCCGCTGGCGTCTATGCCGGATCGGCGCTCGATCTCGCCGACGGCTTCATCCATTTCTCGGCGGCCGACCAGGCGCGGGAGACCGCGCGGCGGCATTTTGCCGGCCAGACCGATCTGGTGGTCCTCACCGTGGAGGCCGAGAGCCTGGGCGAGGCCCTGGTCTGGGAGCCGTCCCGAGGCGGCGCGCTGTTTCCGCATCTCTATGGCCCGCTCCCGGTCTCTCTGGTGCGCGAGGTCCGCGCCGCGCCGCTGGGTGAGGACGGAACGCCGGATCTTGGACCCCTCGGACCATGAGCGCGCTGCACGACCTCGCCGCCGCCCTCCTGAGGCGCCTTGACCCCGAGACGGCCCATCGCCTGACCGTGCGCGCCCTGGCCCTGGGCCTTGGTCCACGCGGCGGGGCGCCCGACGATCCCGCCCTGGCCATCGATCTGGCCGGGCTGAGGCTTCGCAATCCGTTCGGCCTGGCCGCGGGCTTCGACAAGAACGCCGAGGCGCCGCTGGGCCTCCTGGCCCTGGGCTTTGGCCTGGTGGAGTGCGGGACGGTGACGCCCCGGCCCCAGCCGGGCAATCCGCGGCCCCGCCTGTTCCGCCTTCCCGCCGACGCGGCGGTGATCAACCGCATGGGCTTCAACAATCAGGGGCTGGAGGCCTTCGCCGCCCGCCTTCGCCGGCTTCCCACGCGGCGGGCGGGGCCGATCGGGGCCAATGTCGGCGCCAACAAGGACTCGCCCGACCGCGCGGCCGACTATGTGGCGGGCCTGACCGCGCTCTGGCCCCTGGCCGACTATTTCACCCTCAACATCTCCTCGCCCAACACGCCCGGCCTTCGCGATCTGCAGGCGAAATCAGCCCTGGAGGCGCTGCTCGGCGCGGTGGCCGCCGCCCGGGCGCCCTTGACCGCGCGCCACGGCCCGCGCCCGGTCTTCCTCAAGATCGCCCCCGACCTGGCCGAGGCGGAGGTGCGCGATATCGTCGAGGCCGCCCTGGCCCACGGCCTGGAGGGTCTGATCGTCAGCAACACGACGATCGCGCGGCCGGCCAGCCTCGTCAGCCCGGCGCGGGGCGAGAGCGGCGGCCTGTCCGGCGCCCCCCTGTTCGGCCCGTCCACAGCCCTGTTGCGCGACATCCACCGCCATGCCGGCGGGCGTCTGGCCCTGATCGGAGCCGGAGGGGTGGCTTCGGGAGCCGAGGCCTACGCCAAGATCCGCGCCGGCGCGCGGGCGGTGCAGCTCTACACCGCGCTCGCCTATGCCGGGCCCGGCCTGATTGCGCGCCTCAAGCGCGATCTCGCGGCGCGCCTGAGGGCTGACGGGTTCGCCCGGCTGGACGATGCGGTCGGGGCCGGCTGAGGCGAGATTGGCCGTCGCGCTCCTTTTCGGTTAACTCCACCCCATGGCGGACGCCGCGCTCCCGCACGAGGCTCCCGAGCGCCCAGAGCTGGAGAGCCGGGGGCCGCCCGGCCGTGTCCTGCTTTGGCTGCAGGGCCTCTCCTTCCGCCTGCTGCTGCTGACCATGGCCATGGTGGTGGTGGCCAATCTTCTGATCCTTCCCCCGAGCCTGGCGGCGGACGAGCAGGCCTGGCTTCTCGACCGTCTGCGCGCGGCGGAGCTGGCGACCCTGGTGGAGGAGACCGCGCCCGGCGGGGTGGTCACCGACCGGATGCGCAACGACCTTCTGGCCAATGCCGGGGTGGTTTCGGTGGCCTATCAGATCCGGGGCGAGCGGCGGCTGATCCTGCAGGCCCCGCGCCTGGCCCGCACGCCCTATCTTCTGGACCTGCGCGATGGCGGGCCGCTCTCCTGGGAAGCGCCGCTGGAGACCCTCACGCGCGGCGGCGACCGCATGGTGCGGGTGATGGCCAAGCCGCGCTTCCGCCCGGGCGCCTTCGTCGAGGTGGTCCTGCCGGACGCCCCGCTGCGCAAGGAGCTGTTCGACCAGCTCGGCCGCCTTGCCCTGGGCGCGCTCTTGACCTCGCTCCTGGCCGGAACCGTGGTGTTCGTCGCCCTGGCCCTGTTCCTGGTTCGGCCGATGCAGCGGATCACCCGGGCGATGGAGCGGTTCCGGGCCGATCCGTCCGATCCGCGCGCCTCGATCCAGCCCTCGGGACGCCATGACGAGATCGGCCGGGCCGAGGCGGAGCTGGAGCGGATGCAGGCCGATCTGCGCGCGGCCCTCGCCTCGCGGGCGCGCCTGGCCGCCCTGGGCGAGGCGGTCGCCCGGATCAATCACGACCTGCGCAACATGCTGACCAGCGCCCAGATGGCGTCCGAGCGCCTGGCGGGCTCAGGAGATCCCCAGGTGGCCCAGACCCTGCCGCGCCTGGAGCGGGCCCTCGACCGGGCGATCCGTCTGGCTTCCAACGTGCTGGCCTTCGGCAAGAGCGAGGAGGCGCCTCCCGAGACGCGGATCCTGCGCCTCGCCCCGGTTCTGGAGGAGGCGGCCCTGGATGCGGGTTTGTCGCCCCAGGGGGTGCGTCTGGAGACGGAGATCGCCGCGGACGCCGAGGTTCAGGCGGATCCCGAGCATCTCTACCGCATCCTCGCCAACCTTCTGCGCAACGCCCGCGAGGCGATCGAGGCCCAGCCCGACCGGACCGCCCCGGGGCGCGTGCGCGTCGACCTTGTCGTCTCGCCGACCGAGACCCTGCTGCGCATCGCCGACAACGGACCCGGCCTGCCGGATCGCGTGCGCGAGCGCCTCTTCCAGCCCTTCGCCGGATCGGGCCGGGCGGAGGGGGCGGGCCTCGGCCTCGCCATCGCCCGCGACCTGGCCAAGGGCCATGGCGGGGACCTGACCCTGGCGCGAACCGGGCCGACCGGCTCGGAGTTCGCGTTGCGCCTGCCCTGGACCGGGGCCTGACGGGTGGCGTCGCCTTATACCTCCCGGCCTGAGGGCCAGTCTTGAGGGGATCGTTCGGACCGGCTGGCGACCGCGTCTGGAGGGCTCAGCTGACCTCGCCGCGGAGCAGACGCGGAAGATCTCCCGTCGCGCCCCCGGCCTCCATCATGAAGAGACGCCGGGCCGGCCCGATGCGGTTGACCAGGGCGAGGCCCAGATCACGCGCCGCCCGCAAGGCGGGATGGTTGTTGCCGAACAGGCGGACAAAGGCGTCGGTGGCCACGGCCAGGCCCATGGTGTCGACGCTCCGCCAGCGGGCATAGCGCTCGAGAACGCCCTCGCCGCCCAGATCCTCGCCCCGGCGGGCCGCCTCGATCAGGACCTGGGCCAGGGCGGCCACGTCCTTGAGGCCCAGATTGAGCCCCTGGCCGGCGATCGGGTGAACCGCGTGGGCCGCATCGCCGATCAGGGCCAGACGCGGCGCCGTCGTGCGGTCGGCCACCTGCAGGCCAAGCGGATAGGCAAAGCGCGGGCCCTGGACGGTGAGCGCGCCGAGGAAATCGCCGAAGCGACGGCGCAGATGCGCCTCGAACGCCTCGATCGGGCAGGCCACGAGAGCGTCCGCCCGGGCCGCGCGCTCCGTCCAGACGAGGCTGGCGCGGCGCTCGGTCAGGGGAAGGATCGCGAAGGGACCGGAGGGCAGAAAATGCTCATAGGCGACGCCGTGATGGTCGCGCTCAAGGCCGATGGTGGCGACGACGCCGGTCTCGCCATAGGGCCAGGCGACGACGCCGATGCCGGCCTCCTGGCGCAGGCGCGATCCGCGACCATCGGCGGCCACGACCAGGGGCGCGACCAGGACCACGCCATCGGCGAGGCGGATCGTGACCCGCCCCGGCTCCCGCTCGACGGAGAGGATCCGCGTGGGCGCCTCCACGCGAACCGCCGTGCGGCGCACCGCCGCGGCCAGTCCGGCGCGGATATGGCGGTTCTCGATCAGATAGCCCAGCGGCTCGCCCTCGGAGCGGTCGGCGATCTCGTCGGAGTCGAAGCGCAGCCAGGCGCCGGCGGCGGGACGCGAGGCGGCGCCGGGCCTGGCGCCGTCGGTCACCAGGATCTGGGCGATGGGTTGGGCGTGCGGGGCGATCCCCTCGGCCGCGCCCAGGGCCCGCCACTGGCGAAAGGCGGCAAAGGAGATGGCGCTGGCCCGGCCGTCGAAGGTCGGGGCGACCATGTCCTCAAAGGCGGTCTGGTCGATGAGGCCGACCTCCAGCCCGCCCTGGGCGAGGGCCAGGGCCAGGGTCGCCCCCGCCATCCCGGCGCCCACCACGACAACATCGAGGCGAACCTCCGACGCGGCGGCGGGCATCCGGGTCATGACGCGTCGGTCTCCTCGTCCGAAGGCAGACCCATCATGTGGAAGCCGGCGTCCACATGTACAACCTCTCCGGTGGTCGAGCGGCCCAGTTCGGAGAGCAGCCAGAGCGCGCAGCCGGCCACGCCTTCCATGCTGGTGTCTTCCTTCAGGGCGCTGAGACGTCGGCCCTGGGCAAGCATGGAGCGGCCGCCGGAGATTCCGGCCAGGGACAGGGTGCGCATGGCGCCGGCCGAGATCGCGTTGACGCGGATGCCCTTGGGGCCAAGATCGCGGGCGACATAGCGCATCGCCGCCTCCAGCGCGGCCTTGGCCACGCCCATGGTGTTGTAGTTGGGGATCGCCCGCTCGGCCCCCAGATAGGTCATGGTGATGATCGACCCGCCCGGCCGCATCATCGCCGCCGCCCGGCGGGCGCAGTCGACGAAGCTATAGACCGAAATGTCCAGGGCCTGGGCGAAACCCTCCCGCGTGCAGTTCTCGACGAAGGAGCCGGAGATCTGATCGCGGCCGGCGAAGGCGATCGAGTGGACCAGGAAGTCGATCCCGTCCCAGGTTTGCGCCAGGGTGGCGAAGGCGGCGTCCACGGACGCGTCGCTGCCGACATCGAGCGGAACATAGAGGGGGGCGCCGATGGTTTCCCCCAGGGGCCGGACCCGCTTTTCGTTGGACTCCATATAGGCCAGCGCCACCTCGCCCCCCTGGGCCGCGATCTGGGCGGCGATGCCCCAGGCGATCGAGTTGCGGTTGGCGACGCCGGTCACGAGGCCGCGCTTTCCGGCCATCAAGGCGCCCTTGGGCAGGCCCAGTTCATTGTCCATCGACGATCACGCTCCCCAGGACCGCGACGCGCGGGCGCGCCGCCTCAATTGCGGCGCTGTCACTATCAGGCGCTGGCCAGAGCGCAAAGCCGGCCCGCAACGCCAGGTCGCAGGTCCGCTCTGCGCGTCGGGTTCTCGGTGCGCTCAGGCGGCGTCGAGGATGCCGGCGTCGGCATACTGCCCATCAGGGCGGAAACGATACAGATAGGTCGGCAGGATCGGCTCCAGGGCGCGCGGCGTGAGGCCAAGCTGAGCCAGGCCGCGTCCGCGCGGGGCGGCGACATTGTCGGTCTGCAACAGTTTGATCTGATCCGTGGTCAGGGGCGGCGGCAGGCCAAGGGCGGCCATGAGGTCGCCCGCGAGGCCCAGGCCCTGGGCGGCGGCGAACGGGACCGGCACGAGCAGGCGCTTGCGCTGGATGACCGCCAGCATCAGCTCCATCAGCGCCTTGAAGCTGTAGGCCCGGGGGCCGGCGACGTCGAAGGTCTGTCCCGACGCGTCCGGGCGGGTCAGGGCCGCGACCACGGCCAGGGCGACATCGGCCACATAGACAGGCTGCATCAGGTTCACCCCTCCGCCGATCAGAGGCAGGGCCGGGGCGACGGCGGCCATGGCGGCGAAGCGATTGAAGAAGGCGTCCTCGGGCCCAAAGATCACCGAAGGTCGCAGGATGCTCGTCTGGGGAAGCTCGGCGCGCACGGCCGCTTCGCCCTCCGCCTTGGTGCGGGCATAGGCCGAGGCCGAGGTCGCATCCGCGCCAAGGGCGGAGATCTGCACGAAGCGCTCCACGCCGGCGGCCTTGGCCAGCCGCGCCAGCCGCGCCGCCCCGTCCACATGCAGGGCCTGGAAGCTCTGCCGGCCAGAGGAATAGAGAACGGCCACCGCGTTGACGCACACGCTGGCCCCGTCGAGAGCCCGGGCGACCGACGCCTCGTCGCGCAGATTGGCCTGAACCACCTCGATCTGGCCCACATCCCCCAGCATCCGCAGGCGATAGCCCTTGCCGGGATGGCGCACGGCCACCCGCACCCGATAGCCGGCTCTCGCCAGAGCCCGGACCGTCTGTCCGCCAACAAAACCAGAGCCGCCGAACACGGCTGCGAGGGGTTGCATCTGAGGAGGCATGTTCGCCGTCATCCTTGGATCGCGAAGAAGCCGGGCGGGATCGTCGCCAGGACCGGGGCGAGCGATAGAGGAGGCGCGGGCGCGACGCAACGCATCGCGGCGGCCAAGGCTCCGGCCCTTTGAGCGGAAGATCGGCGGTTGATCGGGGTGAGCGTGTTGACGCGGCGCGGACGGCGCCCTATCGCTCCGCGCCTCGCGCCGAGGCTGTCGTTTTGAGACGGCCTCGCCCGGGGCCCAGGTGGCGGAATTGGTAGACGCGCTGGCTTCAGGTGCCAGTGGCTTAACGGCCGTGAAGGTTCGAGTCCTTTCCTGGGCACCACCCCCTTTCGATCAGCGGCTCAGGTCCGGACAGACCGCGGCCATGGCCGGTGACGCCCGCCTCGCCGTCCGGCCTGACCAGGCCGGACGCCGCGAGCCACGCCTTGACGGCGGGCTAGGTCTATGACGCCCTGAACGCCATGACCGCGATCGAGGTGAACGGGGCGGGGTCGGGTCCGGGTCTGCTGGCGAGCCTTGGCTATGACGGCCTGGGGCGTCTGACGGGCAGGACGACGGCGG